>NZ_JASHJA010000020.1:0-59244 GCF_030733445.1 Bacillus sp. MMSF_3353
ATAATTTATGTATAGACATATTTTATTTTTATCATTTAAAAGGAACTAAACATCATATGAATAATTATTTTATTTATTCATACGCCTGTTAGGAGTAACTCTCTTTAAACAACTCCTAACGTTGTAGTTACGGGATTAGTCGGTAAAATAACGGATAGCGTTCACGTGAAAATAAACACTAAAATAACACTTTGATAATGTTTAAATTCTCCAAGAATCCCGATACATTAAAATATCCACTTAACCTTTATAGATTATAATTAGGATTAATAATTTAAATTTATAACGTCTTCGATTTGGTAACATCATTTAAAAGCATAGTTGCTTAATAGTAGCATTCTCAAAATTATTGCATGAATTTTATCAATCTCTGACAAAGAACTACTTCCTCAAAAATGTGAAAGTGGCAGGTGTATGCCGATTGACGTAAGCCAAAATGCTTGGCTTGTTATCATATAATTGTAGATATTGCTTTTTATGAATTCTTAAGATAGGATGTTGGTTGCAGAAAACTCATTGCAATTGTAAACTATCATCCCATGCTTGACGAAATTGTGAAAAACAGGATAAAACAGTAATCTCATATATTAAATAGATCGCAATATTGTTAAGAGGTCACAGTTTCACATTAATAGTATTCTCATATTAAATACATTCTATACAAAAAATAGTTAGTAGTGTTAAAAATATTTTCCGAGGGTTTCATCACCGTTTTTATAACGTTCACGAAACCCTCAATGTGTGATAGTAACTTTCGTTACACTCATAAATCCCATTATAGAATTTTTCTATTTCTTTATAATTATATTGTAAAGCTAGAAATGAATAGATTTATTTTTTTAGTTAATCCTTGATTAATATATCTATTATGAGATATTCCAGTTCAAAGTATCATTCGTTCTTCTGAAAAGAATAGGTTTTGTTTTTGTTAGCTAGTTTCTACTGTTCGAACAAATTTAGCTTTTTTATAAATAAAAAACTTCTTTAATTCCTAATCCCACATCATTCTCAACAGAAGTACCAATTTTCATTAATTCTTTTATGTATCATCTAACAGTCGTACTAAGTCATAGGCTTTGCAAACAGCGTTCCACTATAGATTATAGATATTTTTGTTTGATCACCTATTATAATCATATTCCCATTCGTTTGTTTCTTGTGCAAAATTTTATTTTGTTTGGACTAGAGTCATTCACTTCAAAAAACATATGCTTATACCCATCGTACTTCTCTCCGGACTAAGATTGCTATCTATTGGCCAAACTTTCTGCTCTAACCATCAAAAAAAAACGAATTAATTAATATATAAATATACAACTAAAAATTGAATCAAGAAGGCCCCATTACAAAATAACAACGCCTAAATAACACTTCTAAAACGTTCATATAATAAAACTATTGTATTTAATGTAGCTTAAGAAACTTAAATGTATAATCCGAAAAAATATAAGATTTGGTTAAAAAATTTGGTGTCTTGCCATAAAAATTTAGAGCTAATTTCAAAAATAAAACAAGAGCAATAAAGGTTTTTCATTATCTATTTAAATATCTTACTTTTAAACTTTAAGCCAGCATTCCTGCGATTCTCCGTGAACGCATAGCGTTCACGGAGAATCAATTACTACATTCCTACTATAAACAGTAAAAGTATGCAAACCAATCAACAACCTAGATATATAACCCAATCCTAAATCATATTATATTAGTTGCTTTAGAACGAAGTTTTATTTTTCAAAGTATGTTACCAATTGATCTCCTAAAAAACACCTTTTCAACATAGCTTTATATTGCCACTATGACCTAAGTAAGTATGTAGAGACTACTTTGATATCTATATGATTTTTTTTATAGAAATACTTCAATTGAAATTCTTTACAGCCAGCCTATACAAACTATTTTTCGAGTTCAATAATAAGAAAAATAGTTTGTATAGGTTTTATCATTACGTAAACCCTTTTCTCTTTAAAACCACCTTTAAATGTTGCTATTACAGTGTTTAACGCTTTAAAAACGCCTGGTGTTCATCTGCTAAGTTCGCCAGATAAACACCATAATAACGTTTGTTTAGCAAATATATATAAATCTGTAATTAATCCTGTTCATTTTTTATATTCAAATCAAATTTCATAGATTCTCTATTCTTTTAAAGGAGTGCTGCAGATACAAATAGAACATATACAACAAAAATACCTTGAGTATGTATTTTTGTTGTATATGTTACACTTGATATGTAGAGGGTTAATTTGCATACTACTTTTTTAGTCTTTTGGTTATAATTATCATCAAAATAGCCAAAAACAAACTTATAAATAAAGAACTCAGTTTAAAACCGTCTTTCAATGCGTTACTACACCAAAAAACATCTAATCTTCCAATCTCATTTCTTTTATCAGCTATTGGTTTATAAAAAACATTGAAATCATTGATATAGAGGGGGTTTAACGCATTAATAACGCCTAGCGTTCACATAATATCAAACACTGAAATAACACCTTTATAACGTTTATTCGGCTAACCATTTTAACTATTCAAGTATGTTTAAGTCATATTCGTAATTAATCTTATTTGCATTCTAATTTTCTTTCTCCTGATTAAAATGTATACCTCATTCCACTAGATATCCCTTGGATCCCCAAAATATATCATCAATAGGCTATCCGTAAACCATAGAAACAACATGATATTTTAAAAGGCATCTTCGACAAACGTATTCCTCCCACCAATAACGCCTTTTATATTTTATTGATTTTTTTTAGATATCTAATATATATCTAAAAAATACAAAGGGCCAGAAATGTCCTGAAATAACCCAACTCATCTTGATTTAGTATCTAATTTATATTTATTTTATATCCATTTTATATTTTAACTATATTTTATATTCATAAACCTTATAAAACCCTTGTTGTTAAAGGTTTTATAGGTTATAATATATTTATTAGATATAAATTAGAAATAAATTTCATAGAGGTGATGTATAATGGCAAGTTTAAAAGGCAAAACTCTTCATATAGACATAGAAGGTGATATTGGGAACGATTCATTTAAAGGTTACATCAATGGTGAATACATAAAAATGAAAAATGTATATCAAAGTGTTTACTCAATGCCTAATGTTACAGAGACAAACATCCAAAAAAACGTAGTTAATTTAGTAGATAATATGTTCGTGAATATTGCTAGTAAATCAATTCGAAGATCCGGGATGTATTTCATTGGAAATCGTGCGATGTTAACAGGCAAAAACCCTAAAAACATGAACATTAAAGTCGGTCAAAAATACAATGATGATTTACCACTAATTAATATGCTAGGATTAATCGCAAACAAATCAGTTCAACTTGAATGGGAACGAACAGAACAACTGCCACAATCAATCAATGTGACTGTTGACCTTATTTCAGCTATCCCAGCAAGCCAATGGACACCCGTAAACGCTAAACATTTAGAACAACGTTTTACTAATTCAAATCATGTTGTAGTGGTTTATGTAGGAGAAGAGCAGGTAACGGTTAGCTTAACATTTAATAGTGCAAACATTACACAAGAGGGTGTTCCTCCGTTATTTGCAATTCTTGAAGGGGAAGAGGAGATGTTTACTGATTTCACTAAACTATATGCAAAAAAACTTGAAATCAATACAATTGACGGCTCTTTCTTTAAAAACAAAAAGATTCTACATTCTGATATTGGGGATGGAACAACTGAGTATATCTACACAGTGGGCGTAAATCCAGTAATTGATGCTTGTAGCGGTGAAAGACGCGGTGTCGGCCATGCTACGGAAGAAGCTGTAAAATTATTAAATCAAGAACGTGGCACAAACATTAAACGCCAACAATTCTCTCAGATTCTTCAAGATATAGATCATAAATACCATGAAGAGGCAACAACCCACTTTAATATTACAAAAGTGGAACAAGCTGAACTAATCCTAGAAGATACAGATGAAAAATATGTAAACAATACAGCCAGTGAAGCTGAAGTTTTATGTGTGTATGGTGGGGGAAGTATTACTTTTAAAGATGAATTATATAATCAATTATTAGAGTATTGTGAGCGAGTTGGAATGTACTTATTGTGGATTCCAGAGAAATACGCTGTAGATATGAATGCTAAGGGGATGCAAATTATCAAGAAAATTCTTTCTCGAAAAAAGGTGAAATAGTATGTCCGACAAAAAAAGAGAGTCCTTCTTCTGGAACCTCAAGAAGATTGAGAATGAAGAATTCTTTAAATGGTTCGAGTCACAAAGCAATATAGCCGATTCTTTGTATAAACTTGTTTGCTATTTTATTGATAAACACGGATTACAAGACGTGGCTGATTATAAGATACAGCAACAAATGCAAAAAGAAATTTTACTTCAAGATAAAGACTTTTTAAATGATGTTAAGCGTATACTTTTAAATAATTCAAACCTTACTATTCAAAAAGAAAGCCAAGCAAATGAAGAAGAGGTAGCCGATTCAAATAGAATAATTTCATCTAATGAAAAGAATTCTACTTCTAAAGATACACATATAGAAAATGAATCAACAGCTGAAAAAGCGGTACTAAAAGATGAATATGAAGACCTGGATACAGCCAATTTATTTGGTAACTAACGTTATAAATCCATGATAAAAAAGAGTCCCTATTTCAGGGACTCTTTTTTATCATGGATTTAAGCTTTTTCTACATCTTATCAATAATAATTTGTCTTTTATACCACTGATTTAATTTATCTTTAGCCGTGCCTGAAAGGCGTTTTGTTTTCTTATTATAGAACCTAGAAAGGGTAGGTTGTGATATACCTATTTCTTTTGATAGATCTCGCATTGTAATATTTTTATTCACATGGAAGAATGATATTTTTTCTCTAATTGAATTTTCATACTCATCAACATCTGAATTGTTATTTTCTATTTTCACAGGAGGCTCTTCTTGTATGATATCTACTGTTTTTTTCTTCACTATTTTTTCTATTGAATTCATTAATTCTTTCGGCGGTAAAATTATTATGCCTAACTGAGCATAATAGTTCTTAAACCAATTCTTCTTTGTTAACATTTCCTCTTTTAAATCTTCACTGTACTCCCAATGTGATATTACCTTTTCCTTCTCTAAATCAATAAGAACATTTTCTAACTGTTCACGAATACGATTTGGTTTTTGATTTTGATTTACACCCATGACTGCCAGTAATCCCTTATCTCCTCCTATAGAGTAAGGCCTTTTTAAACTAGAGAACATTTGACGAATTCTCCATTGCCAAGTTAAATAACGAATCAATCTCTTATGATATTTATGTCTATAACTATTATATTCCAACGCTTTTTTTGATAACAGTGCCGTTGTACTACTAGAACCATATAAATAACTTGATAAGAAGCTCCCTGGCTTAATCCTGCAAGATTCTATCCCCATATATTCGTTAGTGTTATTATCTCTCCAGAGTACCACAGAATCTAATACAAAAAGCCTCTTAATAACTTCTCGCTTTACTTCATAATGTTTACCTGCTTCAGCTCGATCATTTAATACAACTACCTCATTATCATCATTTAAATAGATAAAAATACTTGCTAAGGCGGCAATACGTTTGGCAACCTTTATTTTATCTTCTGCTCGATAATATTCTGTGTTATTAGCCTTTGCTTTAGGTATGCTACACATTTCTAATACCTGATTATATGAAAAGTCTATGAATTCATCAGGGGACTTTGCCTCATTTAACCATTGGATAGTAATTGCATCTAGACAGTCAGCAGTTAAATCATCCATATTACTCATTACACCATCAACCAATGTATTCCAACGAGCGGCTTCTTCAATATTTATTAATCTTAAATCTTCATCTTTATGTGAAGAAAGTTGTGCAACTCCACTACTATCTTTCGTTTCAATTGGATAAGATTTCAACTTTGTATTTTCATCTTCTTCAAATTGATTCTTTGCTATACCATCTCTTAATTTATAATAAACCGCAGAATTATTTACTTCATAATAATTATCGTGCTCTAAACCTGTATTAGATTCCTTTGGTTCCTGCAAGGTTTCATTGTTAGTTCTTGAAAACTCTTGCTCCACAAATAATCCTATCGCCACATCAATTTCAATTTGGTAAGTTTCTATGTTAGTGAATATTTCCAAAGAGGAGATTCCCTTTTTTTGCTGCTGTTCAAGCCACTGTACAAGCATTGAAAATGATGGGGAAAAATAGTCCGAAGTTACGATCCTACTAGTATCTTCTTTAACTTCTAAGTAATAAGCATTCCATTTATACCACAATTGTTCATTATGTTTATAGATAGGTGCTGATATTACTAATGCATCTTTAAACAATTGTAGAACATTATCCATATACATCCTTCTCCTTATTTAATTTACAATTGAGAATGATTTAAACTTAAATCTATATAGCCTTATGATGTTCCTATTCATGAAAATAAAAAAGAATACAGTAAGTTCTATCCAACCATCCCTTAGTGATAATTTAGCACGTATGCTTATAACCACTTCTTTTACTGATTATACAAGACTGTATCCATTTGGAAAAGGTAAGACGTTATAAGAAACCTAATATTTTTCAAGGAATTAGCTGAAACATGAAATTCTTTTGCGATATCATGTCCCTTTTGATTAAACATGAAAAAGCAAGGTTATTCATGTTTTAAAAGTTTCATTGCATATATGGTAATACTCCTTAAAGCTTGCATACAAAGTGAAAATTTATAGCGGTATCATGTCCCTTTTGACTAAAACATGAAAAAATCCAGTCTTAAATGTTCCATGAAATTAAACTATATATTTTTTCCGTAATCTTTTCTACCCTTGATACAAAAGGGTTTCTTCTATATTCAAGGTATGAAACAAGAAAATTTATAGCGGTATCATGTCCCTTTCATGTTTAATAAATCTTCTTAAATCCCTTATATATCATGCATTTATACAACATCTTCTCAAATTTCAGGGAATTATAGAACATGAAAATTCATAGCGGTATCATGTCCCTTTCTATCTGAAAAGATGAATCACTCCTAGCGGTATCACGTTCCTTTTATAAATACCAAATTTCATATAAATCCCTTTAACATCAATGTTTATTGACGATTTTCATGTAAATTATAATAAATAGAAATATGAAAATCCACAGCCCTATCATGTCCCTTATATTTTTGTGAAAATAAGCTTCCAACCCCATTAGAACAACGTTTATTAGCATTTTACAACTCACTTTCTTATTTATTCGGAACATGAAAATCCATAGTGATATCATGTCCATAAAAAAAATAGAACAAAATCCGAAACCCCTTGGTATGAAAGGGATTAACGTACATTTCATTTTTTCATGTTTGCTCTTAAAGGGACCCATTTCATCAAATTTTGATTTGCTATAATTAAAATCGGTATATTTTATATTGTACGGATATGTATATTTTAATTTGTATAGGAGGTGAAAAAGATGAGCAAATCATTTGTTATTCGTAATCAACGTAGTCTAAATGGACAATCTACTAATGCGGTTATAGTTACATTAAAATCTTGGCAAGCACTTGTTGATGCATTGGAAGGAAAATACTATAGCTATAAAGATACATACCTTGAAGATATTATTAATCAAATGTCGTATGAAGAACGTATTGCGGATATCGATGGATTTGTTGCACAGGCAAAACCATCTTTTTCACGTCATACTATTTCAAAGACAATGGGAAGAAAACATAAATTGTACGGTATTACAAATGCAGATCTTGAAGTATTCCTTTATCTACATAAAAAATGCTATACGAATGGTATTATTCCAAACGTAACAGTACATATGCTTTGGGAAGACTATAAACAATACAAAGAAGAATTGGCATGTATACAGCATTCTCAATTCTATATTGCATTAAGAAAATTAAGCCTACATAACATTATTACGATTGAAAATGAATTAGATAGTCGATACACAATTAAAATAACTCATTTTATGAATGAAGAAACAGAAAAAGCAAATCCTTATGTTTACATTAGTCCTGTAGTCTTTACAAAGGCTTTCTTTGAACTTTCAATAGCATCTAAGAAGCTATTCTTAGATATTGCTATGCAACAGCATAGAGAAACTACATTAAAACGTTCTTTAAACACACAGGATGAAAGAGGTAATAAGACTCACTTTGGTGGGATGTACCGCTTTCTACATAAGAAGTATCCACATCAAATTCGTGCAGTTATGAAAGAACTAACGACTGTATTGCCTTGTACAGGAACTCCACTATTCAAAATCTGCAAACTACAAAAAGGGGTTCAAAACAAGAAAAAATACACGACTTTATTTTTATCTATTCATTCAGACTTCTTATGTGGAAAAGAATCAGGCGAACTACAGTATCGTGATCCTTTTACTCCAAAGGTTACGTATGCCCGTAAAGCCCGATTTATTGAATCTACACTACAAGAAATGCATATTGGGGAATTTACACGAGACATGAATAAATTTATTCATGTACTTAAAAATACCTGTCATCGACAAATTCGTAGTGTAATACATAGTTTGCGTGACATGATTGATCGCACTGAAAAATATCCAAGTAAGTTAGTGTATACACTGAAAAAATTATTAAATCAAACATCACAGTATCATATTCTTGATACCGCAGCTAAAGAAGGGATTTATCCTCTTATTACACAGCACGTACCAGCAAAACAAAAAGAACAAGCTATATTTGATTTCGGATTGCATTTCTCTATGTACTCTCGCCGAAGCATCAAGAAGCTGTTCCGTAAAACATTTGAGTTATTAAAGAACAAATTTGCCGTACCTGTTACAGAGGAATCTTACCATCGTAATTATCTAAGATATCAAGAAGAAACATTATTTAGAAAATACGCTTATGAACAAGGTGCAAATCTAAATGCTTATATGGCTTTAGAAATAGAAATGCGTGAACTTCTAAAAATAAAAGGACATAAAGAACGCTTTATTCCTAGTGATGTACGTGAATTGTTCATTGAAAAGATAGATAAATTACCAAAAGAAAAGCTAAGGGTAATTGAAGTACCTGGTAGCATAAATTTAATTACTTTTATACGTGCCTTGGAACAGCTGATACGTGCTGGAATTCAAGTAACATCAACTGAACAGGTATTAAAAGTAATGGAAGAAATGTAATCATTTTCAGCTCTCTATATTTGAAAAAAAATCAAAGTAGAGGGCTATTCGTGTTGGCTCTATCATTCAAAGTCTTTCTATTAGATACATTTATATACTTTTCTAAAAGATTCTATTGAAAATAGAGTCTTTTTTTATGCACTTCTATACAATAAAAGTTATTCATCATTCTTAATTTCCACAATAGTAACTTGAAAAGATATCCAATACCTATATAAATAGAGATTTTACCCTACATAAAATCATAAGAAAAATTAAATTTTTAGTGGATATGTTTATAAAAAGTATCATTTGTGAATACAAATATCATACTATTGTTGCTATAAAAGGATTCTATAAATAAATCTACTAAAATTCATCAAGTTTTATGTGATTAAATATGAATAACTGAATTAAGTGGATTAAATAATGATCATTGTGTATAGATTGTGTACAAATGACTACAAATTGGGGACAAATATCGAGAATGTCTTCTTATTTGCGAATGAATAAATATACTCATAGATGAATTATTTTCCTTCATTTTTTATGTAGGAATAGTGATATTATTTTATGATTTTATGTAGAAAGGAGTGTACAACAAAGTCTATTTTTACACTCCCATTACATACCATTTATGATTTTTTACAGTAGGGCATGTTAAAAACATTGTCATAGCAAGCTTTATTCTATATTTTATGAACCTATATAAGTTTTATCTTTATATTTTTAATATATATAAGATATATATTTATAAAAGATTTTAAGAAAAGGGGGAATATTTTAGAGAGACTGGGGACAAACAATATATTTTTAAATAAAAAAATAATTTACATTATATATACTAATGTTTTTAAAATTTATTAATAAAAATTTCTAATTACTATACACATTAAATAATACTAGATAAAATTACATATAAGTGTTAAATATCTTCTTTAGTAAAGTTATCAGAACAAAGAGATTTACGTACTATAACAAATTAATAGCCCTTTAAAAGGAGATGAATTACTGTTGCTTTAGGAAATTAATAGTTATAAACTTATAGGCAAAGTCGAGATCCTAGCTATAAGTTTGTAAGAGTAGAGTATATATTTATTATACTTTATTTAATTTTTCATACATGAATAGGAGTGATATTTATGCAACTAAAAAATGTAACACCTATGGGATTAAATGATGAGGTATTCAAAACAATTATTAATAAGACTGAAAGTACATTTCCATCATTTTTTTTCATTAACCCGTCAGGTAATGTTGTCATACCAAAATATTTGAACAAGGATATATGTATGTATGCAGTTTTCGGTGAAACAATGGTTATAATTGATAATGAAATTGAGATATTAAGGCATCAACAAATATTGTACTTCAATGCTGAGGTGTACATTGAATTGAGAAATAATACAACTGAGAATGTAATTGTATATATTGATTGTGTAAATAAGTAATTATTGATTAGAATTATTATAAAAATTTGTGAAATACTTCACAAAAAATACACAATAAAAAATAGTCATTTCATGTATAGTAGGAGTAGTTGAAAATTTCACATTATTATTTGTGAAATACTTCACATGTTTTAAGCTTTTACTTAATAGGCAAGATGAAAAAAATAAGTTCCAACATTTTAAATCTATTTTTATAGTGATCTGGAGGCTTTAATATGACAAACAAGACAGACGAAAAAGAAGTACAAGCAATGGTCAACGTAGTAATTAAAGATGAAAATGAAGTACAAGAAGTTGTTAATACTTTAGTTGAAAATGGAAAAGAAGCTCTAAAAGCACTAGAATCTTATACGCAAGAGCAAGTAGATCATATTGTTCATGAAATGGCACTATCTGGATTAGATCAACATATGCCATTAGCAAAAATGGCGGTTGAGGAAACTGGTCGAGGCGTGTATGAGGATAAATGTACAAAAAATATATTTGCGACTGAATATATTTGGCATAGCATAAAAAAAGATAAGACTGTAGGAATTATTCATGAAGATCCACATGAAGAAGTCATTGAAATTGCCGAACCAGTAGGTGTAGTCGCTGGTGTGACACCAGTAACGAATCCTACTTCTACTACTATGTTTAAAGCAATAATCGCAATGAAAACAAGAAACCCAATTATTTTTGCTTTTCATCCATCTGCTCAGCGATGCTCTGTTGCAGCGGCTAAAATTTTAAGAGATGCTGCAATTAAGGCAGGGGCACCGGAGAATTGCATTCAATGGATCGAAAAACCTTCTGTTGAGGCAACAAAAAGATTAATGAACCATGAGGGGGTTGCACTTGTTCTTGCAACCGGGGGTGCTGGAATGGTGAAATCAGCATATTCTACAGGGAAACCGGCCTTAGGGGTAGGACCTGGGAATGTACCTTGTTATTTAGAGAAATCAGCACATGTAAAACGAGCTGTAAATGATTTAATTTTATCAAAAACATTTGATAATGGTATGATTTGTGCTTCTGAACAAGCAATCATTGTAGATAAAGAAATCTATAATAGTGTAAAAAAAGAAATGCAAGACAACAATTGTTATTTTGTTACCGAAGAAGAGAGAATAAAACTAGAGAAGCTTGTTATTAATGAAAATACATGTGCAGTAAATAGTGATATCGTTGGGAAATCAGCACATTATATTGCATCATTAGTAGGCATTAAGGTACCAGAAGATACAAAAATACTTGTAGCTGAAATTAAGGGAGTGGGTGCAGAATATCCACTATCACGTGAAAAATTGAGCCCAGTATTAGCTTGTATCAAAGCAAATTCACAAGAAGAAGGATTTAAATATTGTGAAGAAATGTTAAATTTAGGTGGCTTAGGGCATTCAGCGGTTATTCATTCTACAAATAAAGAAGTACAAAAACAATTTGGTTTAAGAATGAAAGCTTGTCGCCTTATTGTAAATTCACCATCAGCACAAGGTGGGATTGGTGATATATATAACGCATTTATTCCATCTTTAACATTAGGTTGTGGTTCATACGGTAAAAATTCTGTTTCTCAAAACGTAACAGCTACACATTTAATAAATGTAAAGCGTTTGGCGAATAGAAAAAATAATATGCAATGGTTCAAATTACCACCTAAGGTTTTTTTTGAAAAACATGCGACACAATATTTAGCTAAGATGCCAAACATTTCACGAGCATTCATTGTAACGGATCCAGGAATGGTAGACCTGGGATATGTGGACACAGTTACACATTACTTACAACAGCATTTAAATGATGTAAAAGTAGGTGTTTTCTCAGAGGTAGAACCAGATCCATCAGATGAAACAGTATTCAAGGGTGCTGAGATGATGAGAAGCTTCAAACCTGATGTAATTATTGCATTGGGCGGAGGTTCAGCAATGGATGCAGCAAAAGGAATGTGGCTATTTTATGAATATCCAGAAACAAAATTCTTTGGAATCAAACAAAAGTTTTTAGATATTAGAAAACGTACATGTAAATTTCCAACACTAGGGCAAAAAGCACAATTTGTTGCGATTCCAACAACATCAGGAACGGGATCAGAAGTGACACCATTCGCGGTTATTACAGATAAAAAAAATAATATAAAATATCCACTTGCTGATTATGAATTAACACCAGATGTAGCGATTATTGATCCACAGTTTGTAATGACAGTGCCACCTCATGTAACAGCAGACACTGGAATGGATGTATTAACACATGCAATTGAAGCATACGTGTCTATTATGGCAAATGACTATACAGATGGATTGGCCTTAAAAGCCATTGATCTCGTATTTAAATATTTACCGAGAGCATATAAAAATGGAAATGATGAAGAAGCACGTGAGAAAATGCATAATGCTTCTGCAATTGCAGGTATGGCTTTTGCAAATGCATTTCTTGGTATTAATCATAGTTTGGCACATAAGCTTGGACCAGAATTTCACATTCCACATGGACGCGCTAACGCAATCTTAATGCCGCATGTAATTCGCTATAATGCTATTAAGCCGAGAAAACATGCATTGTTCCCAAAATATGAGCATTTTGTGGCAGATGAACGTTATGCATATATTGCAAGAACATTGGGGCTGCCAGCAAGTACAGTAGAAGAAGGGGTAGAATCTCTGGTACAAGCAATTAGCAGCCTTGGAAAAGAATTGAATATTAATATGAGTATTGCAGGACAAGGAGTAAAACAAGAAGCATTTGAAAATGTTGTGGATGTCTTATCGGAAAGAGCATTTGAAGATCAATGTACACCAGCAAATCCGAAACTTCCATTGATTTCAGAATTAAAAGAAGTATATAAACAAGCATATAAAGGTGTGTAATAAGTTAAGTAGGTATAACTTTTTTAGTTCATAGATTTTGTATTTGATATTTGTAAATATATTGTATATGGGTGTTAAGGGGAAATAAATATTATAAAGAGCTGTGTTCTAAATAGAGCATCTAACAAAAATGCTGCCTAGATGACCTGTATGTAGGTAAGACGGGATTGTACAAAAACTATGTCTAATTATAAGAAGTTAAATCAAGTAATTGAAAAAAAAGAAGAATTAATATCGCTTGTTAAGCAGTATGGATTCACTCATGAAAAGGTAATTTGTTATAGTAGAGAATTAGATTTATTACTAAATGATTTGATGAAATCTAATAGAAATAATAAGTAAATTAAATTTATATAAAAAAGATATAAAATATAAATATTTAAGATATTTTTAAAATAAAAAGCGCTCTCCTACTTATAGGTGAGTGCTTTTTTATCTTAATTTTATTTGTTTTGGTGAGGGATTTTTAATTGCTAAAAACTTATGCGTGATAAATCTCACAACATAAATGCACATATAATTTTACAATATAGTATGTAAGTTGATGGGAGGCTTTCTTTTTGATAAATCGTGATTATAATAAAAACCCATTTATTGTAATATGGGAGTTAACAAGAGCATGTAAATTAAAATGTCTACATTGTCGTGCTGAAGCTCAGTATTATCGTGATCCTTTTGAGTTAACATTAGAAGAAGGAAAAAAACTAATTGATGATATATATGAAATGGATAATCCGATGCTGGTTTTTACTGGTGGGGATCCATTAATGCGTTCGGATATATATGATATTGCTGAATACGCGGTGAAGAAAGGTATTCGGGTTTCCATGACACCCAGTGCTACTCCAAAAGTTACTAAAGAAGCGATTAAAAAAGCAAAAGATGTTGGGATTGCTAGATGGGCATTTAGTATAGATGGACCAACAGCTGAAGTACACGATCATTTTAGAGGAACAGAGGGGTCATTTAAATTAACAATGGATGCAATTCATCATTTAAATGAATTAAAAATCCCTATTCAAGTCAATACAGTTGTTTCTAATTATAATTTGAGTGTACTTAAAGATATGGCAATTTTAGTAGAAGAATTAGGTTGTGTGTTGTGGAGTGTATTTTTCTTAGTCCCAACAGGACGTGGTAAAGAGAAAGATATGATTTCACCAATTCAACATGAAAGAGTGTTCCGCTGGCTATACCAGCTAAGCAGAACTGTTTCTTTTGATATAAAAACCACTGCTGCTCAGCACTATAGACGCGTTGTTCTTCAAGAAAAAATGAAGGGAATTAAAAAAATAGATCAAATTATTCAATATAGAGATGTACTGATGGAAGGGATCATGGACGGAATTAATGGATTTGGACGCGCTCCAAAAGGAGTAAATGATGGAAATGGAGTTGTATTTATTTCTCATATTGGAGATGTATACCCAAGTGGGCTATTGCCTATTAAAACCGGGAATATTAAATCAACACCGATAGCTGAAATTTATCGAAACTCGCCTGTTTTTCAAAGTCTTCGTAATCCAGACAATTATAAAGGAAAATGCGGTGTTTGTGAGTTTCGATATGTTTGTGGGGGATCTCGTTCTAGGGCATTTGCGATGACGGGGGATTACATGGAAAGCGAACCTTTTTGTGTATATGTTCCAAAAGCATTGCAAAAAAAATGTTAGAATTGAGCATGTCCTTTTTTATAATTTTTTTTATTGTATATTTCCAATATTTATGAGCAGATACTTTCTGCTCATAAATATTGGATTAGTGATGACTAATAATCGAAAAAGAGCAAGGAAATTATATTTATTTTAGGCGTATAATACGTTGATTTGAGCTTCCGCGAAATGGAAGAGTCAAATCTCTTTTTTTGATTTCAAATCTTCCATCAACTAAAACATCTCCATAATGTAACAGCTCAATCATATCTTTATTTTGTGAATTTTGTATCTCTTCTAGTGTATAGCCAGTGTAAATCCAAAGATTTTTGTTTAAACTTTTTACAGCTTTTGCAACTTCTTTGACCTCGATAGCTTGAAAAAATGGGTCACCACCTGAAAATGTTACATCAGTTAGAGGGTTTTTGGAAATTTCTTTTATAATTTCTTTCACACTCATCTCGGTACCATTATAAAGATTCCATGATTTTGGGTTATGGCAACCTAAACAATGATGCGGACAACCCGCAAAAAACACAACTGTCCGTAACCCTTCACCATCTACTACACTATCATGAATAATATTCATTACCTTCATTTATGTTTCACACGATCTGCTTCTTCACTACGCTTTGCATTGTTCCATTTTGACATGTCCCCCACAAGATATCCAGTAATACGGCGAATTCTTTCAATATGATGATCTTCTATATTTCCACAGCTAGGGCACTCATTTTCAATAACTCCATTATAGTTACAACATTTACAACGATCCACAGGATGATTAATTGAACCATATCCTACTTCATACTGTGCCATTGCTTGAACAATCTGTTTTAAAGCCAGTTGATTATGTACTGCCGCTCCATCTAGTTCAATATACGTAATATGCCCACCGTTGCAAAGAGCATGAAACGGTCCTTCTAAACGTATTTTATTAATTGCTTGAATAGGATAATAAACTGGAATATGAAATGAATTTGTATAGTAGTCATGATCGGTTACACCTGTAATAGTTCCAAATTCAGCACGATCCTTTTTGATAAACTTCCCTGATAGTCCCTCGGCAGGAGTTGCAATTAAGGTGAAATTCAAGCAATGCTCTTCTGTTGCTTGGTCCATCTTTTTTCTCATAAAGGTAACAATTTCTTTTCCAAGTCGCCATGAATCAGTATCTTCCCCATGGTGTTTTCCTGTTAGGGCAACCAGGCATTCCGCAAGTCCAATAAAACCAAGGCTCAATGTTCCTTGCTTTAAAATCTCAGTAACTGAATCTTCTGGTTGAAGTTTTTCTCCATTGCGCCAAATCCCTTGTGAATATAGGAATTGAAAATCTCTTGCTTTTTTTGTACATTGATATGAATATCTTTCTAGTAATTGACGAATGCCAAGTTTGATATAATAATTTAACGATTTGAAAAATCCCTCTTTTGAATCATTGACTAAAGCCAGTTTTACTAGATTAATAGATGTAAATGATAAATTTCCTCTGCCAATTGCTGTCTCCTCACCATGAATATTAGACATCACACGAGTACGACACCCCATATAACATACTTCACTTTCTGGGTGCCCATTATAATACGCTGCATTAAATGGCGCATCTAAAAATGAAAAGTTAGGGAACAATCGCTTCGCTGTTGTTTCTAGTGCAAGTTCAAATAAATCATAATTTGGATCTTTTTCTTCAAAATTTACGCCTTTTTTTAACTTGAAAATTTGAATGGGAAAAATAGGCGTTTCGCTTTTTCCTAATCCCGCTTGTGTTGCCTGTAGTAATTGTTTAATTAATAGCCTTCCTTCCCTTGATGTGTCCGTTCCATAATTAATTGAAATAAATGGAACTTGTCCACCACCACGGCTATGCATACTATTGGAATTATGAATGAATGCTTCACATGCTTGATATGTATCGTTTTCTGTTTCTTTCCATGCAAACACTTCGATTTGATCCTTTGTTAGCGGATAGTCTATTAACTTTTTCTTATTTTTTTCAAATGTTTTTCTCACATAGGGTGCTAAATCTATATCAAACATGGCAAGAGATTGCCCACCATGCTGCATATTTTGATTAGCTTGAAGAATAATAGACGAGAGTGCTAATGCACTTTTAATATCTTGTGGTTGTCTCATATGGCCATGTCCAGTGTGGAACCCTTTTTTCAGCAATTGTGCTAAAGGGATTTGTGAGCATGTGGTTGTTCCTGTTGCATAAAAATCTAAATCGTGTGGATATAAAATGTTTTGATTAATAGCTTCTTTTACTTGTTTAGAAAGCAAATGTTCTCTTACATAAAGTTTTGCGCTCTCTGATGCAAACGTTCCCATCATTCCCATTGGAGATCGACCATCAACATTTGCATTTTCTTGCATTAAGTCTTGATCGTTACTTTTTATAATTTTATCAAAAGTTGTCCATAAAGTATTCTTTTGCTGTTTTACATTGTCTGAGGTGTTCATCAAACCCACTCCTATTCAATATATAGTGATTAACTTTGATAAATGATACTATATATAGTTCATTTCTGCAATGGTACTAATAAATGAAGTATGTGATTTTTTCTTTTTAGAAGAGACTAAATTTAGAAGTTTATCGTAATATTTTGCTCATAAAAAAATGAAAAGATATAGAATGATTCAATTATTTATAAATAAAAATTCTTTTATTTTAGGTTCAAAGAGTGAGGATATCAATAGAGAGTAAAAACACACTGAACAATGTTTTATTTTATAAAATAAAAGGTATAAAAATAGAATGCAGTGATTTCACTCACAGTATTTTTTAAAAACATAGTTTATCTTATAGGAGAAGAGTGAGTATGAGAAATTCATTATATTTTACTATTTGGGATGGGTATTCCCTAAATTGGTGGAGTATGATTACCAGTGGGGGGATTCTCTCACTGGTAAAGTTTTTTATCTATAAATTTAATGATATATATGCTACTTATTATCATTCTTACGTAACATTTGGATAAAAAATTAAATGTGAGGTGTGGAAGAATGAAGCTAATTATTCCAAAGCAGCATGGAGCCTGGGGAATGCTGCTTATTCCATTTGTTTTAGGTATTTTAACTGGTAAATGGACATGGTATCATATACCTCTTTTTTTAGCGTGGCTTTTTGTGTATTTAGCTACATATCCCTTATTAATGTATGTAAAACAGCCGCGAAAGAAGTATTATTTATATTATTTTTTTCTGTACTTTGGTGAGGCTTGTATATGTACAGCTATTGCTCTTAGTTATGAATGGCGTATAGTTTACTTTTCTATTATTATGCTCCCGTTTTTTTGTATAAACATTTATTTTTCTAGCAAAAAAAATGAACGAGCTTTATTAAATGATGTATGTGCAATTATTTTGTTTTGTATAGGGGGAATTATTAGTTATTACTTCACAATGAAAACAGTCGATAAAAATATATTGACAATAGCGACTATAGCATTTTTATATTTTATAGGAAGTACTTTTTATGTAAAAACAATGATACGTGAAAAAAAGAATCCAACGTATCGCATTCTGTCATGGTGGTACCATTTATTACTTGTGATTGTTACGCTTATTTTATCACCAACGATTACCATTATTTTCATCCCAAGTTTGATACGGTCTATAGTACTGTATGGGAGAAATATTTCAATCTTAAAAGTGGGGATTTTAGAGAGTATAAATGCTATTTACGTTTTTATTACTACAATAATAGTATTTAAATATTTTATCTTGTAAAGGCTAATAATGCTTCATATTGTTTATTTAATATTTATATATTAATGTGTTAAGAATTGCTATTGTGTTAATATTTTCTCCAATACTAATACTGGATGTAGAAAGGATTGTATAAATAATGACTTTTTACCAAAAATTAATGCCGTATTATGATGAAATTTTTCCGGAAAATGAAAAACAATTGAATTTTATTGCTTCTTATTTACAAGAGGGGGAATCCGTAATTGATGTAGGTGCGGCAACAGGGAATGTGGCTAATGCATTAGTTGAAAAAGGAATGATTGTTACTGCGATGGAGCCAGAGAAAAAAATGGCTGATAAAATTTCTGAGAAGGCTATAACGCATAAGGGAAAACTTTTTGTAAATACACTTAGGATGCAGCAAATAGACGATGTGCCTGGGATATTTGATGGTATTTATTGTATTGGAAATACGTTGGTTCATTTAGACAATGTACAAGAAATTACTGATTTTATTCAAAGTTCTTTTAAAAAACTTAAGAAAAATGGAAAGTTCATAGTTCAAATTGTAAACTATGAAAAAGTATTAAATCAAAAAAAGTTCATATTTCCAGTAATTAAGAAAGAACATTTCTCATTCAAACGAGATTATGCAATAGAGAGAAAAAAGGTGCTATTTACTGTAACATTAAATACAAATGGTGAAGAATTCTCAAATAGTATAGAGTTATATCCAATTACAAAAAAACAATTACTTCCCATATTAATAGATTGTGGTTTTGAGTCAGTAGTAACTTACGCTAATTTTGATAAAAAAATATATTCACTTGATAGTCCTGCATTAGTAATTGTAGCAACAAAATAAATTTAAAAAACACCTGAGTAGAAAGCTGTTACTCAGGTGTTTTTTTATTAATTTTTTTAAAATGTGATTCTAGTCCTCTTTTAATTATAAAAAAGTTTATATAATTCAGTTGTAAATCGAATCTGATTGAGGAGGAATTGAGTTATATGGGCAAAGAAATTAAGTTAACTAAAGATATATATTGGGTAGGGAAAGTCGATAATAGAGAAGTTCCATTTCATCGTTTAATCTTAGCAAAAGGAACAACTTATAACGCGTACTTGCTAAAAACGGAAAAGCCAACAGTGATTGATACAGTTGATATAGAGTTTGGAAGAGAATTTGTAGAATCATTAAGTAAATTAATTGATCCACAAGAAATTCAGTATATCGTAGTGAATCATACAGAACCCGACCATTCAGGGGGATTGGCGGCATTAGCATCAAGAGCTACTAATGCAACGATTGTATGTACAGAAATTGCAGTACCAGAAATACAAGAGATGTATAAACTGCATAATCGAAAGTTTTTAATAGTAAAAGATGGTGATACATTAGACATTGGTGGAAAAACATTGAAATTTAAAGAAACGCCATATCTTCATACTGAAGAAACAATGATTACCTACTGTGTAGAGGATAAAATTTTATTTCCTTGTGATATTTTTAGTACTCATATAGCAAATGACGAGATTTTTAGTGATAAAGCGAATGTAGATATTACGGAAGACTTTATCGGTTATTATAATGCTATTATTCATCCACATAGAAGATATGTAAGAACATTAATAGAAGCACTAAAAGATTTGGATGTACAAATGATTGCACCATCTCATGGCTACATTTTACGTCAGGATATACAGAAGTATATTAAATTATATGCGGATATGAGTAGAGATACCAATCAAGATAAGAAAGTAACAATTGTATATACAACAATTAAAAATAATACAAAAAAAGTAGCAAATATTATTAAAGAAACTTTAGAAGCAGATAATATTCGTGTATCAGTATTTAACGCTGATAAATCAAAGAAATTAGAGGTTTTAAAGAGTATTCAAGAAGCAGATGCAGTCTTCATAGGATCTTCAACTAGATATGCAGATATGATTGGTAATTTAGAAGAAATTTTAAAAGAAATGACAGAAATGAACCTAGAAGGGAAAATTGCAGCTTCATTCGGTTCATATGGTTGGAGTGGAGAGGCAATTGAAGTGATACAAGATTACCTCAATGAAACAAATATGAATGTACAAAGCACATCAAAAGTTATCAAATCTACAGGTATGACTCATGTTGAATTTCCTATTCGGATTAGATTCTCTCCAAAAGATGAGGGAAAAGTAAAGAAAATCCAACATGCAACAACATTTGTTACAGATTTATTATTGAGTTCTATTTAATAGAAAAATGGAGGTGAAAACATGGAAAAGAATTTTATTATTATTGGGAGTGGTGTAGCCGCTGTAAATGCTGCTAAAACTATTAGAGAATACGATAAAGAGTCAAATATATCTATCTTTGGGGAAGAGCCATTACTACCTTACAAAAGAATTAAATTATCAAAGGATCTGTATTCAGATTTACACAGTGAAAAAGTGTTAATTAAAAAGAAAAAGTGGTATCAAGATAATCGTATATCAGTTTTTATAAATACAAAGGTGGTAAAAATTAATACAGATGAGCAATTTATTGTTACATCCAATGAAGCGGTATTTTCTTATCATAAACTATTAATTTGTACAGGAGCAAATAATAGAAGATTAGAGATAAATGGAATTAATAAAAAAAATATTTTTACTATTAGGGACATGCAAGAAGCAGATGAGCTTAAAGGATATTTAGAGGACAAAGAGAGTGTTGTGACCATTGGTGGGGGTGTACAAGGGTTAGAAACAGCATGGTCTATTCTGAAAGCTGGTAAAAAGGTATCCATTGTAGAAGTAGCTCCTTTATTAATGAGAAGACAATTAGATACAAAATCTTCGCTTCTCTTAAAACGAAAAATTGAAGAGGAAGGAGTAAAGGTGTATTTAAATACTTCTATTGATTCTATTCTCGGGAAAGAATCCGTAACTGGCATAAAGATGAACGACAATTCTCAAATTAATTGTGATAGTATTGTTTACTCAATTGGCGTTACTCCGAACACTAAACTTGTACATGATACTGCTATTAAATTAAATAGAGGAATTGTTGTGAATGAGGAGATGAGAACAAATATAGACTCCGTATACGCTGCGGGAGATGTTGCAGAAGTAAATAATGAAATTGAAGGCTTATGGGGGACTGCCTTGGAACAAGGAAGAGTAGCAGGTAGTAATATGGTCTCTAAAACTGCCATTTATAAAAAAGAAATTCCAACCACTATTTTTAACGCATTCAATGTATCTTTATTTTCAATTGGAGTTGTTAATAAAGAGCAATGTGATACAACAATTGTTGAAGAAGACGGTAAGGAGAAGTATACAAGGTTATTTATTAAGGATAATAAAATAGTCGGTGTGATTTCATTAGAAGGAGTTGCTGCATCTATTCCTTACAAATCTGCGATTGAAAAGCATGTGTCGTTAGAAGGAATAGATTTATTAAATACAAACATAAGTGAAATAATGAGCAAGTTAAAAGAAAAAATATAAAGCTGTACAAAAAGGAGAGGAAATCATGAAAAAATACATTTGTTTACCATGTGGATATATTTATAACCCAGAGGTAGGGGATCCAGATGAGGATATAGAACCAGGAACAAGTTTCGAAGATTTACCAGAGGACTGGGTTTGTCCTGTGTGCGGAGAAGATAAAAATCATTTTGCACCACTAGATGAATAAGAAGGAAAAAACAATGAGAATACTACACAGTATTCTCATTGTTTTTTATATTTTTGAATGTGATTCTAGTCACAGAAATATTCTTTAAAAAATTCTATAATAATTATGTAGCAGATACTTATACCGATTCAGCCATTCTCGGTACACTCTATAGGGCCCTGGCGCCACCCTTTCTCCTCAGGGCCTTATTTTTCTATGCCATATTCAAAATATGTTTATGAAGATAGTGTATATCACTGTCTTCATAAACATATAGTTGTGATTTGGGTCACTGCAATATTTGATAAAAATGTCTATAATAACCTTGGATATCATTATATTTTTAATTCTATAGTTAAAGTAAGGTGAGAAAATATGGACGATAATCATAAGAAATCAAGAGAGCTTTGCCCAAGAAAAGTACTAATTTTTAAGACCCTTTCCGAAGAGGAAATTAGTAATATAGCTTCAATGACAAAACATAGGAAGTTTAAAAAGGGTCAGCCATTAATTCTTGAGGGAGATAAATCAGATACATTATTTATTATTAATAGTGGACAAGTAAAGCTATGTACATTAACTCTTCAAGGGAAAGAGCAAATATTGCATATACTAACAAGTGGTGAATCCTTTTGTGAATTAAATATATTTAATTATGATGAAAAAAGTAATTTTAGTGCGTATGCTATAGAAGATACTCATATTTGTATGCTAAAAAAAGAAAATATGGATTATATAATGGAACGAAATCCGAGTATTGCATTAAAGTTGTTAAAAGTTGTCACAAAACGTTTAGCTAAGATAGAGAATTTAGTGCAAAATTTAGCGACAAACAATCCTGAAGTTAGAATTGCTCATATACTATTGGAGTTTTGTGATAAATATGGCAAAAGTACTGAGGATGGAATACTTATTAACTTGCCATTGACACGAGAGGAATTGGCAAATTATGCGGGGGTAACAAGAGAGACTATTAGTCGTAAATTGAATAAGTTTGAAAGTTTAGGACTCATGGCCTCTGTTGGAAATAAGAAAATAATAATAAAAAATCAGTTAGCTATTAAAAGACTTATTAGTTTTTGAAAAAAGACTCCTTTCTCAGAATATGAAAGAGGAGTTATTACAAAATAGTAAGTATTTTAATTGTAAAAATTCTTATAATCATTATATATGAGGAAATCACAAAAAGGGAATGTGTGTTACCAATTGGATTAATTAGTTAAAAATGGATTTTTCGAGCCGTGAAATATCACATACTTTATAATCAAACTTAAATAATAAATTTCAAATTATTTTAGCTTATATTTTTGATTTATGTGAGGGACACACCTTACGTACCACTCCAATGGTATAGGTGTGTCCTTTAATTTTATATAATTAATAATGTTAGTGATTCTCGTGTAAACTAGGTATTATTATATAATAATTATATAATGAGAAATTAGTAATTTTAAGTTTATCTCAAATCTTATAGCCCTGTGTTTTTTTAAGGAATGACCGTTAGGGCTTGTCTGCCTAATTGAACCCATGCTTCTTCAAAATCCTTCTTATCAATTTTTTTATTTTTTTCCGTATCTAATGGATCATTAATGTATACATATTGATCGGTGTATCCAGTTAGTAAAACACTATGTTGACGGTATGTAACCTGTCTCTCACCCATATTTGTTTTCCAAGTACGAAATTCATAATCAGGTAGTTTGCGAAAGCTCGCGTTTGTTAAAATCCAAACAGGGTGTTCTTTGTCAATTGCTTTATATAAATCCTCGGGATTACTTCCGGTTAAGTCTATAATACAATTCTCTGATATGTATAATTTGGCTAACTCTAAAATCGGCTTAATATGCACACCTAAACCAGGCATATCTATGTCATACATATCTCCAACAAATCCTTCGTCCATATTTCCCATAAATCCATTGTTTTGAAAAGGTACATATTTAATATTTTCAGCTAACTCTAATTTATCAACGGATAGCCCGTTAAAATTTAAAAGCATTGCTAAACTTGTAACTTCGCATCCACGTTCTAATTCTGGATTTTGTAGAATCAAAGGGACTTCTAAAGGATTATTCTTTTTAGAATATGATTTTTTTTTATCGAGTTTAACAAGTTTATCCATCTCATATGTTGTATTTTTAGTGCTATTATTTTCACCTTTATGGACTAGAGTTATTATACATAATACCGTGCATAAAATAATTAATAGATAAATATTTTTGTGTCGTTGCATTTTAGTATGTCTCCTTAATTAAATTGATATTTTAATTTAGTACGTTATGGGGTTGCAAATGTGTCAATATTAAAGTGTTCTCTTTAATACGTTTTCAAAGAATTAAAACTCTTCTTAAACAATTATTAAGAAGAGTTTTTTTAGATAAAAGTTATAAAGAATTAGTTTTAATTAAATAGGAAATTATGCAAAAAGAGTATTTGTCTGTACATTTGTTATATGCTCGGCTAATACAGTAGCTTGTGCATAGAGGGGAGCTGGAAATCCTAATGTAATGCCATTGTGTTCAGTGCATTCACCAACTGCATAAATTAATTTATCACTTGTTTGCATATACTTATTAACAACTATGCCACGGTTAACATGTAAGCCAGCTTTTTCTGCTAAATGTGTATTAGGTCGCCTACCAATAGGTATTACAATTAAATCATATTTTTTAATAGTGCCATCTTCGAATTGAATCCCCTCTGCGTAGTCTGTACCTAGGATTTTAACCGTGTTTTTTTCCATGAGAAATTGAATTCCTTTTGCTTTTAGCTTGTTACATAGTAATGAACAATCCAAGATATCTTGTTTTGCCATTAAGTGTGAACTGAAATGAACTACGTGGACGTCTATTCCAAAATCAAATAATTTTTGTGCAATTTTTAGGCCGAGCATGCCATTGCCAATAATAATAGCTTTTTTTGCATGCTTCTTAATATTTAATAGAAATTGGATTTCTTCAGTTGTTCTAAGTTTATTTACTCCAAATAATTGCAGTCCTTTAACGGGAAAAATAAAAGCAGTAGATCCTGTTGCAATGATGAGTTTATCGTAGAAAACAATACGGCGTTTATCTGTAACAATGACCTCGTCCTCACGATCAATTTCTATTACTTTTTCGTTTGTAAAAAGCTTAATATTATGTTGTTGGTACCAATTATATTGCTTTTTCATTCTATTTTTAATATCTAATTTTAAAGAAATAGTGTTTATTTGATTGTAGAGAGGATAGAGTTCATCACTGAAAATAGAAATGCTATACATATTAGGATTTTGTATTAAAATCTGTTCAATACAGCGTAAACTAGATATACTATTACCGATTATTACTAAGCGTTTTCGTTTTCTCATATCAATTTCTCCTTTTTAATTGTGAAATATTGAGCAATGATATCCGTTCATATTATATCAATTTTAAAAACAGAGTGCTTGATATGTAGTTTATTTTAAAATATGTCACAAATTATCTTTATTCGGGTATTGGGATACAAATTGGATCCCATTAAATTCATAGGTTAGAGCCGAATTTTTAACATTTTACTAAGATATTTCAGATAGAAAATGTTGAATATGTTTGCTGATAGTAGTATTTCTTCAATTTTTAAAGAGTAACGCATATAAACACACTGTACCTAAAATTAAAGTTTTTTGTATAAATATAATGAATTTCCTGATGCGTCACTATACAAGTAAGTAAAAATTAAGATGAAGTGCTTTTCCTAAACATGATAAATTAAAACTTGTTATACCAGATTAATTATTTTTTATTCTATATTGAATAGGTATATTCGTGGATTATGCACCTTCTAGAATTTAGTAAATATAGTAGATTGCACATCATTTGAATTATTTCGTAAAGTGAGTGTGTTTATTTTGTGAAAAGTTGAACAAAATCTTGAAAGTGAATATTGAAACATGTAGTTTATTCTTAGGATTATTTATAATAAACATAAACTAAAGGAGTGTGTATTTTTATGTTAGAACAAGGGATAGCTGATGCTATAAAACTTGCACAAAAGAAGAAACAAATATTAGATATAAACCCAATACAATATTTTGTTCGTGCATTACTAGCCGGCATCTATATTGGATTTATTATAGTATTATGTTTTAAATTAGGGGATTTTTTTCACGTTGTAAATTCACCTGCAACTTATTTAAGTGCTTCTTTATTTTTTGGAATTGCACTTATATTAATAATATATGGTGGAGCGGAATTATTTACTGGGAATACAATGTATTTTACAATTTCGACCTTACGAAAAAAAACAACGGTCTTAGATACTTTTCGTAACTGGGGTGCTTGTTTTTTAGGTAATCTGGTAGGTGCAATATTTTTTGCGTTATTATTTTATGGTACTGGTATTTTTGATCAAATTGAATATGAACATTTGATAAGTAATGTTGTTGAAGTAAAAATGAATACTCCGACAATACAGCTATTTTTCAAAGCTATTTTATGTAATTGGCTTGTTTGTCTAGCATGCTTCCTTCCTTCTCAAGTAAAAGGGGATACAGCAAAAATAATTGTTATGATGTTATTGGTTTTTACATTCTTTTTATCTGGATATGAACATAGCATTGCAAATTTATCGCTATTTGCAATCTCCCTGGTATCGCCACATCCCAATACAATTTCTTTTAGTGGGGCTATTTATAATTTAATTCCAGTTACAATTGGAAATATTATTGGTGGATCTGTATTTGTTGGCATGGTATATCATTATATAACCCAAAACAACCCTACCGCTGAAGAAAAGGGCGATTTAGTTGAATCTCAATGTGAGGAAAACATCCCATTACAAACACAAATAAAAATTTAAGCTACTAATATAATCATTTTCGTATAAAAATAACATAATTATTTTGAGTGTTATTTTTATATCAGTTGGCCTAATTAGCCGGAAATACCATTTTAATAATTCTTTTAAATATATTTTTTTCTTTTATAAAATATATTATTTGTTTTTGTTAGACATATAAGGGAAGGGAAATATACAAAAAACATTCACAACTTATGTGACCTAAATTTGTTAATATAAAATGCAAGATCACATGTCGAATTTATTACAGAAAACTCTAAAAAATTAGTGGGAGGTTTACTAGAAAATGAATTTTGAAAAAGTTTGTTTGGTATAGAAGTGCTTTTAGGGGGGGATTGCTAAAATAGGTGAAATAACCTTCGATATACAAAATTAAAATTTGCAGTAATTAGATTTGAATGAAGATAATATAAGCATGAATGTCATTATGAAAAGTGATAATCCGTTAGTGAATCTCAATAAAAATGTAAGCGTTAACAATTTTGTTTAACTAGATGTATAAACTAGATTTTTCACAGAATATCAATGAATCTTTGAAATGTAGATAAAGAAAAATTATCTTATCTAGTGAAGCTATACATAATATTTTTTGAGTTAAATAAGAAATAATGTTAGAGCAATATTTGCTGGAAATACATATGAAAAGGAATTTAAGTTTAACTATTTGGTATTTAACATAAATGTATTTCGAGTTTATTACTTGCTCATTCAAAATTTATGAAATCTCTTTTTTATTAGAATAACGGAAATGTACAAAAACATAATAAACAAAAATAGTGAGGGATCTAAAAATGAACAAAAATATTAATCGTGTGGTTTTAATTGGTACAGGGGCCGTAGGGTGTAGTTATGCATATTGTATGATTAATCAGGGCCTGGCAGAAGAATTCGTTCTTGTGGATGTAAATGAAGCAAGAGCAGAAGGAGAAGCAATGGATTTAAGTCATGCAATTCCTTTTTCGCCATCACCAACAAAAGTATGGAAGGGTAGCTGTGAGGACTGTAAAGATGCGCAAATTGTTGTAATAACAGCCGGATTACCACAGAGACCAGGTGAAACACGTTTAGACTTAGTTGAAAAAAATACTAAGATTTTTAAAGAAATTATACGTAATGTCATGTCAAGCGGATTCGATGGTATTTTCTTAATTGCAACAAATCCAGTGGACATTTTAACATATGTAACTTGGAAAGAATCTGGGTTGCCGAAAGAACGCGTAATTGGTTCAGGTACAACACTTGATTCTGCACGTTTCCGTTACATGCTAGGAGAATATTTTGAGATCGATCCTCATAATGTTCATGCTTATATAATTGGTGAACATGGTGATACGGAGCTTCCGGTTTGGAGTCATGTGTCAGTTGGCGTTCAAAAGCTACAAACCATTTTAGAAAATAAAAGTCAGTATAATCAAAGTGACTTAGACGAAATTTTTGTTCGTTCACGTGATGCGGCCTATCATATAATTGAACGTAAGGGAGCAACCTGTTATGGAATTGGAATGTCTTTATTACGTATAACAAAGGCAATTCTACATCATGAAAATAGTGTATTAACAGTATCTGCATACCTTGAAAATGAATATGGTCATAATGATGTATATATAGGAGTTCCTGCTGTTATTAATCGCGAAGGTATTCGAGAAATTATAGAAATTGAGTTAAATGCGGAAGAAAAGTTTAACTTTAATCATTCTGTACATACATTAAAAGATACCATGTCACCAATACTATAAGATGAATTTATCGTATAACATTATGTCGAATATATAAATACTTAGCAACAGTTTAAAGGTACCTAATCTAATATACTCTGAAAGCAAATAGTATAGAAAAAATGTTTGTTTAAATAGAAATAAAGTACTTTCATCTTGTAAAGAATCATTTTATAAACATTATTAAGAAATTAAGATTCTGTACGACATTAGTTCATAACATATCAAGATTGAACGTTTTTAGAAGCGACATAATTATTTATAGCTAAATATGTTATGATTTTCACAAAAGGTTGATACCTTTTGTGCATAGTTTCCTTTAAGTCACTAAAGACAGATATATTTGATTAAATAAAAAGCACTTTTTTAGAAGTTTAAGGAAGTGCCTTTTTATTTGTTAATAAACATTAGAAATCTATTAAATTACATACATTTATGGAAGAGAGTGATTTCTATGTGCATCTGGCTATCGTTTAATTACATTCTTATTGGACGTTTATAAAACAACGAGCATACAGTAGGAAATGTGAAAATTAGGGGGATAATGGAGCATACAAAGTTGGTAATAAACCTTAGGGAAAGGAGGGAACGAGATGAGAAATTTCTTTGAAGAAAAATATACAAATTTAGAATTTAAAAGAGAACTAATAAATATTATAAGTAAAATCAGTGAATATAAAGGAGCAATATCAGCATATCAAACTCAAAAACCAGAGATATTTAATCTTTTGGAAAAGAATATATCACTGCAATATATTAAAACTTTTCCTAATATATATGAAAAGTTTACATTCTCAAATAAACAGTTAATAAAATTAGTTGATCATCATGCTAGCCCTCAAACATTGGAAGAGGACGCTTTATTTTGTTATTGCAAAACATTAGAACTTGTGCAAAAAGAAAACCACAAATTACCTATTAAACCGCAAACAATTCAAGAATTGCACTTCCAATTAATGAATTATTCAACTTCTGAAAGTGGTAATTGGAGAAAAAGCGAACTTGTATTATCTTCTATTCCAAAGTTAAAAGATCAATTTAAATTGCGTACAGTTGTTTTATATGATATGGTTCCGCAATATTTGTATCATCTATGCGAACAATATAATGCATTAAGGGCTAAAGGGAATTTTCATCCGCTCCTACTAATTCCTCAATTTATCTTAAATTTCCTATGTATTTATCCATTTAATAAAGGGAATGGCAAGTTAGCAAAAATATTAATTCAATGGTTATTAATTGAAAGTGGATTTACATTTGTAAAATATACATGTATAGATAAATATTTCAAAGAATATGAATTAGATTATTATGATGCTCTGTATAAATCTGCAGCTCACTGGTATCAAGGCGATCATAATGTAGTTTTCTGGATGAAAATTTTTTTAGATATTGTTTTAGTTGCATATAAAGAATTGAATCATGTAATAAAAAATTGTATCAGCACTCATACTAAAAGAAAAAGAATTGAAAAATACATAGACAGACAAGATAATCCTTTTACTAAAGAAAATATTCGAAACATGTATCCAGACATAAGTGAAAGTACTATAAATAAAACATTACACGCTTTAAATTCACAGGGATGTATTAAATTAGTTTCTAAAGGTAGAAATGCAACATGGATAAAGCGTAAATTAACTTAGGGTAAAGAACTAGAACAATGGCAAATAATAAACAAGGAGAACCCAAAAAGGGTTCTCCTTGTTTATTATTTGTTTGACTAATGTATCTTTTAGAAGGATAAAGAAGTAAAATAGACTATTTATTAATTGCAATCTAATCATAAAATTTTGTATCACATCTTTAAGAAAGACTGGTCTACTCGTTATGATTTTCTAAACCAAATTGTCCCTTTTTACGCATAGTGTAATAAATAGGGAGGCCGAGTGCAGTTAGACCTATTCCACATAAAGCTAGCAGAGGTTGAGTGAATAAGGTATTAATAACAATGAACAATCCGCCAATAATAGCAACTAATGGTATAAAAGGATACAATGGAACTTTATAAGGTCGCACAAGTTCGGGTTCCCTTTTTCGTAAGATGAATACAGCAAGGAATGTCATTGTGTAGAATATCCATATTACAAATACCAACATATCAGTAAGAGTATTGAATCCGCCGACGGCCATCATAATAATTGAAATAAATAGCATAAATAGACCAGAATTATAAGGGACCCGACTATTTTTAGATAATGTAGCAAACCATTTACTAAATGGTAGTTTGTTCTCAATAGCCATGGCATAAGGAATTCGCATTCCTGTCATAATATAACCATTAATCGTTCCAAATACGGAAATTAAAATGCCAATGGTAACTAGTTTTCCTCCCATAGCTCCAAATAGAATTGTAGCTACTTGAGAAGCGGGTGTATCAGTACCTGCGAGCGATGTTGCAGACATGACCATTAGAAACGCGACATTAATTAATAAATAAACAACCATTACTGTTGATAATCCTAATACGATTGCTTTAGGTAAGTCTTTTTTAGGGTTTTTCATTTCTCCAGCAATATTCCCTACATGAATCCATCCATCATAGGCGAACATTGTTGCGAGTAAACCAGATCCAAGGGCAGATATCATAGATTTGTTCGGCCCTGCCTCAATTGGAAAAAGCTGAAAAGTAACGTCACTTTTGTGTAGTAATCCAAAAATAATAATCAATGCTAATGGAACCAATTTGCATATAGTCGAAGCCATTTGGATTCCACCAGCTGCTTTAGCTCCTAAAAAGTTCATAAGAGTTACAAATGTTGCTGTGATAATTGCAATTGCGATAATTAGCATTTTGTGTTCATTAACATTTAGGCCAAATAAACTAACAGTTTGTGTCCCGAAAATAATAGCAAGAGCTGCAATATTTGCAGGGAAGTATATGACAGTTTGTGCCCAGCCAAGCAAGAAAGCAGTTAAGTTTCCATAAGTCCTCTTTAAATATGCCATCATTCCCCCCGTTTCAGGAATAGCGGCAGATAGTTCAGCAGCAGTTAGTCCTGCGCAAACCGTCAAGATACCACCAATTACCCATGCAAGTAATCCTAGGCTAGCTGTTCCTGTTACTCCATATAATGCAGTGGGCTTGAAAAATACTCCGGCGCCGATAACGGTACCAATAACTGTGGTTAATGCTGCAAAGAAACCAATATCCTTTTTTAGTTGTTGTTGTGACAAAATAATCACTCCCAATTAGAAAAATATATAAATTCTCTTATGAATTCTTTACCTGTTTGTTAAATTATTTGATAGTATATCCTGTATCCATACAAATAGCCGCCCCTCATCCTTACCAGCTAGAGAATTTGAATACATTTCAGATACTAAATAAAAAAGAAATTAAACGTATAAGTAAAGAAAGTTTAATTTCGCCTCAAATCATGTGAAAATTTTCACATGATTTGAGGCGAGTAAAATTCCATGAATTATACATTAAAAGAAATTCTTTAATTTAACCCGAAACATGAAGTTAAAAACGAGATTTCTTTTATATGAATAATAAGGATAAATGAGGCATTTTAATATTGTGATATAGTAAAATGGTAAATCGAAATTCAAAAGAGAAGATATATTCTTGTGAAGAATATCACAAAGTATTGAGGGGTTCAATCATATTTTCGATATAAAATATAGAAAATCAACTAAATAAAACATTTTGTGAAATGTTTCACAAAATTGTTGACCTGTTATTTTTACTAATGTTATGTTGTAGGTGCAATCCAATGTTATAAATTAAATTATATTTGAAAAATATTTTAAGGATGAATATTTTGAATCTTATATTTATCTGACAATAATTAATTTAATTTATAACTCACTCTAAAAAAGGATGTGTAGATATGAAAATTGGTGTAGTGAAAGAGATAAAAAAAGGGGAAGCTCGTGTAGGGATGACTCCAGAAAATGTTCAAAAATTAGTTTCAGCTGGAAATGAAGTTTTAGTACAAAAAGATGCTGGATTAGGTTCTGGTTATACAAATGATGAATATATAAATGCAGGAGCAAGCATAGTAAATCAAGGCCAGGCATGGGATGTTGATATGGTAGTAAAGGTAAAAGAACCACTACCTGCAGAATACCATTACTTTAAAAAGGATCTAATTGTATGGGGCTTTTTACATCTGGCTGCGTCTAAAGAGTGTGTAGAAGCGATGAGAAAAGCTGGAACTACTGCGATTGCTGGTGAAACTATTAGTGAGGATGGAAATTTAGCATTATTAAAACCTATGAGTGCAATTGCTGGAAGACGTGCGGTATTTATGGGAGCTTATTATTTAGAGAAACAACATCAAGGAGAAGGGATTTTATTATCAGGTATTGAGGGAATCCCAGCCGGAAAAGTTGTAATCCTAGGTGGAGGGAATGCTGCAACTAATGCCTGTGATATGGCAATTGGAATTGGATGTAGTGTTACAATTCTAGAGGTTAATCAAGAAAGAATTGCATATTTAAGAAAGCAATACGCAACAGAAGAAGTAAATATAATTGAATCTAATACTGAAAATCTAGAGCGAACGATTAAAGAAGCAGATTTATTTATTTCAACAATTTTAATACCAGGATCTCGCCCTCCTAAAATTGTTAAAGAGTATATGGTTCAATCTATGAAGCCAGGAAGTGTCATTGTGGATATCGCAATAGATCAAGGTGGTACAGTAGAAACTATTGATCATTATACAACTCATGATAATCCTGTATTTATTAAACATGACGTAATTCATTATGCAGTACCAAATATGCCTGGTGCCACCCCACGTACTTCAACTATGGCGTTGGCAAATGGAAATATTGAGTATTTACTAGCAATTTCTAAAGATGGATTAGAAAATGCAATTCAAAATAAATCATCATTAGCATCTGGGGTAAATGTATATAAAGGTATTATTACCTACGAAAATTTAGGTATGACGCTAGATTTGGACTTTAAACAATTGAAAGAAGTGTTAGTATGATTACCAAAAACGTATTGTTAGATATCACTGACATTAAAAAAGCCAAAGAAATTCTTGATGTAAATGCCCGAAAAACACCTTTGGTTAAATCTTTCTATTTAACCAGTAAAACCGGTGGAGAAATTTATTTGAAGTTGGAAAATATGCAGTTAACGGGTTCATTCAAGTTTCGTGGTGCATTTAATAAAATTTCCCAACTAACAAATGAAGAAAAAGAACGTGGTGTAATCGCTTGTTCAGCTGGAAATCATGCACAGGGTGTTGCATTATCTTCTCATTTACTCAAAATTAAAAGCAAAATTGTGATGCCAACCTCTGCACCGCAAGCTAAAGTGGATGCGACGAGAGGATATGGTTCTGAAGTTATTTTATACGGTGATACGTTTGATGATGCAAAAGCGAAATGTGAAGAGATTATAAAAGAAACAGGCGAAACATACCTACATCCATATGATGATGTAGAAGTAATGGCTGGCCAAGGGACAATTGGCTTAGATATTCTAGATGATATGTGGGATGTTGATACTGTCATAGTACCTATTGGTGGGGGAGGTATTATTTCAGGAATTGCTGTAGCGTTGAAATCATTTAATCCTTCCATTAATATTATTGGGGTTCAAGCAGATAATGTTCATGGAATGAAAGCTTCTTATGATGCTGGGAGAATTTTAGAACATTATGAAGCACCAACAATAGCGGATGGTTGTGCAGTAAAAATACCAGGGAATTTAACTTTTGAAATTGTAAAAGACCTAGTAGATGATATTGTAACTGTATCGGAAGAAGAATTGGAAGTAGCAATGAAAGACTTATTGCAACGCGGAAAAGCTGTCGTAGAAGGTGCGGGTGCATTAGCTACAGCCGCTCTTCTGGCAGGCAAAGTTGATAAATATGTACAGGGTAAAAAAGTAGTAGCGGTTATTTCAGGCGGCAATGTAGATTTAAAACGTATTTCAACTGTATGTGAGCATTTCTTTGTTGCCAATGAGGTAAAATAACAATTCAATAATCTTATAAAATAAAATTATTTTACTTAAGGGGAGCTAGGAGACGATATCTTAGCTCCTTTTTAAATAAAAGGAGGCGTGTGTTATGGCCAACTTATTTAGGAAAAAATCAGTAAGGAAATTATTGGAAGATAGTAAAAGTAAGACTTTGACAAAAACGTTGGGCGCATTTGACCTTACCATGCTAGGGATAGGTGCAATAATTGGTACAGGAGTACTTGTATTAACTGGATTAGTAGCCGCAAGAGATGCGGGTCCAGCAGTTATTTTTTCATTTATGATTGCCGCAATTGTTTGTGGGTTTGCAGCCCTATGTTATGCGGAAATCGCATCTGCTCTTCCAGTCTCGGGTAGTGTATACACCTATTCATATGCGACGATTGGTGAGTTTGTAGCCCACTTAATGGGATGGACTTTATTGTCTGTATATATAGTTACAACTGCCGCAGTAGCGGGTGGATGGACAGGCTATTTTCACAACTTATTAAACGGGTTTGGAATTGAGATACCAAGATCACTTTTAACAATTCCAACACAAGGTGGAATCGTTAACTTACCAGCAGTAATCATTACTTTGTTATTAACTTGGTTATTATCAAAAGGCACGAAAGAAAGTAAGCGAGTAAATAACGCAATGGTATTAATAAAAATTGGTATTGTTGTTTTATTCATTTCAGTTGGTATATTTTACGTAAAACCAGAAAACTGGATCCCGTTTGCACCTTATGGTATAAGCGGAATCTTTGCCGGAGGAGCTGCAGTATTTTTTGCCTTTTTAGGATTTGATGCATTAGCAACGTCTGCTGAAGAAGTAAAAAATCCACAACGTGATTTACCGATTGGTATTATTGCTTCGCTAGTTATATGTACAATTATTTATGTTATAGTTTGCCTTGTTATGACTGGTATGGTTTCTTATAAGGAATTAGATGTACCAGAAGCAATGGCCTACGTATTAGAAGTTGTAGGACAAGATAAAGTAGCGGGTATAATCGCAGTTGGAGCTGTAATTGGTATTATGGCTGTAATTTTCGCTTACATTTATGCAACAACACGTGTATTCTTTGCGATGAGTCGTGACGGTTTATTACCAAAAGCGTTTGCGAAAATTAATAAGAAGACAGAAGCACCAGTATTCTCAACTTGGTTAACAGGTATTGGTAGTGCTTTAATTGCTGGATTTATCGATTTAAAAGAACTATCGAATTTAGCGAATATTGGAGCGTTATTAACATTTGCGATGGTTGGTGTGTCAGTTATTATTCTTCGTAAAACACATCCAAATTTAAAACGTGGTTTCATGGTACCACTGGTACCAATCTTACCGATTATTTCAATAACATGTTGCTTATTCTTAATGGTAAATCTACCTTTAAAAACTTGGGTTTATTTCGGTATTTGGTTATTTATAGGGGTAATAGTATATTTTATGTATTCTAAAAGACATAGTCAATTAAACAAACTATAAATGAGATATTTCAGAGACAAAGGTTATCATGCCCTATACATGTTTGAGCAAGTAGGATTCTTCTCTTTTGGGAAGTACCTTTTCTTTTTATAAAAAATTCAATTAAAAGAACTTGAAAGTTTATGTTATACGTAAAAAAACGATTCCATATTTAAAAGATGTTTGGTTAATATCTGCTTATATTTTTTCCTTTGGGATAGTGAAAATTCTTAAATCTATGAGCAAGAAATCTATCTAAACGCTATCAAGGTGATATTTTGAAATAACAAATAGATATAAAGTACCAAGCATGTACACAATAAGAACAAATAACCCATTGTATACAAATACACATCAGGAAGCAAAAATATATTTATCTTAAAAATAATAACTCACGTTTTATTTTCTTGTATAGTTAGTTACTAAAAACGAATGGAGAGTATGTGTTTATGAAAATAAACCAGTCAAATCTTAAAGGGGTATGGAAAAAAGAATATTAATATTTCTTTTGATTGTTTTCGGATTGATTATTGCAGGAGTTAGTTATTGGAACCTTTCACCTACTCCAAAAGCGTTTCTCATAAAAAAAGCATTTGAAGGTGGAATGTTTGTTCAATCGGATAATTATCAAAACGCTTTAAAAGAAACACAAATTGTTAAGGACATCAATTATAATTCTAAATTTCCCGATGGTATGTTAGACATTATTTATCCGAAAAACCATACTGACAAAACACCTGTTATTTTTTGGGTTCATGGGGGTGGATTTGTAGGTGGGGATAAATCCGATATCACTGGTTATGCAGTAGAATTGGCTGCTAAGGGTTATGCAGTAATAAATATAAATTATGCTCTTGCACCTAAGATGAAATATCCTACACCAGTATTCCAACTTGGTGAGGCTTATGAATATATAAAAGAAAATGCAAAGAAATATAATTTAAAACTTGAACAGGTTTATTTTGCAGGAGATTCTGCTGGAGCACAAATATCTGGACAATTCGTTAATATTCAAACATCTGCCAATTATGCAAGGTTAACTAAAATTGATCCTGTTGTTGAGCCTGCTACAATTAAAGGTACGTTACTATTTTGTGGTCCATATAATATGCCTGCATTAGCTAAAATGGAAACAACTAAAGAAGTACAAGATTTTATGCGTACCACTGGTTGGGCTTACTTTGGGAAAAAGGATTTTGAAACATTACCTGAAATAGAAATTGCTTCTATCATTAAACACGTTACAAAAGAATATCCACCAACATTTATTACAGATGGAAATACTGCATCATTTGAAAATCAAGCCAAAGCATTAGCGTCTGAGTTAGAAAGTAAGAGAGTACCTACAGAAAAACTCTTCTTTGATAGAAATGTTTCTGGTGAGTTGGCTCATGAATTTCAATTTAAAATGAACACACCAGCAGGGAGAGAAACTTTTAATAAAGTTCTTGAATTTTTAAATGAAAATAAATAGTTTGCCTAAAATCGAATACAAAAGTTCAACCATCATTTTAAATTATAAGAACTACGCTATCTTTTCTGTGGAATCCTAGGAAAAGATAGCGTTTTTTTTCTCTTAATAACTTACAAAATTAAACTGAAATAGAAAAAAGGAATGAAGTATTCTGATGGTAGTAAACGTCTTAGTGGTTTCAATGTATACATAACAAATCAATTTGTATTTATTTCCTTGATAGGATTTTACATAATATTAATTTTTTGTGAATTATTAATCTGAAAATAATTTGATTTAAAGTATTATTTATACGAAATGAATACCTTTATGTAATTTATTTGATTTATAAGATAGTTAAGAATACCAAATCAATACATAAAAGCTCATTATTGATTGATATTTTATAAAGTTGTATTAATATGTGTCATAAAATAATATCAAAATATAATTATAAATAGAATAAGGGAGGACTATGTAAAAAAGTAATAAATACAAGTTCATGAACTGTTTTTGCACGTAAGTACATGCTAACGAAACGAAAACTATTAAATTTATTAAGGAAATGAGAGGGAGATACTATGGGGAATAAATCAAAGCATAAAACTAAAAGAATACTTGTAGCTACTGCAACATTAACTATAATTGCTTCTGGAATGACTTCTTCATCAGATGTCTTTGCAGAGGAAACGCAGCAGCAAAAAAATTTATCGACATCACTGCAAAGTGAAAAGTCAGTCAAATCTGAAAATAGAACATTTACAGTCCCAGGAAAAGGGGATGTTGAGGTACTGAAACAACAGGAAAGAAAAAGTATGGCATTTAGTCCATATGAACCAACGGGTTTATATGCAAAGCCAAATGAACAAATAACGATTAATGTAGAAGGTAATCAAGATATTCAAGCATACATTGGAACGTATTCGTATGATGCTTCTTGGAGAGAAGATTCTAAGATAAAATCATTTACATTAAAACCTGGTGTAAACACAATCCAATCTCCAAATGGGGGGCTGATTTATTTTTATAATAAACAGCAAGGAGGTAGCATTCGAACAACAATTACAACAGGTGGAACGACTACTCCTTTCTTTGAACTAGGAGAGCATACGAAACAAGATTTAATAAACATGCTGGACCAGTATCCTAATGCACATGCAGTGGAGTTAAAAGGAGAACGTGTATTAATTACGGCCAGCCCTGCACGTGTTAAGAAATATTTGTTGGGTTCTAATACAGATCCTGTAGAACTCTTAAAAAAGATGGATGAAGCTACTCGAATTCAAGACAAAGTAGCTGGATTATCTGAAGAACAAGTAGATAAACATTATGTTCATTACGTAGAAGAAAATCATTCTCCCGATTATTATATGTATGCAACTTCTTATCGAACCGCATATGTAGGAGATGCAATCCAATACGTGTTAGATATTAATAAATTTGTAAAAGATGGATGGGGTCCTTGGCATGAGGCAGGACATTTGAGACAACAATCACCCTGGAAGTTTTATAATATGACAGAAGTACAAAATAATATATACAGTCTTTCTGTAGAAAAAGCATTTAATCAACCATCCAACTTAGAGAAAAGTGGAATTTATCCAAAAGCGTTTCAATATCTAGAACAAACGAATAAAAATTATGACGACATTAGTGATGTTTTTGTAAAACTTGTTATGCTTTGGCAACTACAGTTAGCGTATGGAGAGGATTTCTATCCTAAATTGCATCAATTGTATAGAGACATGCCTTCAAATGAGATTCCACAAACTGATGAAACGAAAAAACAATTATTTATGATTTCAGCATCAAAGGCAGCAAAACAAAATTTGATTCCTTTCTTTGAGAAGTGGGGATTACGTCCAAATAACGATACGATTCAAAAAGTGGCTGCATTAGGATATCCAATTTTAACTGCAGAGATTTGGAAGGGTACGGATTCTAATCCAATTAAACCAGATATGCCTAATGTAAACAATATTTTAGAAGGAAACCAGTTTGAATGGTCACTAAAAGGAATTGGTGATTTCGAGTTTGCCAAAATTAATTTCAATAAATCGACAGAAGAAATGCAAGTGAACTTAAAAGCAGGCGTACCGCATCATTATTTTAATGAAACATATGCGAGTATTAAAGTACAAAATGCATCAGGGAAAGTAGTATACAATAAAGACATTTATGGAAATGAACAACAAAATGCTGAATCGCAAAAAGTTTCAGTCAAAGTAGGAGATTATATTGAGTTAACACATCTAGAAGGTGTGCATAGAGCTACTCTCACAAATGTAGATAATAGTAAACAAGAGAGCTTTGGAAAAAAAGCAATATACCAAGTTACAAAGGAAGGTCTGAAGAAAGTAAATCAAATTGTTAATCCGAAACCAGACACAGAATCTCCAACACAGCCACAAGGATTATATGCAAGCAACCTTACTTCTAACAGTGTAGAGCTAAAATGGAACCCTTCTACAGATAATGTAGGTGTAAAAGAATATCAGGTATTACGCGATGGACAATTGATTCAAACGGTACAAGGAACGACGTTTACTGATCAAAACTTAACAGTTAATAAGGAATATAAATATACAGTGAAGGCTGTTGATGCAGCTGGAAATACATCAATCCAAAGTGAAATTCTTCCTGTAAAAACCAAAGATCAAAATGTATCTTATGAAAAATGGGATCCAAAGAAGGCATATACAAAGGGCGATAAAGTAGAACATCAAGGGAAAGTGTATGAAGCGGTTCAAAATCATCAAGGAAATGGTGACCCGAATTGGATATTTGCACTATCGTTATGGAAACCAATTACAATCAATTAATATGTAAGAATCAGATGTGAAGATAGAACAACATCCAGTATTTTAAAGAATTACTGGATGTTGTTTGAATTTTGATAGATTTCTCTACTAAGTTATTATTCAATAATAAAAATTAGAAAAGGATGTAGATTAGTGATTAGTCAGAAAACAAAGCAAAGATTTAATAAAGTTATTATAATTACGGCAGCATGTAGCATGTTTTCTATGTTTGGAACGTCTATTTCGCACACTAAAGCTGCAACACATTCAGCTGCTCCAGCAGTTTATGTGAGTCCCCAAAATATACCTGCTTCAGATATTATTAGTATAGACTGGTCACCAGTTCAGACTCCACCTTATACGTACTGGGCTGTACACAACTGGAATGCAGGTGGTGAAGCTGGAGGATATGCTGGTTTTCAACAACAAAGTGGGTTTGATGAAAATGGAAAACGTACTTTACATTTTGCTTTATGGGATCCAATTTCCTCTAAAGAAGCAATAAAGGCCGAATACTTATCTCCGAATTCGCAAGCTGGACCCTTTGGAGGAGAAGGAACAGGAATGAAGGTTCAAACAACTTATGGTTGGAAAGACTACAATTGGTACAGAATGACAATGCGTTCATGGCAAGAAAATGGTCATACTAAATTTGGACAATGGATGAAAGATGTAACAAAGAATAAATGGCATCAAATTGCAATTATGGACTTTCCGGTTGCTAATGTTGCATTTAATCATGGATTAGGAATGTTTCAAGAAGACTGGGCTGATAGTGGACAGAATGTTCGAGAAGCGCGCCTAAAAAATGGTTATAGCCGAAAATTAGTTGATAAACAATGGAGTTCTTGGAATAATCAAAGTATTTCTGGAACGCATGATAATACTTATCAATATGATGGAGGAGCTACTTCAGAATATGTATGGGTCAAAGCAGGAGGTAATACGCAGTCTACTATTGGGTCAGGAAAAATATTCACGCTAAATCAACCTACTCAACCTGAAATAGGAAAACTAGATTATGATATCCAATCTATATATTATGAAAATGAAAAATTAAATGTATCTTGGAAACTAAAAGAAAATAGTACACCGCAATTTAAGGGAAAAATTGAAATTTATAATAACGAAAATATGACGGGTCAACCTATTAACGTAATTGATGATATTAAATCTTATCAAAATGGAATCAGTCAATCTATATCATTACCAACAAATGCTTATGCAAAAATTGTATTAACGGATATATTTGATCAAACTGTTGAGAAAAAGGTACAAATCAAAAATGAATCTCCAAACATTTTTGAAGGTAATGAATTTGCATGGTCGCTGAAAGGGATTGGAGATTTTGAATTTGCGAAAGTAAATTTAAATAAATCAACAGAAGAAATGCAAATAGAGCTAAAAGCAGGTGTACCACATGACTACTTTGATAGTACATATGCAAGTATTAAAGTGCAAAACACATCAGGTAAAGTGGTCTATAACAAAGAGATTTATGGAAACAAACAGCAAAATGCTGAATTGCAAAAAGTTCCAGTCAAAGTAGGAGATTATATAGAGTTAACACATCTAGAAGGTGTACATAGAGCTACTCTTACAAATGTAGATAATAGTAAACAAGAGAGCTTTGGAAAAAAAGCCATATACGAAGTTACAAAGGAAGGCCTGAAGAAAGTAGAAAAAATGCCAGAAGCAACAATTTTAGAAGGAAACAAGTTTGCGTGGTCATTAAAAGGATATAGTGATAGAGAAATTGCAAAAGTAGATTATGATAAAACGGTAGAAGAGATGAAGGTAAAACTAGAAGCAGGTGTACCACATTCCTATTTTGCTAGTACGTATGCGAGTATAAAGGTCCAGAATGCTTCTGGCAACGTTCTGTACAATAAGGAAATTGTGGGAAATAAACAACAAAATGCTGAAAGCCAAACTGTGCCCGTCAAGGTAGGGGATTACATTGAATTTACCCATATAGAAGGAGAAGCAACAAAGGAAAAAATGCGAGCAACTTTAACTAACCTTGAAAATAACAAAAATGAAACCATTGGAAAGACAGCGAGGTATCAAGTGACAAAAGAGGGCTTGAAGAAAGTAGAGAAAATGCCAGAAACAACGGTTTTAGATGGAAATCAATTCGCTTGGTCATTAAAAGGATATAATGATCGAGAAATCGCGAAAATAGAATATAACAAAGCAACAGAAAAAATGCAGATTAAATTAGAAGCGGGTATCCCCCATTCTTATTTTACTAATACGTATGCAAGCATTAAAGTCCAGAATTCATCCGGTAATATTTTGTACAATAAAGAAATTATAGGAAATAGACAACAATCTGCTGAGAGCCAAACCGTTTCAGTCAAAGTAGGAGATTGTATTGAGTTTACTCATATAGAGGGAGAAGCACAAAAGGAAAAGACACGCGCCACACTTACTAATCTTGAGAATAGTAAACAGGAGTATATGGGAAAGAAAAGAATATATCAGGTTACCTCTATGGGATTATTAATAAAGCCATAGATTTCACTACAAAAGTTAAATTATAGATTTATATATTATATAAAAATCTTAACCATTATACGCATTAAAAAATGCTCAAGAGAATATAGATTGGCGGGTATAGTATGAACATATTCAAAGGGTTTCTAATTTCATCAATTGCAATGACAACATTTGTAGGAACAGATCTAATCCTACAAAATGATAGTATTCATAATAAAGTTTATGCTGAATCTTATAATGTCACATACAAAGAAAGAGATTCACAGGAAGAAAGATTAATTGTAAAGTTTAAAAATCAAATTGACTTACCTTATGAAGATGGTATTGAGAAACGAATAAAAAATGGGGATTATGATAACAATTTAAAGAAGTTATTTTCCGAAAATACAGAACTTACTTTGAATCGCCTATTTTCATCTGTAAATCCAATAGAGATTGAAAAGTTATCATTACACTCTAAATCATTTGTTAATCAATCAGCTAACAATTTATTAAATTATTATATTGTACAAGTTCCTAATAACATAGAAATAGAATTATTACTGAAAAAATTTGAAACATCACCTCTTGTAGAGGAAGCTTATATACAAGAAAAACAAATTTTGACACCCCCTGAAATACAACAGTTACCAGATTTATCTGTTAATCCGTACGATGATCCTAGATTTAAAAATCAAGGATACCTTGAAGCGGCACCAAAGGGAATTAATGCCTCGCATGCTTGGAGCATTAAAGGTGGTGACGGAAAGGGTACAACTTTTGTGGATATGGAATATGGATGGTTATTGAACCATGAGGATCTAGTTAATAAAAGTATAATGCTTATGTCTGGACAAAATATAAGCCAGCATAGAGCTCATGGTACTTCTGTATTAGGAATTGTTTCATCCGAAGATAATCAAATTGGAAATATTGGAATTGCACCAAGAGCAAATGTAAAAGTAATATCCCAAATCAGGGATAATGGAATTTATAATACAGCGGATGCTATTTTAAGTGCTGTACATAATTTACAAGCAGGGGATATTCTTTTATTAGAGGCACAAGCTTCGTATGATGGGTATGGGGATAAATATTTACCTGTAGAAGTACATCCAGATATTTTTGATGCGATTCGTGTTGGTACAGATAAAGGGATTATTATTATAGAAGCTGGAGCAAATGGTTCAAACGACTTAGATAATTTTAAAGATCGTAATGGAAAAAAAATCTTAAATCGAAATAGTCCAGACTTTAAGGATTCAGGTGCTATTATGGTTGGGGCGGGATCATCAACTGTTCCACATAAACGTTTATGGTTTTCAAATTATGGAAGTCGATTAGATGTATATGGATGGGGAGAAAATGTTGATACAACATCTGCAAATCCAAGTCAAAATACTACAAATTTATATACATCAACATTTAGCGGGACATCAAGTGCTTCACCAATTATTGCCGGGGCAGCAACTTCGATTCAAGGTATTGCTAAAGAACATCGAGGTTCTCCTTATACACCAGCCGAATTAAGAAATATTTTAAGTAATCCAAATACAGGAACAAAATCCCAAGATCCGTGGAATGATAGAATAGGTGTCTTACCTGATCTAAAATCTATATTAGATAACTTAGGTTTTAGCTCAGATATACCGAACTCGTCAAACATTTTAGAAGGAAACCAGTTTGCATGGTCACTAAAAGGAATTAGTGATTTCGAGTTTGCTAAAATTAATTTCAATAAATCGACAGAAGAACTGCAAGTGGACTTAAAAGCAGGCGTACCACATCATTATTTTAATGAAACATATGCGAGTATTAAAGTACAAAATGCATCAGGAAAAGTAGTATACAATAAAGACATTTATGGAAATAAACAACAAAATGCTGAATCGCAAAAAGTTTCAGTCAAAGTAGGAGATTATATTGAGTTAACACATCTAGAAGGTGTGCATAGAGCTACTCTCACAAATGTAGACAATAGTAAACAAGAGAGCTTTGGAAAAAAAGTCATATACGAAGTTACAAAAGAAGGTCTGAAGAAACTAGAAAAAATGCCAGAAGCAACAATTTTAGATGGAAATCAATTTGCTTGGTCGCTAAAAGGAATCAGTGATTTCGAGTTTGCTAAAATCAATTTCAATAAGTCGACAGAAGAACTGCAAGTGGACTTAAAAGCAGGCATACCACATCATTATTTTAATGAAACATATGCGAGTATTAAAGTACAAAATGCATCAGGGAAAGTAGTATACAATAAAGACATTTATGGAAATAAACAACAAAATGCTGAATCGCAAAAAGTTTCAGCCAAAGTAGGAGATTATATAGAGTTAACACATCTAGAAGGTGTGCATAGAGCTACTCTCACAAATGTAGATAATAGTAAACAAGAGAGTTTTGGAAAAAAAGCCATGTACGAAGTTACAAAAGAAGGCCTGAAGAAAGTAGAGAAAATGCCAGAAACAACAGTTTTAGATGGAAATCAATTTGCGTGGTCTTTAAAGGGATATAATGATCGAGAAATCGCAAAAGTAGAGTATAACAAAGCAACAGAAAAAATGCAGATTAAAATAGAAACGGGTATACCTCATTCCTATTTTACTAGTACGTATGCAAGCATTAAAGTTCAAAATTCATCGGGCAATATTTTGTACAATAAAGAAATTGTAGGAAATAGACAACAAGCTGCTGAAAGCCAAACCGTTCCCGTTAAAGTAGGAGATTATATTGAGTTTACTCATATAGAGGGAGAAGCACAAAAGGAAAAGACACGTGCCACACTTACTAATCTTGAGAATAGTAAACAGGAATTTGTGGGTAAGAAAAAAACATATCAAGTTACTCCTACGGGATTATTAATAAAATAGATTAAAGGGATGTCTAAAAAATATAATTTTTTGGACATCTTTTTTATTATTAAAAAAGCGTTAATTATTGATAGTGATGTATGATGAATTCTATCGGCCCATTAAATATTATATATACTTGAAAAATTAACTTATAACCAATGTTCCAAGGATTGACACATCTATTCTTGTTTAATCATGTTATACTTTTCACAAGTGAAATACTACAATATCAAATCCTAGTTTTATGACATCCTTCTGTTGCCACAGTCTATAAAAGGTCAATTCCAATGGGGTTGACTTTTTATAGTTGTAGCAAAAAGTTATAAATGTCCATATTTTTTATAGGATAAATACTTTAATTTCACGTACCGTATCTATGTATAAATAATTACAGTAAACAGTAATCTATATGTAGCTTTTATGGTATGTAACTGTTAAATAGATAATATTTGGTCTTCTCGTGATATTTCAAAATAAGGTTAAAAGAAAGGAAAGTAAAAGTAGCTTGTTAATATATCAAGATATTAGTGATAATTGGTGGGAAATTAAAGAACTATGGTATATGATTGTGAAATAAATCACAATCATATACCATAGTTCTTCAAAATTATTTCAAAAGGAGGTTATAGATAATGAAAAGAATTATAACACTGAGCACTTGTAAACTGCAAGATACTATAAAACATGGTGGATGTGGTGCATGTCAGACATCTTGTCAATCCGCTTGTAAAACTTCATGTGGAGTTGCAAATCAAAAGTGTGAAAATACAATAAATAGATAGGAAACAAGTAGTATTGTACGCAGTTATATTTTATATGGGCGGCAATCTTTATGAAAAAGGAGTTTGATTATCCAGTATGATTCATCAATATAAATTAAATGGATACAATATCGTGTTAGATACTTATAGCGGGTCGGTACATGTTGTTGACGATCTTGCTTATGAAATAATTATGCTATATGAGAATACTCCTATGGAAGAAATCCTGTCAACGATGCAAGAAAAGTATAAATATGATTTCCACGTTTCCGAGAAGGAAATTCGAGAAATAATTGCGGATATTGAAGAACTAAAAAGAGATGGGAAGCTTTTTACCGATGATGATTATAAAGACCTTTCAATTGATTTGATAAATCGTCCCACTTATGTGAAGGCTCTTTGCCTTAATGTCGCGCATACATGTAATCTGTCGTGTGAATACTGCTTTGCTAGCCAAGGAAAATACAATGGAAATAGGGCCATCATGAGTTATGAAGTTGGAAAAAGAGCCATCGATTTTCTATTAGAAAACTCAGGTAATCATCGAAATCTCGATGTTGATTTTTTTGGTGGGGAGCCACTCATGGCGTGGAAGACTGTCAAACAGATTGTCGTCTATGCAAGAAATAAAGAAAAAGAGTACAAAAAAACTTTTCGTTTTACCTTTACTACAAATGGTATGCTGCTTAATGATGAAATTACTGACTTCTTGAATCAGGAAATGCACAATGTTGTATTAAGCCTTGATGGAAGAAAAAAAGTTCATGATTATCTACGTAAAACTGTCAATGGGAAGGGTAGCTACAATCATATTGTTCCAAATTTTCAGGAATTTGTTGAGAAGCGTGGAGATAAAGAATATTATGTACGTGGAACCTATACCCATAATAATGTCGATTTTACCAATGATATTTATCACATCGCTGATCTAGGTTTTAATAAGATATCAATGGAACCAGTTATCTGTAATCCACGAGAACCATATGCGCTCGGTGAAGAAGATCTTTTGGAAATTTACAATCAATATGAAATTCTCTCAAAGGAAATGCTAAACCGTGAGGAAAAAGGAAACGGTTTCACTTTCTATCATTACATGCTTGACCTTTCAGAAGGTCCATGCGTTCAAAAAAGAATTTCTGGTTGCGGTTCTGGGACTGAATACCTTGCTATTACCCCATGGGGGGAGATATTTCCTTGTCATCAGTTTGTTGGGGAAGAAGAATATAGTATGGGGAATATCTGGGATGGCATTACAAAAACAGAGATACAGTCTCAATTTAAGGAGAGTAATTGCTATTCAAAACCGGAATGTCAGGAATGTTGGGCACAGCTTTACTGTAGCGGTGGTTGCCCAGCTAATACAATACATGCAACGGGTTCCCTTAAGGGAACACATGAGTTCAGCTGTAAAATCTTCCGCAAGAGGATAGAATGTTCTATGATGGTTAAAGTAGCTCAATCCATTAGAGCTATGAAGAAGGAAGAACAAGCCATAGTTCAGTAAATACAAAAGTGCACAAGCGTTGTTATAGCATAAATTTATAAAGATAGTTACAAACAAAAATTCTTTAGTCCAATTTAGAATAAATGAGTTTAAAAGAAGATAGCCAACTGTAATGGCTATCTTCTTTTGTAAAAAATATATAATTTATTCAATTATTTTCTCGATAACAGGCATAACAGCGATTGGTGGAATAGAGTGAGTCCATCCTACGGAAAATATATTTAGTTTTTCACCTACGCTATAGTTATCTTTGCTAGTAACAGGAACACGTAAAATTTTATTTTGAGAAGCTAATTCCCACCAATTATTTTGATAAGAAAGTGCCTCCTCTTTTGTATTAGTGTTAGCTACAACTAAATAATTATCATCTGCTGAAATAACATATCCAGTGAAAGGTATCTGTATCCTTTCTTGTTCTTCCTTAATAGGAGTAGGATTACTTATAGAATCTGCCGAAGTAGGAGTTAATCCGAAAGTTAATCCACATCCTAGCGTCAGAGTGGTAACCACTGTTACTAATTTTTGTTTTTTTGAAGACATAATATAAATCCCCCTTATATTTTATCCGTAGGCCATCACCTTTCTATTTTTTATATAGAAAGCCTTTTTATATCCCTAAATTTAACAATTATGTCACAAATAATCCATTGTTTTTTAAAATGGGTATTATTTAAAGATAATATATGTTATAATTCACCAAATTAACTATTAATTGTATCTTTATCTCTAGTGTATATATTTTTTTGAAAAGAATGATAGCGTAATTTTTTGTAAATGTTCCTATTTGCATGATTACCTAATTTTTATGTACAATAAAGAAAAGAGAGTTTCTTAGACAGGAAGAGGAAAGTCATGACCAAGTCATTAGTAAATTTACGAATTGATTTTGCTTTTAAGCAATTATTTGGGACAAGTGGTAGTGAGGATATTCTTATCACATTTTTAAATGCCATGCTAAAGAATTCATTAGAATCACCTATTATGTCACTACAATTAGAGGATCCACATTTACATCGAGAACACGAGGATGATAAATTATCAATTTTAGATGTCTCAGCTACATTAGACACAGGTACTAAAGTAAACGTAGAAATTCAGCTGAATAATAATCACGACATGATTAAACGAAGTTTGTATTACTGGGGTAAATTATATACTTCACAGTTACAAAAAGGGATGCCTTACAGCTCTCTTAGTAAAACAATTACTATTAATTTGTTAAACTTCGTACTTTTTCCCGAATATGAGGAATTTCATACAACGGGAAAGCTATGGAATGTACAACAGCAAAAGCAGTTTAGTGATGATATAGAGATTCATGTTATAGAGCTTCCCAAACTAATGGAACAATGGCGGGAAGAGAAAGTTAATCCGTGGGAAGATTCATTTGTTCGTTGGCTGTTATTACTTCCGGCAAATGAAGATGAACACTTAACTCAAACATTGGAGGACATTGCGATGAATCAAGATCCGATTTTACAAAAAGCAATGAATAAGTGGGAGCGAATGAGTCAAGATTCGACTTTCCGACAAGCCTATGAAGCGAGGGAAAAAACCCTAATGGATGAAGCTGCAAAGTTTGCTCACGCAGAGGAGCAAGGAATTAAAAAAGGTATTGAAAAGGGTATTGAAGAAGGGAAAAAAGCCGAACGTATACAATTGGTATGTGGTATGTATAAAAACGGAATGTCTGTAGAGGATATTGCGAAATTTACGAAGTTACCTATAGAAGAAATAAGAGAAATTATCCAATTATAAATAAAAAAGAACACCTACAGCATTTGTAGGTGTTCTTTTTTATGACCAATAATGCCCATAATTATTAATTGATGTATCGTCAGCAAAATAAGAATTTACAACATTAAATATTTTTTAAAGAACTATACATGGATGCTACCTTAAATACATGCTCTATATTCCATCATAATATTGTTAATAATTGTTTGAACGGGCAAAATCTCTTTGACTTCATTTACTCGTGCACCTGCGAAAACAAGACCATTTTCACAATCACCATCCATAGAGGTTATCAAAGAATCTAGCGTGCAGAAACGATAAGAACAGTTTTTTAAGCAATTTATACACTTTTTTATTTTTATCTTTTTATTATTATCAGCTATTAATTTAGTAAAGTTATTTTTAACCGCACGACCTTGAAGACCGACAGTTGTTTTGACTAATATAGTATCTTCTAATCGAGCATTTATATATTTTTCCTTAAAGGATAGTGGTGCGTCACACTCATTACTTGCAACGAATCTTGTACCCATTTGCACACCAGATGCACCCATTTTTAAGGCATGCGCAATATCTTTCCCGGTCATAATTCCTCCAGCAGCAATTACGGGAATTTCGACTGCTGCAACTACTTCCGGTAATATATCGAATAAAGGTCGATCGGTACCCAGATGTCCTCCTGCTTCATGCCCCTCTACTACAACAGCGGCCGCACCCAAGCGTTCAGATAATCTAGCGAGTTTGGCTGAGGAAACTATTGAAATAACTGGTATGCCGGCGTTTTTCCCCCAAGTATACATATCTCGTGAAATGCCAGCACCAGATATGATGAAATCAACTTTTTCTTCAATGGCTGCTTTCATTTTTTCAGCAAAATCATTCATTGCAAAAAGGACATTTACTCCAATATAACCAGTATTCCGGATCTTTTCTTTCGCCTTCCTAATATGCATTCTCATTTCATCTATGGAAATACCAGTTCCTGATATAATCCCAATTCCTCCAGCATTTGCAACTGCAGATGCAAGTTTACTTAATGAAATGCCTACACCCATTCCTCCCTGCATAATTGGGACCTTTGGCATCATATGCCCGATTTTTAATTGTGGAAAGTTCAAGTAAATACCCCATTTCATTAATGTTATTAGAGTAGATCTGTTAAACCCCCTCAGTTTAACACAGTGTTTGGAACAAACACTAGGAAATTAATACCTACTACTAGTAGTTTGTAATGTTTTTTGTTGGTTTTCACAAAATGTTCGAATATTTCGCTATAAAATTTAGAATAATTTCAAATGTACATTTAGGCTTTTGGATATAAAAGCAACGAAATTTGAATATTCTAATGAAAAATGTCTTTAAAGATTAGATTTGTCAAAATTGAAGTGGGATGTAATCATTAATTATTTTGAGTGGGGATATGAGCACATCGCCATCAAGCTAAGGTTTTGAAGTACCCCCTAAACGAAAATTTTCTTTCTCTACAGGCAGCTACTTTGAGAAGTTAGCTCATTTTTTTCGTTTTAGGGCGTTTATTTTTCTTAAGTTGATGGGCATGCGGCTGTATCCCTACAGAAACTTTATTCTCAATTTACACTACCCGTCTTCTCTTTTTAAGTTCCATATATTGATTTGATATTGTTAGTCGGATTTATTGAGGTCTTTGTTAAAGCAAGGGAAGGGGGAGAAGAGTATATAACGACACATTACTTTATGTGGGACGGTTATTCTCGTCGTTTTAAACTTTTTTTATGATGCATGATTTCTGGAGATGAATGTAAAAAGCATACGACTAATCGTATGCTTTTATATGTGTTAATGAGGGAAGAGAGGCAATTGCTCCGTAATTTGTACAGGTTATAGCGCCTACTTTATTTGCAAATGAGATAAATTCTGTCAAATCTTTAAAATTATGAGAAAGAGTTTGTTCGCTTTTTGCAATTTGATATAACATCGCTCCGACGAAAGCATCGCCAGCACCAGTTGTATCGACTTGTTGAATGGAAATAGAAGAGACAATGGTTTGACCTTCATTTGTCGCAAGAAGGGTACCGTCTTTTCCAAGTGTAATAGCTACTACTTTTGCGCCATAATTTAATAATTTGAGTGCAGCTTGTTGTAAATCAATCTCTTTAGAGAGCATAGTAGCTTCCTCTTGACTTACTTTTACGAAGTGTGCATGTTTTATAAAGGTTAGACAATCTTGAGAGAATTGTTCTGTATTTGTAATGAGTGCACTTCGATAATTTGGATCAAAAGAAATAAAATGGCCGTTATCTTTCGCATATTGTAACAACTGAAAATACGTTTCTTTTAATGGGCTTGATAGTAAAGCTGTCGCTGAACCGAAATGTATTAAATCATTCGTTTGTATTTTTGATAAATCAATGCTATTGAATTGATATTCACCATCTGCACCACGCATAAAAGTAAAATCACGTTCGCCATCTTGATCGATGGATACGAATGCAAGTGTTGTTTGTTTATCTTTTATGAGCATGGATGTATCGACTTGCGCACGCTGTAAAGTTTGTTCAAGAAACTCACCAAATGGGTCGTTTCCTACTTGCCCCATAAATGTAGCGTGTCCACCTAATTTTGTAATCGCAGCAGCAACGTTAGCGGGTGCTCCACCAGCTTTTTTTTCGAAATCTGAACCGTTTACTAAAGAAACATTGGTATTTCGGCAAACGAAATCAATTAATAGTTCACCGATACAAAAGACATTTCTCATACAATCCCTCTTTTCAGCTTATATTGTGTAATGATAAAGTTTAGTTTTGCATCTGAAAAGATTGCTATATGATGTTTCAAGTCTTTTCGAGGGAAAACTCGGGACGTAAAGACTGTTGAACCATCGTATAAGAAAATTTCCACGATACTTGTATCTACAAATATTTGTAGTTCTATCGTATCTTGAATCTGAATTTTTTTATAGCGTTCATAACCATATTCTCCGCCAAATTGATGGCAGAAGTTACTCCTGTCTATAGAAACAGTACCTTCTTTGCGATTAAATGTAATTGGAAAACATTCCTCTTCATTATGGAAAAGAGAAAGTCCGAATAGGTTTGCATTCTCTGTTTTGAGAGTAACAATTAATTCATAAGAGTCTTTATAATCAAGTTTTGATAATATATTTAATCCAGCTGTTATATCTCCTGAAATTTCTTTTTTTGTTGTTCGTAAATTGGCTAGTTCTGAAACTGGTTTTTGTTTTAATATGCTGTCCTCTAATGTTAATTCACGTGGAAGTGTTAAACAATGAGCCCACATATAATCATCAGAAGGATACGTGATTTCACTTGATCCTGCCCAAGCAAACAATAGGCGGCGACTAGTAGAGTCTTTTAGAGTTTGAGGGGCATAAAAATCGAATCCTTTATCAACCTCGTAATATGAATCAACATGGAAATGTAAATTTTCAATATCGAAATGTCCTATAGCATAAACAACATTGTATACATTTTGAAAATTTTCTTCTTCCTTTTCAATTCCTTGAGGTGAAAAGAGAAGTACATCTTTCCCCGATAATTGGAAGTAATCGGGGCATTCCCACATGAATCCAAATTCTTTTAAGTTTGTTGTAATTTCACCTTGGAAATTCCAATTGTATAGGTCTTGCGACTTATATAGTAAAAGAGTTCCAGTTTTATTTTTGCGTTGCGCACCGAGTAACATATAGTATATATCGTTATGTTTCCATACTTTTGGATCACGCACATGTGTTGTATATCCGTCAGGGATTACATCAATAACAGGATTATTACTATATTTCGTCATCTTATATTGAGAATCCATTATTACCATACATTGTTTTGCATCACGGGAATCATCAGATTTTTTTATATTTCCTGTATACAGTAAGTGAAGAAGTCCGTCTTTTACGATAGCGCTACCAGAATATGCACCGTGCGATTCATAGCTTTCAGTAGGTATGATAGCTACAGGCATACGCTCCCAGTTAATAAGATCTTTTGATTTCACATGTCCCCAATGCTTCATTCCGTGAATGGGACCAAATGGATACCACTGATAAAAAACATGATATTCATCATTGTAGTATGATACACCGTTAGGATCATTCATTAATCCAAAGGATGGATGGATATGATAAATTGGTTTCCATGAATCTTGGTTTGCAATTTCATATAAAGATTGTAATTCGTCTTTATCAGATTGCAATATTGTTTTATATTTTGACATAGGTTTTCCCCTCGTTATTGTTTACTTTCTTTATATAAAATGAATGTAGCAACAAAAGCAGTGATAATTGCAATAGCGAACCCAATTACATAGTGAATCATATTCATTATGCCAAGAGGTGCAACAATTGTAAGCATTGGAATACCTGTTAAACCGTATGCATTAGCCGCTACTTGCATCCAAACAACGTAAGCGCCACCAATTGCGCCACCAATAGCTGCTGCAATAAATGGTTTACCAAGTTTTAAATTGACACCAAAAATAGCTGGTTCCGTAATTCCTAAAAATGCTGAAGCTGCTGCTGGAATTGCAATTTCTTTCGTTTTTTTGTTTTTTGTTTTGAAATAGACAGCTAAAGTAGCACCGCCCTGTGCAACGTTCGCCATTGACCAAATAGGGAGTAAGAAATTGACACCGATATCTTTATTTGCGAGTAAGCCTGCTTCAATAGCGTGGAAACTATGATGTAAGCCAGTAAGAACGATTGTTGAATACAATCCGCCGAATATAAGTCCAGCTACTGGTCCTGCAAATTGATAGATTGTATTTAAAAGGTACGTAATGCCGTCACCGATTTTATATCCAATTGGTCCGATAATAATAAGTGATAAAAAGCCAGTTATAATAATTGTTAAGAATGGTGTAACTAATAAATCTAAAGAGTTCGGAACACGTTTTCGAAGTTCTTTTTCAATTGTACTCATAACATATACGCATAATAAAATAGGTAAAACAGTACCTTGATAGCCAATCATATCAATATCCATACCAAGGAAATGTAAAACAGTGGGTTTTGCATTTGAAAGAGTCCAAGGATTTGTTAAGCTTGGGTGAGTTAATATACCACCAACAACTGCACCTAAGAAAATGTTTCCACCAAATTCTTTAGCGGCACTAACTCCAATTAAAATAGGTAAAATGATGAAAGCTGCACTTGAGAACATATCAAGTAATTGGATAAGTGAGTGATCTCCAGGAACTAATTTAAACGCTTTCAACATTCCGAGTAGACCCATAAGTAAACCGCTTGCGACGATAGCTGGAATAATTGGAACAAAAATATTAGATAGTGTCTTTGCTAGGCGGGCGATAGGATTCATTTTTTTCTTAGGTATATCGTTTGATGTTGTAGAATCTAGTTCGGCTATTCCAATTAGTTTTGAGAATTCATCATATACTTTGTTTACTATGCCAGTTCCAAAAATAATTTGATATTGCTCGGTCGTTGCGAAAGCACCTTTTACTCCATCGATGTTTTCGATTTCTGCAGCGTTTATTTTCGTATCATCCTTTAATATAAGACGAAGGCGAGTCGCGCAATGTGTGGCACGAACAATGTTTTCCTTTCCACCAATGTTCTGTATTACTTGAGCTGCAATTTGTTTCATATCCATAAAAATTCCCCCTTACTATAAATTTTCTTATGTGGAACCGGTTCCGCAAGGAGCTAAAATAAAAAACAGGGAAATGATGTTTAAAATCCTGTTTTTAAAATGTGGAACCGGTTTTAATTTTATTATAGAGCGCCTTTATATTTTGTCAACGCTTTCTTGGATTTTTAATGTATAACGAGAGTGTAATATTTTTGGTATAGTTTTGTTTTCAACAAGCTGTGAAAGAGAAGTGGCAGCAAGCTTTCCAGCATACTCATAGTCAAACGCAATTGTCGTTAAACTAGGGTGTACCATTTCTGAAATATCATATCCGCCGAATCCTGTTACAGAAATATCATTTGGTACAGAAAGAGAATGGGAGTGAATGACTTTCATTGCCCCAAGTGCGATGTTATCTGTAGCACATACGATAAGCGTTGGACGGTTATTAATTAAAATATGTTGTACTTGTTTCATGGCATCTTCTATTTGGAAAGATGTTTCGTAATAACAAACACTGCAAGTCGGTTCTAAATTTTCAATTGCTTTTTGAAAACCGTTTTTTCGATTTATACCAACAGAAATATCATCTTTTTCTACTCCTAAATAGGCTATATTTCTATGTCCTTGTGATAACACGTATGCTCCTAACTCATAAGCTGCATCATAATCATCATGAACGAGGCAATATTGATCTTTATATTCTTGTCCAACGAATAAAATAGGGATATTTGAATTAATAATAATTTGTTGATGCTTATTTGTTAAAGTTTTTGTTAATAAAATAATGCCAGCTATCCTTTGTTTTATAAAGTTTTCCATTGCTTGTATCTCAGTTTCAATTGTTTGATTTGCATTTGCTACAAGCATTTGATAGTTATTTTCCTGTAATGTTTTATCGATCCCGATAAGTGTTTTCATTGTAGCGAAGGAGTCTAATCGGGGGATGATGACACCAATTAAATTTGTTGTTTTTGCTTTTAAGCTTTGAGCAAATGTATTGGGAGAGAAATTTGTTTCCTGAATAATACTTTCGATTTTAAGTTTTGTTTTATCACTTACGTATCCACCGTTTAAGTAACGAGAAACTGTGCTTTTTGCAACTCCAGCCAATTTGGCGATATCTGCAATTGTTTTAGTCATATTATTTCACCTTCGTATTCATAAAAAATCTTAATTTTATTATAGGGAGAATTAGTGAGGACGTAAACAAGAAGAGGAAAAGAAAAAACCACCTCACGTATATGAAGTGGAATAAATACGGTTCTGGTGCAAAAAGATAATGAAGAGTAAAAAGAATCAGTTATTCCTAATGGAATGACTGTTTATGCGGTAAGGCCAAAGAGAATATTAATCAGTCGTACCTGCTTTTGGACAGACTTTCTGGTGGGAAGACAACATCGCCATCAAACTAAAAAAGTGTATCCATAAAACGAAAAAAACGCTATTCTTTTTTTAGAAATATACAGAAAAGACGGCGCACGAGAATTGGCTACTTAATGTATCTGGATTAGTCAACAGGTAGCAAGCGATTCTTTTACTCGATTATGTAGTCAGCTTTATGCAAATACAGCTACACTTAAGAGCCCAGAAGGGCTTAATCAACGTTTTAACCTGTACGCTGTTTTATTCCTACAGCGTGTATTTTCCCTTTTAATCAAAAGCAAACTAAACGATTCGTATCAAATCTCAAACCAATACACTTCCTATTTTCAACGTATACGTATTTTAGATGCTACTATTTTTCAAGTACCCAATCATTTGGCACTTATTTATCCAGGTTCAGGAGGATGTGCACAAACAGCTGGTAATAAGATTCATCTAGAGTATGATTTACATAGTGAAAAATCCCTCAATTTTCAAATGGAACCAGGTAAAAATAACGATAAAACCTTTGGTACAGAGTGTTTGGATACCTTACGCCCAGTAGATTTGTGTATTCGAGATTTAGGATACTTTTCTCTAAAAGATTTAGATTAGATGGATCAACGGGGAGTATTCTATGTTTCACGGTTGAAATTAAATAATAGAGTATATGTGAAAAATGAATTGCCAGAATTCTTTCGGAATGGGACAGTAAAAAAGCAATCTTTATATGTTTTGCTTAGCCTTGAAGATATGATGCATCAGATAAAACCAGGAGATACTTATGAAATTCAGAATGCCTAAATTGGACAACAAAAATTACCCTCACGAGTTGTGATATATAGACTCAGCATAAAGAATTAAGTGAATATAAAGCTATTTACATGATTCAAGATCATCTGTATTTGGTGTATGAAGCTCTACAAAAAGATACCAAAAAAATAACAAAGGTTTTTCTCCGGCTTTTTAATCTCTTTCAAAATAACGGACGAAAATCTCATCGGTATGAGAAGAAGACTGTCTTTGATATTCTGGGCATTGTATATGAGTATAGTGGTTTGAGAAGACAAAAGAAAGTTGCATAATTTTTTAAAATGATGCCTATATAGGTTTATTTAGCATGCACATTATTAAGAGTGTACCTCTACTTTAAGAATATTTTAGCCCTGATGAACGAAAGTTCATTGTGTTTCTGTTCTTCAGTTGATGGGCAAGGGATATGAACAGAGCTAAATAGAAATTTATATCCTTTTTAATAAAAGGAATTTTTGTATTATAAGTGTTAAATAATCATTAGTTATAAAGGGAAAAATCTATGTTTTTAGTAATCTACACAATTGGATTAGAGACAATTAGATGTGCAGTACATTTTAGAGGTATTAAATATCAATATTCCAAAAATCTTGATAATCAATATGCTTATCAAATTTTTTTAGTATTCTAATGATTTTAGTTGCAGATGTTAAAGTGGGAATACGATCCTTTTTATTTGCTAAATCACTTATCAGAGATTTACTTAATCCAGTTCTTTGTACAAGCCATTGTTGTTTGATTCCTCTGTGATCTAAATACTCACCAAATGGAGTTCTTTTTTTTCCTAGACCAAACATAAAGAATCCCTCCTAATTAAAAATAGCGTATAAATAGCTTGTACAAAATTCCATAAATTTAAACTTTTGTCCATAAATATGGAATTATACTTTAGAACAAAGCATAGAATAATATAAATAAAATGAAAAAATATGGAATAATTTTGAGGAATCTAGCATTCATAGTAATAGCTACAAGTTGCTGATACACTATCCTAATGGCAACTTGTTGCAAAGGGTATTACTAAAATAAAAAAATCTGAAATTCCTTACGTCAGAAGGATCTTCAGATTTTTTCTTTTTTTGATCTTTAATTTGTAGACACGTATTATATATATTATTATGCATAATATGGCGAATGAGTAGAATGGATCATCTGCTTATATAGTTTGATCGACCTTGTCACTAAGCATATAAATCTGTTTTAGATATGATGAAAGGAAGTACTAACAAAAAATATGGAATCCGAAATCAATCATATTTGGTCCAGTATACTCATCACTTTCTACCCGGCTGTTAAGTTATGAGTTTGTAGTGAAAAAAGTACAGTCGGCCAGTTTGTGTAACAAAAAATATTTCTATCCCGTCTACAAATTTAGTTACTTTTTCACTGATATGACTAGGCTTGTAGGATGCATATTATTTTTTAATGTAATTTAAACAACTTTAATATCTCTGTACCCCATATTATGTTTGGGTTGCCATACCCAACATAATATGAAAAATCTCAATCTCATTTTTATAGGATGAAATGAGATTGAGACTCTTTTG
>NZ_JASHJA010000021.1:0-58349 GCF_030733445.1 Bacillus sp. MMSF_3353
GAACACGGAAGTTAAGCTCTCTAGCGCCGATGGTAGTTGGGACCTTGTCCCTGTGAGAGTAGGACGTCGCCAAGCAACTAGACACGAGTCAAATGACTCGTGTTTTTTCGTATTTTCTTTTATAATCCATAGTAATTAAAAAATGTGTTTAAATAATTATTATTTTGATTAAATACAGGGGAATGTGGCTAGGATAGTGAATAAGCAAAAGAGTTGCAAATTTTATTAATACGTATATAATTAAAGTCAAAGATAGTCAAAGTCAATAAAGGTGGCGGATAAATGAGAAATATATCTGATATCATTGAGCAATATCTAAAGCAAGTTATTGACTTAAGTAATAATAATGTGATTGAAATCAAAAGAAATGAGATTGCGGATCGATTCGAGTGCGTACCATCTCAAATCAATTATGTAATCAATACCCGTTTTACGATAGAAAGAGGATTTGTAGTAGAAAGTAAACGTGGTGGAGGAGGTTACATTCGCATTATAAAAGTCAAACTGCATGACGATATAGACATGATTGATCAAATGCTTCATATGATTGATCATAGCGTTGCGCAAGGGAATGCAGAGAGTATGATTATACGTTTAATAGAAGAGGGAATCATAACAAATCGTGAAGCTAAACTTATGTTAAGTGTACTAGATCGTTCTGTATTATCAATGGATGTTCCTTCTCGAGATGAACTTAGGGCTCGAATATTATGCGCAATGTTAAGAACACTGAAATATAAATAAATATAGCTTTTGTAAAAGAATAATAACTAAGAGATAAGGCAGTTAAATATTGTAGAGGTTTTGAAAAAAGAACACGCACTTTTATTTAAACAAGTAAAGGAAAGTGAACAATCTAGTAATGTATGAAAATTACTATCAGATAGATCGTTCCTATTGTAAAGGTGGGGATAGTGATGACTTGTCAAAACTGTAATATAAGACCAGCAACTTTACATTATACAAAAGTAATCAACGAAAAGAAGACGGAAGTTCATCTTTGTGAGCAATGTGCAGAACAAAGTGGCTATACGTCTTTCTTTCAATCACCGCAGTCTAACTTTTCATTCCATGATTTATTTGCTGGGTTATTACACGGTGAATCAACAATGTTTGAAGAAGGACAAAACGGGCTTTCGAATACAAGTATATTAAGGTGTCCAGATTGTAAGATGACATATGAGCAATTTACAAAGGTGGGACGGTTTGGATGTGCTTCTTGTTACGATACATTTAAGGAACATTTAAAGCCATTATTAAAACGTCTGCACGGCGGACATACAGATCATTGTGGAAAAATTCCGGAACGTATAGAAGGAAATCTTCACTTAAAGAAAGAATTAGATGAACTAAAACTCATTCTGAAACAATACGTACAGAAAGAGGAGTTTGAGAAAGCTGCTGAAGTAAGGGATGATATTCGAGGTCTTGAAAATCAGCTTAGTGAGCATAGAGAGGGGGAATAGTTCTATGTCACTGGACAAAATTATGAATGAAGCGATTAGTCCATGGATGAAGGGGGATGGCCCTGATTCTGATATTATTTTAAGTAGTCGAATTCGTTTGGCTCGTAATTTTAAAAAATATCAATTCTCTACTATGCAAAACGAAGAAGAAGCTAGACAGATTCATGAATTATTTAAAAAGGAATTTATAAATAAAACGGTAGAACCTTTTGGAGAGTTTGAACTATTAAAAATGAATGAATTAACGCCTCTTCAAAGGAGAGTATTAGTTGAAAAGCATTTAATTAGTCCTAACCTTGCAGGAACAGAATATGGAGCATGTCTATTATCAGAAAGCGAACATATTAGTGTTATGCTTAATGAAGAAGACCACATTAGGATACAGTGCTTATTTTCAGGGTTACAGTTATCAGAGGCTATTCAAAGTGCCAATCAAATAGATAATTGGATAGAGGAAGAGGTTGAATATGCTTTTGATGAATCACTTGGATATATAACGAGCTGCCCTACTAACGTTGGTACAGGATTGAGGGCTTCCGTAATGATTCACTTACCGGGACTCGTTTTAACGAAAAGAATTAGCCGCATTATACAAGTAATTCAAAAATTAGGGTTAGTAGTAAGAGGAATATACGGTGAAGGTAGCGAAGCGTTAGGTAATATATTTCAAGTGTCAAATCAAATGACGCTAGGAAAATCTGAAGAAGATATTATTGCAGATTTAAAAAGTGTCATTCAACAAATCATACAGCAAGAAAAAATAGCTAGAGAATTAATTGTACAAAATTCAAGTATTGAGCTTGAAGATAAGGTTTATCGCTCTTATGGCATACTAGCAAACAGTCGGTTAATTCAATCTGCAGAAGCGGCCACTTGCTTGTCAGATGTACGACTTGGTATTGATTTAGGATATATAAAAGGTGTATCGAGAAATATTTTGACTGAGCTAATGGTTCTTACACAACCAGGCATTTTACAACAATATGCAGGCGGACCTTTAGGACCAGAAGAAAGAGATTATCGAAGAGCAACCTTAATCCGTGAGCGATTACGTATTGAAAAAAACTAAGCGCAAGTAGGAGGCGATTTCTATGATGTTTGGAAGATTTACAGAAAGAGCACAGAAAGTATTAGCTTTATCTCAAGAGGAAGCAATTCGTATTGGGCATAATAATATTGGAACAGAACACATTTTACTTGGGCTTGTACGCGAAGGGGAAGGAATTGCAGCAAAAGCGTTAATTGCTCTTGGATTAAGTCCAGAGAAGGTTCAAAAAGAGGTAGAAGCGTTAATTGGACGCGGAACAGAAGCTTCTCAAACTGTACATTATACACCGCGTGCTAAAAAGGTTATTGAGTTGTCTATGGATGAAGCTCGTAAATTAGGTCATTCTTACGTTGGAACAGAACATATCTTACTTGGTTTAATCCGTGAAGGTGAAGGTGTAGCAGCACGTGTTTTAAATAACTTAGGTGTTAGCCTAAATAAGGCAAGACAACAAGTATTGCAACTCCTTGGAAGTAATGAAGCAAGTTCAGGTCACCAAGGTGGTTCTTCAACGAATGCAAATACACCGACACTGGATAGCTTAGCACGTGATTTAACAGTTGTTGCACGTGAAAATCGTCTAGATCCTGTTATCGGTCGTGGTAAAGAAATTCAACGTGTAATTGAAGTTTTAAGCCGTAGAACAAAAAACAATCCTGTATTAATTGGAGAACCTGGTGTAGGTAAAACGGCAATTGCAGAAGGATTAGCACAACAAATTGTAAATAATGAAGTTCCTGAAACATTAAGAGATAAGCGTGTTATGACACTAGATATGGGTACAGTTGTAGCTGGAACGAAATATCGTGGTGAATTTGAAGATCGTTTAAAGAAAGTTATGGATGAAATCCGTCAAGCTGGAAACATTATTCTATTTATTGATGAACTTCATACATTAATTGGTGCAGGTGGAGCAGAAGGTGCAATTGATGCATCTAACATTTTAAAACCATCTTTAGCACGCGGAGAGTTACAATGTATTGGGGCGACAACCTTAGATGAATATCGTAAATATATTGAAAAAGACGCGGCTTTAGAAAGACGTTTCCAACCAATTCACGTTGATGAGCCAAGTTTAGACGAATCAACTCAAATATTGAAAGGTTTACGTGATCGTTACGAAGCGCATCACCGTGTATCTATTACAGATGATGCAATTGATGCAGCTGTAAAGCTTTCAGACCGCTATATTACAGATCGTTTCTTACCAGATAAAGCAATTGATTTAATTGATGAAGCTGCTTCAAAGGTTCGCTTACGCTCTTATACAACACCACCAAATCTAAAAGAGCTTGAAGTAAAACTTGAGGAAATTAGAAAAGAAAAAGATGCAGCTGTGCAAAGTCAAGAATTTGAAAAAGCTGCTTCCTTACGTGATATGGAACAACGCTTACGTGAAAAGTTAGAAGATACGAAGCGTCAATGGAAAGAGCAACAAGGAAAAGAAAACTCAGAAGTGACAGTAGAAGATATTGCAAATGTCGTTTCTACGTGGACTCGTATACCGGTTTCTAAACTTGCACAAACAGAGACTGATAAATTATTAAACTTAGAATCCATTCTTCACAACCGTGTTATTGGTCAAGATGAAGCGGTAGTAGCTGTAGCGAAAGCTGTTCGTCGTGCTAGAGCAGGATTGAAAGATCCGAAACGTCCGATTGGTTCATTTATTTTCTTAGGACCAACAGGTGTAGGTAAAACAGAACTAGCAAGAGCATTAGCAGAATCTATGTTCGGTGATGAGGATGCAATGATTCGCATCGATATGTCTGAGTACATGGAGAAGCATTCGACTTCTCGTTTAGTTGGATCTCCTCCAGGATATGTTGGATATGAAGAAGGTGGACAATTAACAGAAAAGGTTCGCCGTAAGCCATATTCAGTTGTCCTATTAGATGAAGTAGAGAAAGCTCATCCTGATGTGTTTAACATTTTACTACAAGTATTAGAAGATGGTCGCTTAACGGATTCCAAAGGGCGTACAGTTGATTTCCGTAATACAATTGTTATTATGACATCTAACGTTGGTGCAGATGCGTTAAAACGTAATAAACATCTTGGATTTAACGTACAAGATGAGAGCCGCGATTATTCAGATATGAAAGGTAAAGTAATGGATGAACTGAAAAAGGCATTTCGTCCAGAATTCTTAAACCGTATTGATGAAATTATCGTGTTCCATATGCTTGAGAAAAAACATATTCAAGAGATTGTAACACTTATGGTGAATCAGTTAGTGAAGCGCTTAAAAGAGCAAGAGATTGAATTGCATTTAACAGAAGGAGCGATTTCAGCCATTGCTGATAAAGGATTTGACCGAGAATACGGTGCTCGTCCGCTTCGTAGAGCAATTCAGAAACATGTAGAAGATAGACTATCGGAAGAACTTTTAAAAGGTGCTATTGAGAAAGGACAAAAAGTTATCTTTGATGTTGAAGGGGAATCATTTGTCATTCATAGTGCTGAAAAGGTAAAATAAGTATAGACAAACTAAGAGGGCTACGAGATAGCCCTCTTTCTTGTACGAGAAGGATAAACTGTTTATAGATGAAAGTGAAGTGAAATATAAAACGATATGGCTAAAAAGAAAACAAAATTCACATGTCAAGAGTGTGGTTATCAGTCACCAAAATATATGGGGAAATGCCCTGGTTGTGGTCAATGGAATACGCTTGTTGAAGAGATGGAACCGGTTGTATCATCAAGACGCCTTAATTATGCCAATGCAATTCAATCGGAAGTAACAAAACCAAGACGCCTAACAGAAGTAGAAACAAAATCTGAGGCACGTATTGAAACGAAATTCCAAGAGTTTAACCGTGTACTTGGTGGTGGGATTGTAGATGGATCCTTAGTACTTATTGGTGGAGACCCTGGGATTGGGAAATCAACATTGTTATTACAAATTTCATCGCAATTAGCAGATTCTTCATATGATGTACTATACATATCGGGTGAGGAGTCAGCAAAGCAGATTAAACTTCGTGCAGATCGTTTGCATGTAAAGGGTAGTAATCTATTTGTTGTAGCAGAAACTGATCTACAGCGAATTGCAGCGCACATTGAAGAAATGAATCCAGCTTTTGTTGTTATTGACTCTATTCAAACGATACATTTACCTGAAGTGACGTCAGCCCCAGGAAGTGTAGCGCAAGTACGTGAATGTACAGCGGAATTAATGAAACTTGCAAAAACGAAAGGAATTCCTATTTTTATCGTCGGACATGTAACAAAAGAGGGGGCAATTGCAGGACCTCGTATGTTAGAACATATGGTCGATGCAGTTCTTTACTTTGAAGGAGATCGTCATCATACATATCGTATTTTGCGAGCTGTGAAGAATCGTTTTGGCTCCACGAATGAAATGGGTATTTTTGAAATGAAAGAGCTCGGTCTTGCGGAAGTCTTAAACCCTTCTGAAATTTTTCTTGAGGAAAGACCCGTTGGAGTCGCAGGATCAACAGTAGTTGCCTCAATGGAAGGAACAAGACCGGTTTTAGTAGAAATACAAGCATTAATCTCCCCTACTAGTTTTGGAAACCCTCGAAGAATGGCGACGGGAATTGATCATAACCGTGTATCGCTTATTATGGCAGTGCTAGAAAAAAGAACAGGTTTATTATTGCAAAACCAAGACGCATATTTAAAAGTAGCAGGTGGTTTGAAATTAGATGAACCAGCAATTGATTTAGCTGTGGCTTTAAGTATTGCTTCAAGTTTTAGAGATAAATCTACGACACCAACTGATGCAGTAATAGGAGAAGTAGGATTAACTGGAGAAATAAGAAGAGTATCAAGAATTGAACAACGTGTACAAGAAGCAGCTAAATTAGGATTTCAACGTGCTATTATTCCTAGAAAAAATTTGGGAGGATGGACAATTCCGGATGGGATTGAGGTAGTAGGTGTATCTAATTTAGGGGAAGCGCTTCGTTTGACATTAGGAGGCTAGGCTATGGAAGAAAACAAGCAACGTGTCAAAAGTATGATTAATATTTTACAGCTCGTGGCCCCAGGAACACCACTGCGCGAAGGGATAGATAATGTGCTTCGCGCACAAACAGGGGGACTAATTGTTCTTGGATATAATGAACAAATTAAAAGTATTGTTGATGGGGGATTTCACATTAATTGTGCATTCTCTCCTGCTAGTTTATACGAATTAGCAAAAATGGATGGGGCACTTATTTTAAATGAAACCGGAAGTAAAATTTTAATTGCAAATGCACAGTTAGTTCCAGAGGCATCTATTGATTCTATTGAAACAGGTATGCGCCACCGGACGGCAGAGCGTGTAGCAAAGCAGACAGGTAGTCTCGTTGTGGCTATTTCACAAAGACGTAACGTAATTACACTATATCAAGGGAATTTACGTTATACACTAAAGGATATAGGTGTTATTTTAACAAAGGCGAACCAAGCTATTCAAACGTTAGAAAAATATAAGGCTGTATGGAATGATGGTATTACGAATTTGGGCATTCTAGAATTTGAAGAAGTCGTTACAATGTCCGAGGTGGTTCATGTGTTACATAGTGTTGAAATGGTACTGCGGATTAAAAATGAAATATTGAGCTATATTCATGAGTTAGGAACGGAAGGTAGGTTAATTCGTTTACAACTTACAGAACTACTAGCTGATTTAGAGGCAGAGGCAGCGTTATTAATTAAAGATTATTATCAAGAAAAAACACAAGACCATCATCAAATTTTGAAAAAGTTACAAGATCTTGCGAATACACAACTTCTAGAGGATAGCGATTTAGTTAAATTGCTTGGCTATCCAGGACAAATGAGTTTAGAAGAAAGTGTGACGCCGAGAGGATACCGAATCACAAGCAAAATTTCGCGCGTTCCGCCACTTATCATTGAAAATTTAATTAATCGATTTAAGACTTTGCAAGGTGTTTGTCGAGCAACTATTAATGAATTGGATGATGTGGAAGGAATTGGAGAAGTAAGGGCGAAGAAAATACGAGAAGGCTTAAAAAGAATCCAAGAGCATCTCTATATGAGTAGACACAATTAAGAATATTACATTGATTCCATAATATAACGACACTAGAACATTTTTGGTATAAGATATGGTATATTGGTAAATAAAACTATTTATAAAAAAACACGTCCGCTTTTGCATTCGGCGTTTTGATTAGCGAAACAATGGTTAATAATGAGTAGGAGGTGGTTGGATGTTAAAACGGATTGTACAGCTCTTCTTTCTAGTAATTGGCGGAGCGTTAGGGATTTACTTAATCCCAAAAGTTATTAATGTATTAGACATCGGTGCCGTTCCTTTATTGGAAGGATCGTATGTTCGTGCAATTATTGGTGCAATTATTTTATTTTTAACAACATTTTGGCTTGTAGATTATATTGTTCAACTTATTAAGCATATTGAAGAGGCTCTTGTAAAGGCGCCTGTAGCGGATGTTTTATTTGGTACATTAGGGTTAATCTCTGGTCTTATTGTTGCATATTTAATTTTAATACCAATTCGTGAATTTACAATTCCAGTTATTAGCACAGTGTTGCAAGTGTTCTTTACTCTTTTACTTGGATATTTAGGATTCCAAGTAGGGTTTAAAAAGAGGAATGAATTGCTAGGATTATTTACATTACCACAACGTGGAAAGAAGAAAAATAATAATAGTGAGAATGAAGAAACTGAGGTAGAAGAATCTACAACTCATTGGAAAATTCTCGATACGAGTGTAATTATCGATGGGCGTATTGCTGATATTTGCCAAACAAAGTTTTTAGAAGGAACAATTGTGATTCCACAATTCGTGTTAGAAGAACTTCAGCACATTGCCGATTCTTCTGATGCTTTAAAGCGTAATCGTGGTCGCAGAGGATTAGATATTTTAAATCGTATTCAAAAAGAGATGCCGATTCCGGTAGAAATTTATGAAGGCGATTTCGATGATATTCAAGAAGTGGATAGCAAACTTGTAAAGTTGGCGAAAATCACTGGTGGAACGGTAGTAACGAATGATTTCAATTTAAACAAAGTTTCTGAATTACAAGGGGTAACGGTGTTAAATATTAACGATTTAGCTAATGCAATTAAACCTGTTGTACTCCCAGGTGAAGAACTGAGTGTTTATGTTGTCAAAGATGGAAAAGAACAAAATCAAGGTGTTGCATATTTAGATGATGGCACGATGATTGTAGTAGAAGATGGTAGAGAATATGTAGGTTCACAACTCAATGTGCTTGTTACTAGTGTGTTACAAACATCGGCTGGGCGTATGATTTTCGCCAAACGTAAATTATTAGAAAAAGCATTATAAGTAGAGGATTATTAATATGTATACATTAATTATTCCAGCAGCTGGTCAAGGTAAGCGGATGGGTGCTGGTAAAAATAAGTTGTTCTTACTTATTAATGAAGTACCGATTATTGTGCATACGTTACGTGCTTTTGAAAAAGATAAAGCGTGCAAAAGTATTATTATGGCAATTAACGAAGAAGAACGTCCGTATTTTGAAGAATTAATGCAGAAGTATCCAATTGAAAAGCCAGTACAATTTATTCAGGGCGGAGCCGAAAGACAAGATAGTGTATATAACGCCATTCAGCATACTAGTGATGTTGAGTATGTTCTTGTACATGACGGCGCGCGTCCATTTGTAACGAACAAAGTGATTCAAGATGTATTAACTGCAGCAGAAAAATATGGAGCGTCCATTTGTGCGGTACCAGTGAAAGATACAGTTAAGAAAGTAGAGCAGGGTATCGTTGTCGAAACGGTAGAAAGATCTCAGCTTAAAGCTGTACAAACACCACAAGGGTTCGCTGTTTCTCTTTTGTTAGAAGCTCATAGAAGTGCAAAACAGGGTTGTTTCCTTGGTACAGATGATGCAAGCCTCGTAGAACGTATCGGGAAGCAAGTAGGTGTAGTAGAGGGGAGTTACTATAATATTAAAGTGACGACTCCAGAGGATTTATTAATTGCTGAAAGTTTCCTTCATGTTCAAAAGAAATGAAAGTGATGATTATAGCGAAAAAAAGCTCGGCAACAGCCGGGCTTTTCTTTATAAGGATAGCGATATAATATAGAATCATAAAGCTCTGTAGTTTAGCTTGAGGAGGATGTAAAAAATGTTTCGAATTGGACAAGGTTTTGATGTGCATGAGTTTGCGGAAGGTAGACCGTTAATTATTGGTGGAATTACAATTCCTCATGAGAAAGGATTAATTGGTCATTCAGATGCAGACGTATTGTTACATACGATTGCGGATGCATGTTTAGGTGCAATTGCAGCTGGGGATATTGGGAAGCATTTCCCTGATACAGATTCTGCTTTTAAAGATGCTGATTCAGCTGTATTGCTGCAAAAGGTTTGGGAATTTGTACGTGAACAAGGTTACGAGTTAGGGAATCTAGATTGTACAATTATTGCTCAAAAGCCAAAGATGGCACCACATATTGAAAGTATGCGTAAACGTATTAGTGAACTATTAGAAACGTCTATTGACAATATCAATGTAAAAGCAACAACAACAGAAAAATTAGGATTTACAGGTAGAGAAGAAGGAATTGCTTCTCAAGCAGTTGTTTTATTACAGAAAAAATAATGGTTTTTAATTCGTAAGATGGATAATCACATTTTTTTGGTGTACAATTATAGAATGTGTTGACATTAAGAATGGAAGGTGTACCAATTATGGAAAAGCAAGTGAGAGTGCGCTATGCGCCAAGTCCAACAGGACACTTACATATCGGAAATGCGCGTACGGCATTATTTAATTATTTATTTGCTCGTCATCAAGATGGTAAGTTTATTATTCGTATTGAAGATACTGATGTGAAACGTAATGTTGCTGGTGGAGAAGAAAGCCAATTAAAATACTTGAAATGGCTCGGTATGGACTGGGATGAAGGTGTTGATGTTGGTGGTGAATTTGGACCATATCGTCAAACAGAGCGTTTAGATATTTATAAAAAATTATATGAAGATTTATTAGAACGCGGTTTAGCTTACAAATGTTATATGACAGAAGAAGAGCTAGAAGCAGAGCGTGAAGGACAAATCTCTCGTGGTGAAACACCGCGTTATGCTGGAAACCACCGTGATTTAACTGAGGAGCAAATGAAGGGATTTGAGGCTGAAGGCCGCATTCCGAGTATTCGTTTCCGTGTACCGGTTGATCGCGACTACACGTTTAAAGATATCGTAAAAGATGAAGTTGCATTCCATTCAAATGATTTCGGTGATTTCGTTATCGTGAAAAAAGATGGAATTCCAACTTATAACTTTGCGGTAGCAGTAGATGATCACTTAATGGAGATTACACATGTACTTCGTGGTGATGATCATATTTCAAATACGCCAAAACAAATGATGATTTACGAAGCTTTCGGTTGGGATATTCCGCAATTTGGTCATATGACTTTAATTGTAAACGAAAGCCGTAAAAAGTTAAGTAAGCGTGATGAATCTATTATTCAATTTATTGAGCAATATAAAGAGCTTGGATATCTTCCAGAAGCGATCTTTAACTTTATTGCACTACTAGGTTGGTCGCCAGTAGGAGAAGAAGAAATCTTCTCTCAAGAAGAATTTATCAAAATGTTCGATGCAGCTCGTTTATCAAAATCACCTGCATTATTTGATTCTCAAAAACTAAAATGGATGAACAACCAATATATGAAAAAGCAAGATTTAGATACGGTGGTAGAATTAAGCTTACCGCATCTAGTGAAAGCTGGACGTATAGGTGAAACTTTAAGCGAACAAGAACAAGCTTGGATTCGTGATGTAATTGCGTTATATCATGAACAAATGAGTTTTGGAGCTGAAATTGTAGAGCTTTCTGAAATGTTCTTCAAAGATCATGTTGATTATGAAGAAGAAGGACAAGAAGTATTAAAAGGTGAACAAGTACCAGAAGTACTTCGTGCATTTGCGAGTCAAGTAGAAGCACTAGAAGCGATGGAACCAGCAGCAATTAAGGCGGCTATTAAAGCAGTGCAAAAGGAAACAGGTCATAAAGGTAAAAACTTATTTATGCCAATCCGTGTTGCAACTACTGGTCAAACACATGGCCCAGAGCTTCCTAATGCTATTGCACTTCTTGGAAAAGAAAAAGTTTTAAATCGTCTTCAAAAAGTAATTGGTTAACATTTTCTAGATTTAGAAATATAATAAGTATACTTAAAACCTAATAAGGAAAAGCGACGAGAAGGAGAAGTAGAAAATCAGGCTTTTTACAGAGAGAACCACCTTTAGGCTGGAAGTGGTTTATAAGCGGATTTTTGAAATGCCCCTTCGAGTCTTCTGCTGAACAGCGAATTGTTTTGTGAAACGTCTTAGGGCGTAAAGTAAGCAGAAGCGGTGTACACCGTTATCATAGATGAGTTTGAGGCTTTCTTTAGCCTAAACAGAGTGGAACCGCGCTTATAAGGCGTCTCTGTCAATATGACAGAGGCGTCTTTTTTATACCGTAAAAATGGGTATGAGTATAAGTTTTATCCCCGTGTATAAAGATTTAGGGGGATAAGTAGGGAGTTAAGGGAGTTAGTTCACTCGAAAAAGCAGCCCATAAAGGGGAGGGAGCGTCGATGTTTAAGAGGCTTCGGGAAGATATTGAAGTCGTTTTTGAACAGGATCCAGCGGCAAGAAGTTATTTCGAAGTCATTTTGACTTACTCTGGATTACATGCAGTTTGGGCCCATCGAATTGCACATGCTTTTTATAAAAAGAATTTCTTCTTTATTGCACGTTGGATCTCACAAGTTAGTCGTTTTTTTACCGGTATTGAAATTCATCCAGGAGCAACAATTGGTCGTCGTTTTTTCATAGACCATGGAATGGGGGTTGTAATTGGAGAAACGTGCGAGATTGGTGATAATGTAACGATCTATCAAGGTGTTACATTAGGTGGTACGGGTAAAGAAAAGGGGAAGAGGCACCCTACAATTCAGGATAATGTATTAATTGCAACAGGTGCTAAAGTACTAGGTTCTATTACAGTTGGAGAGAATTCTAAAATTGGAGCAGGGTCTGTCGTATTAAAAGAAGTACCTGCACATTCTACAGTTGTAGGTATACCTGGCCGAGTCGTTATTCAAAATGGAGTAAAGATCGGTCAAGAATTAAATCATTCTGACCTTCCAGACCCAATTTTTGATAAGTTAAAGGTCATGGAAGTAGAACTTGATAAATTGAAAAAACAACTTGAAGTAAAGGTAGAAAGGAAGGATAAAAATGACTATTCACATTTATAATACGTTAACGCGTCAAAAGGAAGAGTTTACTCCATTAGAAGAAAATAAGGTAAAGATGTATGTGTGTGGACCTACAGTTTATAACTATATTCACATTGGGAATGCAAGACCACCTATGGTATTTGATACGGTACGCCGTTATTTAGAATATAAAGGGTATGATGTGCAGTATGTATCTAACTTTACTGACGTAGATGATAAATTAATTAAAGCAGCAAATGAATTAGGTGAAGATGTGCCGACAATTGCTGACCGTTTCGTTGAAGCGTATTTTGAAGATGTAACGGCACTAGGTTGCAAACATGCAACAGTTCATCCGCGTGTAACGGAAAATATGGATATCATTATTGAATTTATTCAAGAACTTGTGAATAAAGGATATGCATATGAATCAGAAGGTGATGTGTACTTTAGAACGAAGGAATTTGAAGGATACGGTAAATTATCGCATCAACCAATCGCCGACTTACGTCACGGTGCACGCATTGAAGTAGGAGAAAAGAAACAAGATCCTCTTGATTTTGCTCTATGGAAAGCTGCGAAAGAAGGAGAAATCTTCTGGGAAAGCCCTTGGGGGAAAGGTCGTCCAGGCTGGCATATTGAATGCTCAGCAATGGCGCGTAAATACTTAGGAGATACAATCGATATTCATGCTGGTGGTCAAGACTTGGCATTTCCTCATCATGAGAATGAAATTGCGCAGTCTGAGGCATTAACAGGAAAAACATTTGCACGTTATTGGATGCACAATGGATATATTAATATTAATAATGAGAAGATGTCTAAGTCACTGGGGAACTTCATTTTAGTTCACGATATCATTAAGCAATATGATCCACAGCTAATTAGATTCTTTATGCTATCGGTACATTACCGTCACCCAATTAATTTCAGTGAAGATTTACTACAAAGTACAAATAACGGACTGGAAAGAATTAAAACGGCTTACGGTAATTTAAAACACCGTATGGAAAGTAGTACTGATTTAACAGATCATAATGAGAAATGGTTAGCGGAACTGGAAAAATTCCAGACTGCATTTGAAGAAGCAATGAATGATGACTTCAACACTGCTAATGCAATCACTGAGTTATATAATGTAGCAAATCATGCAAATCAATATTTACTGGAAGAACATACGTCTACAGTTGTAATTGAAGCATACGTAAAACAACTTGAAACATTATTTGATATTTTAGGGTTAGAATTAGCGCAAGAAGAGTTGCTTGATGAAGAAATTGAGGTACTTATTCAAAAGCGCATTGAAGCTCGTAAAAATCGTGATTTTGCGTTATCGGATCAAATTCGCGATGATTTAAAAGACCGTAATATTATTTTAGAAGATACCGCTCAAGGTACAAGATGGAAAAGAGGATAAGAATGATTGATGCAAAGCAATTAAACAGCTTAGCGTTAGCATATATGGGTGATGCGGTATATGAACAATATATCCGCTATCACCTACTTCAAAAAGGGAAAGTTCGTCCTAATCAATTGCATCGATTAGGGACAAGCTTTGTTTCGGCAAAAGCGCAGGCGAAAGTTGTTTATCATTTATTAGAGACAGCATTTTTAACAGAGGAAGAAGAGGCGGTACTAAGAAGAGGGCGTAATGCAAATTCAGGTACTGTCCCGAAAAATACTGATGTACAAACATATCGATATAGTACAGCCTTTGAAGCGCTAATTGGCTATCATCACTTATTAAATAATCGTGAAAGATTAGACGAAATTGTATATAAGGCAATTGCTGTTTTAGAAGAAAAGGAAGGGGGCACATCATCATGAGTAGTGAATATATTATCGGACGTAACCCTGTAATTGAAGCGTTACGCTCAGGAAGAGATATTAATAAAATTTGGATCGCGGAAGGTGCTGCCAAAGGACAAATACAAATTGTACTAGCACTAGCGAAAGAAAATAAGATTATTTTACAACATGCACCAAAGAAGAAGTTAGACCAGTTAGTTGAGGGGAACCATCAAGGTGTAATTGCTCAAGTGGCTGCATATCAATATGCTGAGCTAGAAGATCTATTTGAAGTGGCAGAGAAGCGTAACGAAGATCCGTTCTTCTTAATTTTAGATGAAATCGAAGACCCGCATAACCTAGGTTCTATTATGCGTACTGCGGATGCAACAGGAGCTCATGGAATTATTATTCCGAAAAGAAGAGCTGTGGGACTTACTGCATCAGTTGCGAAAGCATCGACTGGAGCAATTGAATATATTCCTGTTGCACGTGTAACGAATTTATCTCGTACAATCGATGAATTAAAAGAACGTGGACTTTGGATTGCTGGTACAGATGCAAAAGGGAAAACGGATTACCGTAATTTAGATGGTAAAATGCCAATTGGATTAGTAATTGGAAGTGAAGGAAAAGGTATGAGTCGTATTATTGGTGAAAAATGTGATTTCTTAATTACTTTACCGATGGTCGGTAAAGTTACATCCTTAAATGCTTCAGTAGCCGCAAGTTTGTTAATGTATGAGGTATATCGTAAGCGTCACGAAATTGGTAAATAAAAAATGAACGATATTTTAATCGTTGACGGTTACAACATTATCGGAGCTTGGGGAGACTTGAAGAAACTACGGGATGTAGATTTGCAATCATCAAGAGATGCACTGATTGATAAGATGGCGGATTACCAAGGATACACAGGTACAAAGGTAATGATAGTTTTTGATGCTTATACAGTCCAAGGTATTGAAAAAAAGATGAAACAATCGCGTGTGGAAGTCATATTCACGAGGAAGAATCAAACTGCAGATGAAAAGATAGAGCAGCTTGCGATTGAGCTTAGAAATATAAATACGCAAATATATGTTGCGACTTCTGATTATACGGAACAATGGGTTATATTTGCGCAAGGTGCTCTTCGGAAATCTGCACGTGAATTGGAGTTGGAAGTACAAGCGATGGAGCAACAAGTAAGAAGGCGTACACAAGACACAAAAGAAAAGCAACCCGCCATGCGAAAGATATTTAGTAAAGATATTACAGAAAAATTAGAAAAATTAAGAAGAGGAGAGCGTTGAAGCATTGACGCTCTTTATCTTTTTACTGTATAATATTGCTAAATAAATAGCGGTCGGAGGGATCAAGGTGGAAGCAGGCTTCGTAAGTGTAGGCGACGTTACATTTCGTGATTTAGAGGATGAGGCAATCGTTGAGTTAGTTCGAAAAGGTAATACTGACGCTCTAGAATATTTGATTCACAAATATAAGAACTTTGTTCGCGCGAAATCGAGATCTTATTTCTTAGTGGGTGCCGATCGAGAAGATATTGTTCAAGAAGGTATGATTGGATTGTTTAAAGCGATTCGTGATTATAAAGAGGACAAGCTGTCTTCATTCAAAGCATTTGCTGAACTGTGTATCACTCGGCAAATTATTACCGCTATTAAAACAGCAACAAGGCAAAAACATATTCCGTTAAATTCATATGTGTCTTTAGATAAGCCGATTTATGATGAGGAATCTGATCGGACATTATTAGATGTTATTTCGGAAGCGAAGGTAACGGATCCTGAAGAAATGATTATAAGTCAGGAAGAATATACAGACATAGAATCTAAAATATCTGAATTATTAAGCGATTTAGAAAGAAAAGTGCTTTCTTTATATCTAGATGGTCGTTCTTATCAAGAGATTTCGGAACAGTTAAATAGACATGTGAAATCTATTGATAATGCTTTACAGAGGGTGAAGCGGAAATTGGAACGATATATGGAAATGAGAGAGAGTACCACTTTAAATTCATAACAAATGCTACAGGTGTAAAAAATCACCTGTTTTCTTTTTGTAGAGAGTGCAAAAGGCATGTCATTGACATTGTCTTTTGTTGTATGATACATTTTTAGGGACATAATGTTACAAGGTTGGTGTAACTAATGAGGAAAAAAGTTGTACTCTCATGTGAAGAGTGTAAAAATCGAAACTACTCTACGATGAAAGATACGAGCTCAGTAGAGCGACTTGAAATAAAGAAGTTTTGTAAAACATGCAATCAGCATACAGTTCACAAGGAAACAAAATAAATAATTGAAATAATACACTGGAGGTCCCGTAGATGCGTTTAACGAACTTTTTCGGCGATGTAGGTCGCGAAATGAAAAAAGTAAGTTGGCCTAAAAAAGATGAATTACTCCGTTCAACAGCGACTGTTATCGCTACAGTTGTCTTCTTTGCGATTTTCTTCGCAGTGGTTGATATGGGCATTTCTTCTTTAATTCGGTTAATTCTTGGTTAATTCTTGAATAAGAAGCACTTATCCATGATATAATGTTATTTATAAGAACTGTGTAAAGGCCCGGTGAACGGGTTTTTTCATTTGCGCAAAAAAATGTACGTCAGGGAGGGAAGGACGCTCGTCCTAAATGAATGGAAAAAAGTTGGTATGTTGTCCATACTTATTCTGGATATGAAAATAAAGTAAAAGCAAACCTAGAGAAACGTGTAGAATCAATGGGTATGCAAGATAAAATTTTCCGTGTTGTTGTCCCGGAAGAAGTAGAAGTAGAAATGAAAAACGGTAAAGAAAAATTAATGAAAAGAAAAGTGTTCCCAGGTTATGTATTAGTAGAATTAATCATGACTGATGACTCTTGGTATGTTGTACGTAACACGCCAGGTGTAACTGGGTTCGTTGGTTCTTCTGGTTCTGGATCTAAACCATCACCTCTATTAGAAGAGGAAGTGGTTACCATTATGAAGCATATGGGAATGGACAACGAAGTGGTTGATTTCGACTTTGAACTTCATGAGACAGTGCGTGTAAATGAGGGGCCATTCGCAGATTATACAGGTGCTATTGAAGAAATTGATGTGGAGAAGAAAAAGGTTAGCGTGCTTGTGGACATGTTTGGTCGCGAGACTCCAGTTGAGCTTGACTTCCATCAAATTGAAAAATTATAAAATGAAACTTGAAATGAATTGTAAAAAGTGATAATATCTTTTAAGTCAGTACGTCTTCGTTATCGGAGACGTTTTTTGAAAGATTTTATCCTTACAGATAAAATATGACGTGGGAGGGCAAATCACTGTCCAATTGACCACATCACGGACTTAAGGAGGTGTGTCTCGTGGCTAAAAAGGTAATTAAAATGGTAAAGCTTCAAATTCCTGCAGGTAAAGCTAACCCAGCTCCACCAGTTGGTCCAGCATTAGGACAAGCAGGTGTTAACATCATGGGCTTCTGTAAAGAGTTTAACGCTCGTACAGCTGATCAAGCTGGTCTTATCATCCCTGTTGAAATTACGGTATTTGAGGACCGTTCATTCACTTTCATTACTAAAACTCCTCCTGCTGCTGTTCTTCTTAAGAAAGTAGCTGGTATTGAGTCTGGTTCTGGTGAACCAAACCGTAATAAAGTGGCAACTGTTAAGCGTGATAAAGTACGCGAAATCGCTGAAACTAAAATGCCTGACCTAAACGCTGCTAGTGTAGAAGCTGCAATGCGTATGGTTGAAGGTACTGCACGCAGTATGGGCATCGTTATCGAAGACTAATTCGATTTGTTTTTTTTAAAAAGGTTGCGGGTCTGGAATTCCAATTCGCAACCTTTATTATCGTAAATGATTATCGTTTTTAAATAAATGGATGGCGCGCATCCTCAGGTTATACCTGAAAATAAGCGTAAACGTGGGAGGTTATTCCGCTAAAACCACATTCGAGGAGGAAATAAAAATGGCTAAAAGAGGTAAAAAGTACGTAGAAGCTGCAAAGCTTGTTGATCGTGCAACTGCTTACTCTGCAACAGAAGCAGTAGAATTAGTAAAGAAAACAAACACAGCTAAATTTGATGCGACTGTAGAAGTTGCATTCCGTTTAGGTGTTGACCCTAAGAAAGCTGACCAACAAATCCGTGGTGCAGTTGTTCTTCCACACGGTACTGGTAAAGTACAACGTGTATTAGTATTCGCTAAAGGTGAAAAGGCTAAAGAAGCTGAAGCTGCTGGAGCTGACTTCGTAGGCGATGCTGATTACATCGGTAAAATCCAACAAGGTTGGTTCGATTTCGATGTAGTAGTAGCAACTCCTGACATGATGGGTGAAGTTGGTAAACTTGGTCGCGTATTAGGACCTAAAGGTTTAATGCCAAACCCTAAAACTGGAACAGTTACTTTCGATGTAACTAAAGCTGTTAACGAAATCAAAGCTGGTAAAGTTGAATACCGCGTTGATAAAGCTGGTAACATCCACGTTCCAATCGGTAAAGTATCTTTCGAAGATGCTAAATTAGTAGAAAACTTCGGAACAATTGCTGACACTTTACAAAAAGTTAAGCCAGCTGCTGCAAAAGGTACTTACATGAAGAACGTAACAGTTGCTTCTACAATGGGACCTGGCGTACGTGTAGACGTTTCTACATTAGCGTAAAATTTGGAAGTTGACTTCATAAAGAAGTTTTTATATAATCATTTATGTTGTGAATTTAATTAGTGTACCGTAGACAGTAGGTGTCAATAGACTTAATTTCCTACCTAGGTGTTAATATACGAAACGGAATTTTTTTCTGTGACTATATGCCTCCATGTCTACAAGTTGGGCATGGAGGTTTTTAGTGCACTTTCGGTACATCTTCTATATAATCTACAGGAGGTGTAATAACATGAGCAAAGTAATCGAAACTAAACAACAAGTTGTAACTGAAATCGCGGACAAACTTCGCGAAAGTAAATCTACAATCGTTGTTGACTACCGTGGTTTAACAGTTTCTGAAGTAACAGAATTACGTAAAAACTTACGTGAAGCTGGCGTTGAGTTCAAAGTTTACAAAAACTCTTTAACTCGTCGTGCTGCAGAGTCTGCTGAAATGGCTGAGTTAAACGAATTCTTAACAGGACCAAACGCAATCGCGTTCAGTAACGAGGATGTAGTTGCTCCTGCGAAAGTATTAAACGACTTCGCTACAAAACATGAAGCTTTAGAAATTAAAGCTGGTGTAATCGAAGGTAAACTTGTAACACTTGATGAGGTTAAAGCTATCGCTACTCTTCCATCACGTGAAGGCTTACTTTCTATGCTTCTTAGCGTTCTTCAAGCTCCAATCCGTAACCTTGCACTTGCTACTAAAGCAGTTGCAGAACAAAAGGAAGAGCAAGGCGCTTAATTTTTTAAAAGATAATTACTTGTTATCTATAAAACAATACAAACCTATTTAAGGGAGGATATTTACAATGACTAAAGAACAAATCATTGAAGCAGTTAAATCTATGACTGTATTAGAACTTAACGACTTAGTAAAAGCTATCGAGGAAGAATTCGGCGTAACTGCTGCTGCTCCTGTAGCTGTAGCTGGTGGCGCTGGTGAAGCTGCTGCTGAGAAAACTGAATTTGACGTAGTACTTGCAAGTGCTGGCGCTCAAAAAATCAAAGTTATCAAAGCTGTACGTGAAATCACTGGTCTTGGCTTAAAAGAAGCTAAAGAATTAGTTGACAACACTCCAAAAGCAATCAAAGAAGGCGTTTCTAAAGAGGAAGCTGAAGAAATGAAAGCTAAACTTGAAGAAGTTGGCGCTGCTGTAGAAGTTAAGTAATTAACTTTTGATGCTTTAAAAAAAGCTCGCTCTCATGCGAGCTTTTTTTTTAACTGTAAAGAAAAGAGGTGGCCATATGGCAGACCATTATTTTTCTAACGACCCTTCTAGTAAAAGTGATCGTAAACGATGGGAATTTACACTTCGTGGATCTCAATTTACTTTCTTATCTGACCGTGGGGTGTTCTCGAAAAACGAAGTGGACTTTGGTTCTCGTCTTTTAATTGAAGCGTTTCAAGTGCCAGATATTAAAGGTGATATATTAGACGTAGGTTGTGGATATGGACCAATTGGTTTATCGTTGGCGAAAGAGTTTCAAGACCGTAAAGTTCACATGGTGGATGTGAATGAAAGGGCGCTTGAGCTTGCGAAAGAAAATGCCGCTAACAATAGAATTGGAAATGTACGCATTTTTCAAAGTAGCGTCTATGAAAATGTAGATGGTATGTATGCTGCTATTCTATCTAATCCTCCAATTCGTGCAGGTAAAGATATCGTGCATGAGATTTTAGAAAAGGCTGTAGAGTATTTAGTTCCAGGTGGAGAGTTGTGGATTGTTATTCAAAAGAAGCAAGGTGCACCATCTGCACTGAAGAAACTAGAGGAAGTATTTTCTGAAGTCGAAGTTGTAGAAAAGAAAAAAGGATATTATATCATAAAATCAAAAAAACGTTGACGGTTATTTTTGGCTATGTTAACATTATACAATGCCAATATATGATTTTCTGCGTTGAGAAAGATGTATATTTTTGTTTCTCTTGGAAAAGATAGTAAAATCAGCAGATTATGAAACAGAATGATGGTTTTCTTATAGAAGCCATTTTTCTTTTTTGAGCAGGTAGAAAGACTCAACGTATTTATCTTTAAGAGAAAAAACTACGCTAATAGCAGTAGTTGTATTTATTTGTGATTTTGCACAAATTTTTTTGTGCATTTATAATACTCATGATTTGAGGGGTGAAGCAGTTGACAGGTCAACTAGTTCAATACGGACGCCACCGCCAACGAAGAAGTTATGCCCGTATTAGTGAAGTATTAGAGTTACCAAATCTTATCGAAATTCAAACCTCTTCTTATCAGTGGTTTCTTGATGAGGGTTTGCGAGAAATGTTCCAGGACATTTCTCCGATCGAAGACTTTACGGGAAATCTATCGCTTGAATTTATCGACTACAGCTTAGGTGAACCTAAATACTCTGTAGACGAATGCAAAGAGCGTGATGTGACGTATGCAGCACCACTTCGTGTAAAAGTGCGTCTAATCAACAAGGAAACTGGTGAAGTAAAAGAACAAGATGTGTTCATGGGAGATTTCCCACTCATGACAGAGACTGGAACATTCGTAATTAACGGTGCAGAACGTGTTATCGTTTCCCAGTTAGTTCGCTCTCCAAGCGTATACTATAGTGGCAAAGTGGATAAAAACGGAAAACGTGGTTTTACTGCTACTGTAATTCCAAACCGCGGAGCTTGGTTAGAGTATGAGACAGATGCTAAGGATGTTGTATATGTGCGTATTGACCGTACGCGTAAACTTCCTGTAACTGTTTTGTTACGCGCATTAGGGTTTGGCTCTGATCAAGAAATCACCGAGCTTTTAGGTGATAACGAATACTTAAGCAACACATTAGAAAAAGACAACACAGATAGCACAGAAAAAGCATTGCTTGAAATTTATGAGCGTCTACGTCCTGGTGAACCACCAACAGTAGAAAATGCTAAGAGCTTACTTGTGTCTCGTTTCTTCGATCCAAAGCGCTACGATTTAGCAAATGTAGGTCGCTATAAGATCAACAAGAAGTTACACATTAAAAACAGATTGTTTAATCAACGTTTAGCTGAAACATTAGTGGATCCAGAAACTGGTGAAATTTTAGCGGCGGAAGGAACAATCTTAGATCGTCGTACACTTGATCGCATTTTACCTTACTTAGAGAAAAACATTGGATTCAAAACAGCGAAACCAATGGGTGGAGTGGTAGAAGGCGATGTTGAGCTGCAATCTATTAAGATTTATGCTCCTGAGTCAGAAGGCGAACGCGTAATTAATGTAATTGGTAATGCAAATATTACTCGTGATGTAAAACACATCACACCAGGTGATATCCTTGCTTCTATCAGTTACTTCTTCAACCTACTATACAAAGTGGGGGATACAGATGATATCGACCATTTAGGAAACCGTCGTCTGCGTTCTGTTGGAGAACTATTACAAAATCAATTCCGTATCGGTCTTTCTCGTATGGAACGTGTTGTTCGTGAGAGAATGTCGATTCAAGATACAAATGCAATTACACCACAAGCGTTAATTAACATTCGCCCGGTTATTGCATCTATTAAAGAGTTCTTCGGAAGTTCTCAGTTATCTCAGTTCATGGATCAAACAAACCCATTAGCAGAGTTAACTCACAAACGAAGACTATCTGCATTAGGACCCGGTGGTTTAACGCGTGAGCGCGCAGGCTTTGAAGTACGTGACGTTCACTACTCTCACTATGGTCGTATGTGTCCGATTGAAACGCCAGAGGGACCAAACATCGGTTTGATTAACTCATTATCATCGTTCGCGAAAGTAAATGAGTTTGGTTTCATTGAAACACCATACCGTCGTGTTGATCCAGAATCTGGTCTTGTAACAGGGCAGGTTGATTACTTAACAGCAGATGAAGAAGATAATTATGTTGTAGCCCAAGCGAATATGAAATTATCTGAAGAAGGAGAATTCCTTAGCGAAGATATCGTAGCTCGTTTCCGTGGTGAAAACATTGTCACAAATAAAGAACGCATCGACTACATGGATGTATCTCCAAAACAAGTAGTGTCGGCAGCGACAGCTTGTATTCCGTTCTTAGAAAACGATGACTCTAACCGCGCACTTATGGGAGCGAACATGCAACGTCAGGCGGTTCCGTTAATGAATCCGGAATCTCCGATTGTAGGTACAGGTATGGAGTACGTATCAGCAAAAGACTCAGGTGCTGCAGTAATCTGTAAACATCCTGGTGTTGTTGAACGCGTAGAAGCACGTGAAGTTTGGGTACGTCGCTATGTAGAAGTTGACGGTCAAACAGTAAAAGGCGACTTAGATCGTTACAAAATGCAAAAATTCATTCGTTCTAACCAAGGAACTTGCTACAACCAACGTCCAATCGTAAGTGTTGGAAATGAAGTTGTAAAAGGTGAGATTCTTGCGGATGGTCCTTCTATGGAATTAGGTGAACTAGCACTTGGACGTAACGTGCTTGTTGGCTTCATGACTTGGGACGGTTATAACTACGAGGATGCGATCATTATGAGTGAGCGCCTTGTAAAAGATGATGTGTACACTTCTATTCATATTGAAGAATATGAGTCAGAAGCTCGTGATACGAAGCTTGGACCAGAAGAAATTACACGTGACATTCCAAACGTTGGGGAAGATGCATTACGCAACCTTGACGAGCGCGGTATCATTCGCGTTGGTGCGGAAGTAAAAGATGGAGATTTACTTGTTGGTAAAGTAACACCTAAAGGTGTAACAGAATTAACAGCTGAAGAACGTCTATTACATGCTATCTTTGGAGAAAAAGCACGTGAAGTACGTGATACATCACTACGTGTACCACACGGTGGTGGCGGTATTATCTTAGACGTAAAAGTATTCAACCGTGAAGATGGCGATGAATTGCCACCAGGCGTGAATCAACTTGTACGTGCATATATCGTTCAAAAACGTAAAATCTCTGAAGGTGACAAGATGGCCGGACGTCACGGTAACAAAGGTGTTATCTCTCGTATTTTACCAGAAGAAGATATGCCTTACTTACCAGACGGTACGCCAATCGATATCATGTTAAACCCATTAGGGGTACCATCTCGTATGAATATCGGTCAGGTATTAGAGCTTCATCTTGGTATGGCAGCAAGATACCTTGGTATTCACATTGCAACACCAGTATTCGATGGTGCTCGTGAGGAAGATGTTTGGGGCACGATTGAAGAAGCTGGTATGGCAAATGACGCGAAAACAATCCTGTATGACGGACGTACTGGTGAACCATTCGATAACCGCGTATCTGTTGGTGTCATGTATATGATCAAACTTGCGCACATGGTTGACGATAAACTTCATGCTCGTTCTACTGGACCATACTCACTTGTAACGCAGCAGCCTCTTGGAGGTAAAGCTCAGTTCGGTGGACAGCGTTTCGGTGAGATGGAGGTTTGGGCACTTGAAGCTTACGGTGCTGCTTATACTCTTCAAGAAATCTTAACAGTGAAGTCTGATGATGTTGTTGGACGTGTTAAGACGTATGAAGCAATTGTTAAAGGTGAAAATGTTCCAGAACCAGGCGTTCCTGAATCATTCAAAGTATTGATTAAAGAGCTGCAAAGTTTAGGTATGGACGTTAAAATGATGTCTAGCGACGATAAAGAAATTGAAATGCGTGATACAGAAGATGACGATGATCATCAATCAGCAGATAAATTGAATGTCGAAGTTGAGACAACTAAAGAATAATTGGGATAACCTGTAGACTAAAAGGGAGGTAGGCCCCTTGATAGATGTAAATAACTTTGAATATATGAAGATTGGACTTGCTTCACCTGACAAGATTCGTTCTTGGTCATACGGTGAAGTTAAGAAACCAGAAACAATTAACTATCGTACGTTAAAGCCTGAAAAAGATGGCTTGTTCTGTGAGCGTATTTTCGGACCACAAAAGGACTGGGAATGTCATTGCGGAAAATACAAACGTGTACGTTATAAAGGTGTAGTTTGTGATCGATGTGGCGTTGAAGTAACGCGTGCAAAAGTTCGTCGTGAACGTATGGGTCATATCGAATTAGCTGCTCCTGTATCTCATATTTGGTATTTCAAAGGTATCCCGAGCCGCATGGGACTTGTCTTAGACATGTCCCCTCGCGCGCTTGAAGAAGTAATTTATTTCGCTTCTTATGTTGTAACAGAAAGTGGAGATACACCACTTGATAAGAAGCAATTACTTTCTGAAAAAGAATACCGTGCATATCGTGATCGATATGGTAGCACATTCCAAGCTGCTATGGGTGCGGAAGCGATTAAAAAGCTACTACAAGACATCGATTTAGATAAAGAAGTAGACTTCTTAAAAGAAGAATTAAAAACAGCGCAAGGACAACGCCGTACTCGTGCTATTAAACGTCTAGAAGTATTAGAAGCATTCCGTAACTCTGGAAATCACCCATCTTGGATGATCCTAGATGTTCTTCCAGTTATCCCGCCAGAACTACGCCCAATGGTACAGTTGGATGGTGGACGTTTTGCTACTTCTGACTTAAACGACTTATACCGTCGTGTAATTAACCGTAATAATCGTTTAAAACGTCTATTGGACTTAGGTGCACCAAGCATCATCGTTCAAAACGAAAAACGTATGTTACAAGAAGCTGTAGACGCATTAATCGATAATGGTCGCCGCGGCCGTCCAGTTACTGGACCAGGTAACCGTCCATTAAAATCACTATCTCACATGCTTAAAGGTAAACAAGGACGTTTCCGTCAAAACTTATTAGGTAAACGTGTTGACTACTCTGGCCGTTCTGTAATCGTTGTAGGACCGAACTTAAAGATGTACCAATGTGGATTACCGAAAGAAATGGCGCTTGAATTGTTTAAGCCTTTCGTTATGAAAGAGTTAGTTGGAAAAGGTTTAGCACACAACATTAAGAGTGCTAAACGTAAAATTGAGCGTGTACAACCTGAAGTTTGGGACGTTTTAGAATCTGTGATCAAAGAGCATCCAGTACTTCTAAACCGCGCACCAACACTTCACCGTCTTGGTATCCAGGCGTTTGAACCTACATTAGTAGAAGGTCGCGCAATTCGTCTTCACCCACTTGTATGTACTGCATACAACGCGGACTTTGACGGTGACCAAATGGCAGTTCACGTACCGTTATCATCAGAGGCACAAGCAGAAGCTCGTATTCTTATGTTAGCGGCACAAAACATCTTGAATCCAAAAGACGGAAAACCAGTTGTTACTCCATCTCAGGATATGGTATTAGGTAACTACTACTTAACACTTGAGCGTGAAGGCGCAATCGGTGAAGGTATGGTCTTCAAAGATGCAAACGAAGCAATACTTGCATACCAAAATGGATATGTACATCTGCACACACGTGTTGCAGTTGCTGCAAGTTCGGTAAATAATGTAACGTTTACTGAAGAGCAAAAGAGTAAGCTTCTATTAACAACAGTTGGTAAATTAATATTTAACGAAATCTTACCAGAGTCGTTCCCTTATATTAATGAACCAACAAACTCAAACCTTGAAAAAGAAACACCAGCGGAATATTTCGTTGAAAAAGGTGCGAACATTAAAGAAATTATTGCTAGTCGCGAAGAAGTGGCGCCATTTAGCAAGAAGATTCTTGGTAACATCATTGCGGAAGTATTCAAACGTTTCCAAATTACGGAAACATCTCGCATGCTTGACCGTATGAAAAACTTAGGATTTAAGTACTCTACAAAAGCTGGTATTACAGTTGGGGTATCTGACATTCTTGTATTAGGCGAAAAAGATGAAATTCTCCATGAAGCACAAGCAAAAGTAGATAATGTAATTAAACAATTCCGTCGCGGTTTAATCACGGAAGAAGAACGTTACGATCGCGTTATCTCTATTTGGAGTAATGCAAAAGATGTTATCCAAGGAAAACTGATGAAATCCTTGAATAAACGCAACCCAATCTTCATGATGAGTGATTCAGGTGCCCGTGGTAACGCATCGAACTTTACTCAGCTTGCTGGTATGCGTGGTCTGATGGCCAATCCATCTGGTCGTATTATCGAACTTCCAATTAAATCAAGTTTCCGTGAAGGTTTAACAGTACTTGAGTACTTCATCTCTACGCATGGTGCGCGTAAAGGTCTTGCCGATACAGCACTTAAAACTGCCGATTCTGGTTACTTAACACGTCGTCTTGTAGACGTTGCACAAGATGTAATTGTCCGTGAAGATGATTGTGGAACAGATCGTGGTCTATTAATTGGTGCGATTAAAGAGGGTAATGAAGTAATTGAGTCATTATATGATCGTCTTGTTGGACGTTTTGCAAGAAAAACTGTAAAACATCCTGAAACAGGTGAAGTATTAGTTAGTGAAAACCAACTAATTACTGAAGATATCGCGCATATCGTTGAAAATTCGGGTGTTGAAACTGTAAACATTCGTTCAGCGTTCACGTGTAACACTCGCCACGGTGTATGTAAGAAGTGTTACGGTCGAAACTTAGCAACTGGTACAGACGTAGAAGTAGGAGAAGCGGTAGGTATTATCGCAGCTCAATCTATCGGTGAGCCAGGTACACAGTTAACGATGCGTACGTTCCATACAGGTGGGGTTGCCGGAGATGATATCACTCAAGGTTTACCTCGTATCCAAGAGATCTTCGAAGCTCGTAACCCGAAAGGTCAGGCAGTTATCAGTGAAATTGATGGTGTTATCGCAGCGATTAACGATGTTAAAGATCGCCAAGAAGTAGTTGTACAGGGTGAAGTTGAAGCTCGTACGTATGCTATTCCTTACGGTGCACGTCTGAAAGTAACTCTAGGACAGCCAATTAGCCACGGTAAAGAGTTAACAGAAGGTTCTATTGATCCGAAAGAATTACTAAAAGTAACGGACATTACGGCGGTTCAAGAATATTTACTACGTGAAGTTCAAAAAGTATACCGTATGCAAGGGGTAGAAATTGGTGACAAACACGTAGAAGTAATGGTACGTCAAATGTTACGTAAAGTTCGTGTAAGTGATGCGGGTGAAACAGATGTATTACCAGGAACACTACTAGATATCCATCAGTTTACTGATGCGAATGCGAAGGTGTTACTGAAAGGTAAACAACCAGCAACGGCTAGACCTGTTCTACTTGGTATTACAAAAGCTTCACTTGAAACTGATTCATTCTTATCTGCAGCATCGTTCCAAGAAACGACACGTGTCTTAACTGATGCAGCGATTAAGGGTAAACGCGATGAGCTTCTAGGATTGAAAGAAAATGTTATTATCGGTAAACTTGTTCCTGCTGGAACAGGTATGAATCGTTATCGCAAAGTGGATCTTGTAAAAACAACACAAGGTGACATGAATGTAGAAAACGATGAAGTTTATGTGGAACAGTAAAATTTTCCGTCGTAAATTTTGTATAAAAACAGTTAATCCTAGTTGACATTGTATGAGTCAAAATGTTACTATAATCAAGGTTGCTCCTGAACGATGCTTTGGAGGATATTTATATGTCTTATCAAAAAGTGTCAAATGCTGAAAATGTAGTCGTTGGTCATAAACGCACATTGGAGGCAATCAAAAATGGTATAGTTAAAGAAGTTGTTATTGCGGAAGATGCTGATATGCGGTTAACCCATATGATCATTCGTACCGCCTTGCAACATAACATACCCATAACCAAAGTTGAATCAGTTCGTAAGCTTGGAAAAGTTTCGGGGATTCAAGTGGGAGCTTCAGCAATAGGAATAATAAGTTAAAACTGTTTTTGTGAGGAGAGAGCATTTGCTCTTCCTTGCAAAAACTTTGTTTTCAACTAATAATGAACCACCTGGATATGTGGTCATACAAACATGCGAAGGGAGGATAATCAAATGCCTACTATTAACCAATTAGTGAGAAATGGTCGTACTGATAAAGTATGGAAATCTAAATCACCTGCGTTAAACAAAGGGTTCAACTCTTTAAAGAAAAAATCAACTGATATCTCTGCACCTCAAAAACGTGGTGTATGTACTCGTGTTGGTACAATGACTCCAAAGAAACCTAACTCAGCGTTACGTAAATACGCTCGTGTACGTTTAACAAACGGTATCGAGGTTACAGCTTACATCCCAGGTATCGGTCATAACCTACAAGAGCATAGCGTAGTATTAATTCGCGGTGGTCGAGTAAAGGATTTACCAGGGGTACGTTACCACATCGTTCGTGGTGCGCTTGATACAGCTGGTGTTGACAAACGTATGCAAGGACGTTCTAAATATGGTACTAAGCGACCAAAACCTGCTAAAAAATAATAAACTTATAATGAAAGGAGGAACTCAATATGCCTCGTAAAGGACCTGTTGCGAAACGTGACGTGTTACCAGATCCAATGTACAAGTCTAAGCTAGTAACACGCCTTATCAACAAAATGATGGTTGACGGTAAAAAAGGTAAATCTCAAACAATTCTTTATAACGCTTTCGATATCGTTCGTGAACGTTCAGATAAAGACCCTATGGAAGTATTCGAGCAAGCTCTTAAGAACATCATGCCTGTTCTTGAAGTACGTGCTCGTCGTGTTGGTGGTGCTAACTACCAAGTTCCAGTTGAGGTTCGTCCAGAACGCCGTACAACTTTAGGTCTTCGCTGGTTAGTAAACTATGCTCGTCTTCGTGGTGAAAAAACTATGGAAGAGCGTCTAGCTTACGAAATCTTAGATGCAGCTAACAATGCTGGTGCATCTGTTAAGAAACGTGAAGACACTCATAAAATGGCAGAAGCTAACAAAGCATTTGCTCATTACCGTTGGTAGGATTCAACGTAAAATAAATGTAAGCATAAACCGCTTTATTTGTCGCTTATGGAAGTGTGGAGAGGGAGAATGCCTCTCCCTTTCGTTGGGCGCTCGTTTTACATAATGAGGGTACTGGACATACTGACATGTGTAACAATATAAAGTGGCTTTTTTGCTACTTAAAATAAAAAAATCCAATCCATATATGGAAGGAGCAAGACACCAAATGACAAGAGAGTTCTCTTTAGAAAACACTCGTAATATTGGTATCATGGCTCACATCGATGCTGGTAAAACAACAGCAACTGAGCGTATTCTGTATTATACAGGACGTATTCATAAAATCGGTGAAACTCATGAAGGTGCATCTCAGATGGACTGGATGGAGCAAGAGCAAGAGCGTGGTATCACAATTACTTCTGCTGCAACTACAGCTCAATGGAAAGGTCACCGTGTAAACATCATTGACACTCCAGGACACGTAGACTTCACAGTAGAAGTAGAACGTTCTTTACGCGTACTTGATGGTGCGGTAGCAGTACTTGATGCACAATCTGGTGTAGAACCACAAACAGAAACTGTTTGGCGTCAGGCTACTACTTACGGTGTACCTCGTATCGTATTCGTTAACAAAATGGATAAGATTGGTGCGGATTTCTTATACTCTGTAGGAACAATCCACGATCGTTTACAAGCAAACGCACACCCAATTCAGTTACCAATTGGTGCTGAAGATGAGTTCAATGGTATCATTGACCTTGTTGAGGAATGTGCTTACATGTACGGTAACGATTTAGGAACAGACATCGAGCGTGTTGAAATTCCTGAAGAGCATAAAGAATTAGCTGCAGAATACCGTGGAAAACTTATCGAAGCGGTAGCTGAGCTTGATGAAGAAATGATGATGAAGTACCTAGAAGGTGAAGAAATCACTGTAGAAGAGCTTAAAGCTGGTATCCGTAAGGCTACAACTTCTGTAGAATTCTTCCCAGTAATCTGTGGTTCTGCATTCAAAAATAAAGGTGTTCAAATTCTGTTAGACGCAGTTATCGACTACCTACCATCTCCATTAGACGTACCAGCTATTAAAGGTACTCTTCCGGATACAGATGAAGAAATCGAACGTAAGTCTAGCGATGAAGAACCATTCGCAGCTTTAGCATTCAAAATCATGACTGACCCTTATGTTGGTAAGTTAACGTTCTTCCGTGTGTATTCTGGTGTGTTAAACTCTGGATCATACGTGAAAAACTCAACTAAAGGTAAGCGTGAGCGTGTAGGTCGTATCCTACAAATGCACGCTAACAGCCGTGAAGAGATTTCAACAGTTTACGCTGGTGATATCGCTGCTGCTGTAGGTTTAAAAGATACTACTACTGGTGATACTCTTTGTGATGAGAAGAGTCTTGTTATCCTTGAGTCTATGGAATTCCCAGAGCCAGTTATCTCTGTAGCTATCGAACCAAAATCTAAAGCTGACCAAGATAAAATGGGTACAGCATTATCTAAGCTTTCTGAAGAAGATCCAACATTCCGTGCTCACACTGACCAAGAAACTGGCCAAACAATCATCGCTGGTATGGGTGAACTTCACCTTGATATCATCGTTGACCGTATGCGCCGTGAATTCAAAGTGGAAGCAAACGTTGGTGCTCCTCAGGTAGCATACCGTGAGACTTTCCGCGCTGCTGCGAAAGTTGAAGGTAAGTTCGCTCGTCAATCTGGTGGTCGTGGACAATTCGGTCACGTTTGGATTGAGTTTGAACCTAATGAAGAAGGTAAAGGTTTTGAATTCCAAAACAAAATCGTCGGTGGTGTAGTTCCACGTGAATACATCCCAGCTGTTGGAGCGGGTCTTGAAGACTCACTTAAAAATGGTGTACTAGCTGGTTATCCACTAGTTGACATCAAAGCTGCGTTAGTTGACGGATCTTACCATGATGTCGATTCATCTGAGATGGCGTTCAAAATCGCTGCATCTATGGCACTTAAAGCTGCGGTTTCTAAATGTAGCCCAGTAATTCTTGAGCCAATGATGAAAGTTGAAGTTGTAATTCCTGAAGAGTACATGGGTGACATTATGGGCGACGTAACATCTCGTCGTGGACGTGTAGAAGGTATGGAAGCTCGCGGTAACGCACAAGTTGTTCGTGCTATGGTTCCACTTTCTGAAATGTTCGGTTATGCAACGGCATTACGTTCTAACACTCAAGGACGCGGAACATTCTCAATGACATTTGATCATTATGAAGAAGTACCGAAGTCTGTTTCTGAAGAAATTATTAAAAAAAATAAAGGTGAATAATTGATTTTTATCGATTGTTCAAGTATAACTACTTATGTAAGCTTAGAAAGTGGGACGTAAGTTTCACTTTCTAGTCTAAATATAAAATAACCTATATAAACTAAGGAGGAATTTAGAATGGCTAAAGCTAAATTCGAACGTTCTAAACCCCATGTTAACATCGGTACAATCGGCCACGTTGACCATGGTAAAACTACATTAACTGCTGCGATCACTACAGTTCTTGCAAAAGCTGGTGGTGCTGAAGCACGCGGATACGATCAAATCGACGCTGCTCCAGAAGAAAGAGAGCGCGGAATCACAATCTCAACTGCACACGTTGAGTACGAAACTGAAACTCGTCACTATGCACACGTTGACTGCCCAGGTCACGCTGACTATGTTAAAAACATGATCACTGGTGCTGCTCAAATGGACGGCGGTATCTTAGTAGTATCTGCTGCTGATGGCCCAATGCCTCAAACACGTGAGCACATCCTTCTTTCTCGTCAAGTAGGTGTTCCTTACATCGTTGTATTCTTAAACAAATGCGACATGGTAGACGACGAAGAATTATTAGAATTAGTAGAAATGGAAGTTCGCGACCTATTATCTGAATACGGATTCCCAGGCGACGATATTCCTGTAATCAAAGGTTCTGCTCTTAAAGCTCTTCAAGGAGAAGCTGATTGGGAAGCAAAAATCATTGAATTAATGACTGAAGTTGATGCTTACATCCCAACTCCAGAACGTGAAACTGACAAACCATTCTTAATGCCTATCGAGGATGTATTCTCTATCACAGGTCGTGGTACAGTTGCAACTGGTCGTGTAGAGCGCGGAATCGTTAAAGTTGGTGACGTAGTAGAAATCATCGGTCTTGCTGAAGAAAATGCTTCTACAACTGTAACTGGTGTAGAGATGTTCCGTAAACTTCTTGACCAAGCTCAAGCTGGAGACAACATCGGTGCTTTACTTCGTGGGGTTGCTCGTGAAGACATCCAACGTGGACAAGTTCTTGCTAAAACTGGCTCTGTAAAAGCTCACGCTAAATTCAAAGCTGAAGTTTTCGTATTATCTAAAGAAGAAGGTGGACGTCACACTCCATTCTTCGCTAACTACCGTCCTCAGTTCTACTTCCGTACAACTGACGTAACTGGTATCATCCAATTACCAGAAGGTACTGAAATGGTAATGCCTGGTGACAACATCGAAATGACTATCGAACTTATCGCTCCAATCGCTATCGAAGAGGGAACTAAATTCTCTATTCGTGAAGGTGGACGTACAGTAGGTTACGGTGTAGTTGCTACTATCGTTGAGTAATCTTAACTGATATAAAAAAACCAAGGGATTTTCCCTTGGTTTTTTTGTTTGTATTTATATAAGGAATGAAATGATTTTTTTATGTTTTGACGAGTTTCTTCTATAGTAATACAAAATCAATAAACTAAAATCCAGAAACTGTAAAACAGATTCTGTGAGATGAAAACTTGAAATTCTTTAAAGTGCCATGTATAATAGCAAAAGTAGAGAAAAGCAGATGCAAACAAAAAGATGCTTGCATCTAGACGAATAACATTGTATAATAGACAATGTTGGTCTTTGACTGCGATGAAGTGGAAGGTTGCTGACACACCCGGCCGCTTTGCCATGGCATGGTGTGGGGAAATTTCCATGGAGAAGGTCTATTTTAGAAATAGGCGAACGAAGGAGGGAAAATAATGGCAAAAGAAAAAATTCGTATCCGTTTAAAAGCTTATGATCACCGTATTCTTGATCAATCAGCTGAGAAAATTGTAGAAACAGCTAAGCGTTCTGGGGCAACAGTTTCTGGTCCGATCCCATTACCAACTGAGAAGACTATTTACACAATTCTTCGTGCTGTTCATAAGTACAAAGATTCTCGTGAGCAATTCGAAATGCGCACACACAAACGTTTAATCGATATCGTGAGTCCTACTCCACAAACAGTAGATTCATTAATGCGTTTAGACTTACCGTCTGGTGTAGATATCGAAATCAAACTATAATTCATATAACTTAAAAATGTAGGAGGTGTAACTCATGACCAAAGGAATCTTAGGAAGAAAGATCGGTATGACTCAAGTATTTGCTGAGAACGGTGAGTTAATCCCAGTAACAGTTATCGCTGCTAATCCAAACGTTGTTCTTCAAAAGAAAACAACTGAAACTGATGGCTACAATGCAATCCAGTTAGGATTTGAAGATAAACGTGAAAAGTTAACTAACAAACCTGAACAAGGCCACACTGCTAAAGCATCTACAACTCCTAAGCGCTTCATTCGCGAAATCCGCGATGCAGACGTGGACGGATTAGAGGTTGGTCAAGAGGTAAAAGTTGAAGTTTTCGCTGCAGGTGAAATCGTTGACGTAACAGGAATTTCTAAAGGTAAAGGTTTCCAAGGTGTTATCAAACGCCACGGACAATCTCGCGGACCTATGTCTCATGGTTCTCGCTATCACCGTCGTCCAGGTTCAATGGGCCCAGTTGCTCCGAACCGTGTATTCAAAGGCAAAAAACTTGCTGGACGTATGGGTGGAGACCAAGTTACTATCCAAAACTTAGAAATCGTTCAAGTTGACACTGAGCGCAACTTATTACTAGTAAAAGGTAACGTTCCAGGTGCTAAGAAATCTCTTGTAGTTGTTCAAGGCGCTGTGAAGGTTAGCAAATAATTCACAATAGGAAGGAGGAATTCCAATGCCAAAAGTTACTGTATATAACCAAACTGGTTCACAGGTTGGTGAAATCGAATTAGCTGAAGCTATTTTCGGTATCGAACCAAATGAAGCTGTACTTTTCGAAGCTGTAATGATGCAACGTGCATCTTTACGTCAAGGTACACACAAAGTAAAAACTCGTTCTGAAGTTCGTGGTGGTGGTCGTAAACCATGGCGTCAAAAAGGAACTGGACGTGCTCGTCAAGGGTCTATCCGCTCTCCTCAATGGCGTGGTGGTGGTACGGTATTCGGACCTACACCAAGAAGCTATGCGTACAAACTTCCTAAGAAGGTTCGTCGTTTAGCAATCAAATCTGCATTAGCTACTAAAGTAGTTGAGAACAACATTGTAGTTCTTGAAGACCTAGTGTTAAATGCACCAAAAACAAAAGACATGCTAGCAGTACTTAAAGGATTAACTGTTGAGAAGAAAGCTCTTATCGTAACTGCTGATGCAAACGAATCTGTAGAGTTATCTGCTCGCAATATCCCTGGAGTAACAGTAATCACTGCTGATGGCGTAAACGTTTTAGACGTGCTTCATCATGATAAGCTAATCATGACAAAAGCGGCAGTGGAAAAAGTAGAGGAGGTGCTTGCATAATGAGAGATCCTCGTGATATCATTAAGCGCCCAGTTATCACTGAACGTTCTATGGAAATGATGGCTGAAAAAAAATACACGTTCGATGTGGACGTTAAATCTAATAAAACAGAAGTTAAAGATGCTCTTGAAGCGATCTTTGGTGTTAAAGTAGAAAAAGTGAACATCATGAACTACAAGCCGAAAGCAAAACGCGTTGGTCGTCACGCTGGTTTTACTAGCCGTCGTCGTAAAGCAATCGTTAAGCTAACTGCTGACAGCAAAGAAATCGAAATCTTCCAAGGTGTTTAATTCTTACTAAAGAAGGAGGGAAATTGAGATGGGAATTAAAAAGTATAATCCAACTACTAACGGTCGTCGTAATATGACTACGAATGATTTCGCTGAAATCACGACTGACAGACCAGAAAAGTCATTACTTGCTCCTTTAAGCAAGAAGGCTGGTCGTAATAACCAAGGTAAAATTACTGTACGTCATCAAGGTGGCGGACATAAGCGTCAATACCGTATCATCGACTTTAAGCGTAACAAAGATGGAATTCCAGGACGCGTTGCTACGATCGAATACGATCCAAACCGCTCTGCGAATATCGCATTAATTAACTACGTTGACGGTGAAAAACGTTACATTCTTGCTCCTAAATCTTTAGAAGTAGGTATGGAAGTTATGTCTGGCCCAGAAGCTGACATCAAAATCGGTAACGCATTACCATTAATCAACATTCCAGTAGGTACTGTTGTTCATAATATCGAGCTTAAGCCTGGTCGTGGCGGACAATTAGTTCGTTCTGCTGGTACTTCTGCTCAAGTACTTGGTAAAGAAGGTAAATACGTACTTGTACGTTTAACTTCTGGTGAAGTACGTCTTGTATTATCTGCTTGTCGCGCTTCAATCGGTCAAGTAGGTAACGAACAGCATGAACTTATCAAAATCGGTAAAGCAGGTCGCTCTCGCTGGTTAGGTAAACGCCCAACAGTTCGTGGTTCTGTAATGAACCCGGTTGATCACCCACACGGTGGTGGTGAAGGACGTTCTCCAATCGGACGTAAGTCTCCAATGTCTCCATGGGGTAAACCAACTCTTGGATTCAAGACTCGTAAGAAAAACAAAGCGTCTGACAAATTCATCGTTCGTCGTCGTAAAAAATAATGGGATTGTAGTACGGTTCATTTCTAGAACCGTACGCCAATCACGAAGGGAGGCACCAAAATGGCTCGTAGCTTAAAAAAAGGACCATTTGTCGATGATCACTTAATGAGCAAAATGGAAAAATTAGTTGCATCTGAGCAAAAACAAGTTGTTAAAACTTGGTCTCGCCGTTCAACAATCTTCCCTCAGTTCATCGGACACACAATCGCTGTATATGATGGTCGTAAACACGTACCTGTGTACATCACTGAGGATATGGTTGGCCATAAGTTAGGTGAATTCGCACCAACTCGTACGTATAAAGGTCACCTTGCTGACGATAAGAAAACTAGAAGATAATGAGAGGAGGCACTTCAATGCAAGCTAAAGCAGTAGCGAGAACAGTTCGTATTGCTCCTCGTAAAGTTCGTTTAGTAGTAGACTTAATCCGAGGTAAGCAAGTGGGTGAAGCGATTGCTATCCTTAACCACACACCAAAAACTGCTTCTCCAGTTGTAGAGAAAGTTTTAAAATCTGCAATCGCAAATGCAGAGCACAATTATGAGATGGATATTAACAACCTAGTTGTTGAAAAAGTTTTCGTTGACGAAGGTCCAACGTTGAAACGTTTCCGTCCACGTGCAATGGGTCGTGCAAGCCAAATTAACAAACGCACAAGCCACATTACAGTTGTGGTATCAGAAAAGAAGGAGGGATAATCGATGGGTCAAAAGGTTAATCCAATTGGTCTTCGTGTCGGCGTTATCCGTGACTGGGAATCTCGTTGGTTCGCAGAGAAAGATTATGCTACATTACTACATGAAGACATCAAAATCCGTGAGTACATTACTGTACGCTTAAAAGATTCTGCTGTTGCTAAAGTAGAAATCGAACGTGCAGCAAATCGTGTAAATGTTACAATTCACACTGCAAAACCTGGTATGGTAATTGGTAAAGGTGGTACTGAAGTTGAAGCACTTCGTAAAGCTCTTAACCAATTAACAGGCAAGCGTGTACACATCAACATTTTAGAAGTTAAGAGAGCTGATCTTAACGCTAAATTAGTAGGCGAAAACATCGCTCGTCAATTAGAAAACCGTGTATCATTCCGTCGTGCACAAAAGCAAGTTATTCAACGTGCTATGCGTGCAGGTGCTAAAGGTATTAAAACACAGGTTTCTGGTCGTCTTGGCGGAGCTGATATCGCTCGTGCAGAATCTTACAGTGAAGGAACTGTTCCACTTCATACACTTCGCGCTGATATTGACTATGCAGCAGTTGAAGCTGATACAACATACGGTAAATTAGGCGTAAAAGTATGGATCTACCGTGGAGAAGTCCTTCCTACAAAAAAGAAAGCTTCTGAGGAAGGAGGAAAATAATATGTTAATGCCAAAACGCGTAAAATATCGTAGAGAGCATCGTGGTAAAATGCGTGGTCGTGCAAAAGGTGGAACTGAAATTGCTTTCGGTGAATTCGGTTTACAAGCACAAGCTGCTTCATGGATTACAAACCGTCAAATCGAAGCTGCTCGTCGTGCAATGACTCGTTACATGAAACGTGGCGGTAAAGTATGGATTAAAATTTTCCCTTCTAAACCTTACACTGCAAAACCTCTAGAAGTACGTATGGGTTCCGGTAAAGGGGCACCAGAAGGCTGGGTAGCAGTAGTAAAACCTGGGAAAATTATGTTCGAAATCGCGGGTGTATCTGAAGAGGTAGCACGCGAAGCATTACGTCTTGCAGCTCACAAGTTACCTGTGAAATGTAAATTCGTAAAACGTGAAGAAAATGGTGGTGAATCTAATGAAAACTAATGATATTCGTGAATTAACCACTGCCGAAATCGAAACAAAAGTTAAAGCTTTAAAGGAAGAATTGTTCAATCTTCGCTTCCAACTTGCTACAGGACAATTAGAGAATCCAACTCGCATTCGTGAAGTGCGTAAAGCAATTGCTCGTATGAAAACTGTAGTTCGTGAAAGAGAGATCGGAATTAATCGATAAATTGAGGGGAGGTTTGCATAGTGAGCGAACGTAACCAACGCAAAGTTTATACTGGTCGTGTTGTGTCTGACAAAATGGACAAAACGATTACAGTTTTAGTTGAAACTTACAAAACTCATTCCTTGTACGGAAAACGTGTTAAGTATTCTAAGAAGTACAAAGCCCATGATGAGCAAAACCAAGCGAAACTTGGCGATATCGTTAAAATCATGGAAACTCGCCCGCTTTCTGCTACTAAGCGTTTCCGTTTAGTTGAAATCGTTGAAGAAGCGGTTATTATCTAAATAGACGAATCGGAATTTTTAGTCCGAAGGGAGGTTTCATAACATGATCCAACAAGAATCTCGTTTGAAAGTTGCTGACAACTCTGGTGCACGTGAACTTTTAACAATTAAAGTATTAGGCGGCTCTGGTCGTAAATATGCTAACATTGGTGACATTATCGTTGCTACGGTAAAACAAGCAACACCAGGTGGCGTTGTTAAAAAAGGTGACGTTGTTAAAGCAGTAGTGGTACGTACGAAGAGCGGAGCTCGTCGTCCGGACGGTTCTTATATCAAATTTGATGAAAACGCAGCGGTTATCATCAAAGACGATAAGAGCCCACGTGGTACTCGTATCTTCGGACCAGTAGCTCGTGAATTACGTGATAGCAACTTCATGAAGATCGTTTCTTTAGCTCCAGAAGTTCTATAATTTAAGGTATTGCCTTGCTAAGGAGGTGCAGAATTAAGATGCATGTAAAAAAAGGTGATAAAGTACAGGTAATCACTGGAAAAGACAAAGGAAAACAAGGCGTTATCCTTGTGGCTTTCCCAAAGCAAAACCGTGTTATCGTTGAGGGTGTTAACATCGTTAAAAAACACTCTAAGCCATCTCAATTAAATCCACAAGGTGGAATTATTACTAAAGAAGCACCTATTCACGTTTCTAACGTTATGGTTTTAGATCCGAAAACAGGTGAACCTACTCGCGTAGGCTTCAAAGTAGAAGATGGTAAAAAAGTTCGTATTGCAAAAAAATCTGGTGAATTATTAGATAAATAATTTTCTTAAGAAAGGAGGTCACTTCATTGAATCGCCTTAAAGAGAAGTTCCAAAAGGAAATTACTCCTGCTCTAGTGAGCAAGTTTAACTATAAATCTGTGATGGAAGTACCGAAAATCGAAAAGATCGTAATCAACACTGGTGTTGGTGACGCGGTATCTAACTCAAAAGCTTTAGACAATGCAGTAGAAGAATTAACACAAATCGCAGGTCAAAAACCTGTTGTAACTCGTGCTAAAAAATCAATCGCTGGTTTCCGTCTTCGTGAAGGTATGCCAATCGGTGCGAAAGTAACTTTACGCGGCGAGCAAATGTATGAGTTCTTCGACAAATTAGTATCAGTTTCTTTACCACGTGTACGTGATTTCCGTGGTGTTTCTAAGAAATCATTCGATGGTCGTGGGAACTACACATTAGGTGTTAAAGAGCAACTTATCTTCCCTGAGATCGATTATGATAAAGTAAGCAAAGTCCGCGGTATGGACATCGTAATCGTTACTACAGCGAAAACTGATGAAGAAGCTCGTGAACTTTTAACACAATTCGGTATGCCATTCCAAAAATAATGGAAACCAACGCTAAGTAGAGGAGGCGAAAACGTGGCTAAAAAATCTATGATAGCGAAACAAAAGCGTACTCCTAAGTTTAAAGTACAAGAGTATACACGTTGCGAACGCTGCGGTCGTCCGCATTCTGTATACCGCAAATTTAAGCTTTGCCGTATTTGTTTCCGTGAACTTGCATATAAAGGTCAAATTCCTGGTGTTAAAAAAGCTAGTTGGTAAAACCCACAAATGGGAAGGAGGTAAAACACATGGTGATGACAGATCCAATTGCAGACATGCTTACTCGCATCCGTAATGCGAACATGGTACGTCATGAGAAATTAGAGGTTCCTGCTTCTAAAATCAAAAAAGAGATCGCTGAACTTTTAAAACGTGAAGGTTTCATTCGTGATGTAGAATACATCGAGGATAACAAACAAGGTATCCTTCGTATTTTCCTGAAATATGGTGCAAACAATGAACGTGTAATCACTGGATTAAAACGTATCAGTAAACCTGGCTTACGCGTTTACGCTAAAGCTGATGAAGTACCACGTGTACTTAACGGATTAGGTATCGCTCTTGTTTCTACATCTAAGGGAGTAATGACAGACAAAGACGCTCGTCAATTACAAACTGGTGGAGAAGTAGTAGCATACGTTTGGTAATATATATTTAAAACGAACGGAGGTGTGACCACATGTCTCGTATTGGTAAAAAGATTCTTGAAATCCCTGCAGGTGTTACTATTACAATTGCAGAAGACAATACTGTAGCAGTAAAAGGCCCTAAAGGTGAATTAACTCGTAAATTCAATGCTGATATGTCTATCAAAATTGAAGAAAATACACTAACAGTTGAGCGTCCATCTGAACAGAAGGAACACCGTGCATTACACGGTACAACTCGTGCTTTAATCGGAAACATGGTTGAAGGTGTAACTACAGGTTTCGCACGCGGACTTGAATTAGTCGGTGTTGGTTACCGTGCTCAAAAACAAGGAGATAAACTTGTATTAAGCGTAGGTTATTCTCATCCAGTAGAAATGACTCCGGAAGCAGGTCTTGAAGTTGAAGTACCTGTACCAACTAAAATCGTAATCAAAGGTATCGACAAGCAACGTGTTGGCGAATTTGCTGCTAACATCCGTGCTGTACGTGCTCCTGAGCCTTATAAAGGTAAAGGTATTCGTTACGAAGGCGAAGTTGTTCGTCGTAAAGAAGGTAAAACTGCTAAGTAAACCCGTTAGGTGAGAGAAAGGAGTGACAAGAATGATCACTAAAGCTGATAAAAATGCGACTCGTAAGAAAAGACATGCACGTGTACGTGCTAAACTTACTGGTACTGCAGAACGTCCACGTTTAAACGTGTTCCGTTCTAACCAACATATTTACGCTCAAGTTATTGATGATGTAAATGGTGTAACGTTAGTAAGTGCATCTACTCTTGATAAAGACCTTGCTCTTAACGGTACTAGCAATACTGAAGCTGCTACGAAAGTAGGAGAATCAGTTGCTAAGCGTGCTGTAGAGAAAGGCGTTAAAGAAGTAGTATTCGATCGCGGTGGTTACTTATACCATGGCCGTGTTAAAGCTCTAGCTGAGGCTGCTCGTGAGGCTGGATTACAATTTTAATGGTCAAAGGAGGGAAAATTGATGCATCGCATTGACCCAAGTAAATTAGAACTTGAAGAACGTGTAGTTACGATAAATCGTGTCGCGAAAGTTGTTAAGGGTGGTCGTCGTTTCCGCTTTGCTGCACTAGTTGTAGTTGGCGATAAAAACGGTCATGTTGGATTCGGTACTGGTAAAGCACAAGAGGTACCAGACGCAATCCGCAAAGCTATCGAAGACGCTAAGAAAAACTTAATCGCTGTACCATTAGTTGGTACAACAATTCCACACACAATCAACGGTCATTTTGGAGCTGGTGAAGTATTCTTAAAACCTGCTGCTGAAGGTACTGGTGTTATTGCTGGTGGACCTGTTCGTGCGGTACTTGAATTAGCTGGTGTACAAGATATTCTTTCGAAATCTCTTGGTTCTAACACACCAATCAACATGATTCGCGCTACTGTGAACGGATTAAGCGAACTTAAGCGCGCTGAAGATGTTGCAAAATTACGCGGTAAATCTGTAGAAGAGCTACTAGGTTAAGGAGGGAAAACAAATGGCGAAAAAGTTAGAAATTACCCTCACTCGTAGTGTAATTGGTCGTCCACAAGATCAACGTGCGACGGTAGAAGCTTTAGGTCTTAAAAAGTTGAATTCAACTGTAGTTAAGGAAGAAACTCCTGCTATTCTTGGTATGATCAACAAAGTTTCTCACCTTATAACTGTAACAGAAGCTTAAGGATAACTCATTAATATAAGGAGGTGCCTGGGAATGAAACTTCATGAATTAAAACCTGCAGAAGGTTCTCGTAAAGTACGTAACCGTGTCGGTCGTGGTATCGGTTCTGGTAACGGTAAAACTGCTGGTAAAGGTCATAAAGGACAAAACGCACGTTCTGGTGGCGGTGTTCGTCTTGGCTTCGAAGGTGGTCAAACTCCATTATTCCGTCGTTTACCAAAACGCGGCTTCACAAACATTAACCGTAAAGAGTTTACTATTGTAAACTTATCAACGTTAAATCGTTTTGAAGATGGTACAGAAGTAACACCTGAATTATTGCTGGAAACTGGCGTTATCAGCAAGTTAAACGACGGTGTTAAAATTCTTGCAAGCGGCGCAGTAGAGAAAAAATTAACTGTTAAAGCGCACAAGTTCTCTTCAAGTGCTAAAGAAGCAATTGAAGCAGCTGGCGGATCAGTTGAGGTGATCTAATGTTTCGTACAATCTCCAACTTTATGCGCGTTGCTGAGATAAGACGTAAAATATTATTCACTTTAGCGATGTTAATCGTATTCAGAATTGGCACGTTTATCCCAGTGCCATTTACAAATGGAGACGTACTGAAAGCACAAGATCAATTAAATGCCTTAGGTATCCTAAATACATTTGGCGGTGGCGCCTTGAAAAACTTCTCCATCTTCGCGATGGGAATCATGCCGTATATTACAGCATCCATCATCGTGCAATTATTGCAGATGGATGTTGTTCCTAAATTTTCGGAATGGTCGAAGCAAGGTGAAATGGGCCGTCGTAAACTAACGCAATTCACGCGTTACTTTACAATTGTTCTTGCGTTTATTCAGGGGTTTGGTATGTCAATTGGTTTTAATGGTATGGTAGGTGGGCAATTAATTTTGAATCCTGGTTGGAGCACTTATTTATACATTGCTACGGTACTGACTGCTGGTACTGCATTTTTAATGTGGTTAGGTGAACAGATTACAGCTAAAGGTGTAGGTAATGGTATTTCCATCCTTATCTTTGGCGGTATTGCCGCAGCGATCCCAAGTGTTATATCTCAAGTGTATCAACAACAGTTTCAAAATATCGGAGATCAATTGTTCATGAGTATCGTTAAAGTTGCATTGATCTTACTAGCTGTGCTAGCGGTTATTGTTGGTGTTATTTTCATTCAACAGGCTGTTAGAAAGATCCCAATTCAATATGCGAAGCGTGTAACAGGAGGGAATGGGAATCATGCTGGAGCACAAAACACACATTTACCCCTTAAGGTAAATAGTGCGGGTGTTATTCCAGTCATTTTTGCTGTTTCATTCTTAATTACGCCTCCAACTATTGCACAGTTCTTCCCGAATCATGATGTATCGCAGTGGATCATTGCAAACTTTAACTATTCTCACCCAGTGGGAATGATCATATATGTTGCGCTCATTGTAGCCTTCACATATTTCTATGCGTTTGTTCAGGTTAATCCAGAGCAAATGTCAGAGAATCTAAACAAACAAGGTGGATATGTTCCAGGTATTCGTCCGGGTAAGAATACGGAACAATATCTAACAAAAATCTTGTATCGTTTGACCTTTGTAGGATCAATTTTCCTAGCAGCGATTGCAATCTTACCAGTTATCTTTACGAAATTGGGAAATCTTCCTCCATCTGCACAGATTGGTGGAACGAGTATGTTAATCGTTGTCGGCGTTGCTTTAGAAACAATGAAGCAGCTAGAAAGTCAACTGGTAAAACGCCATTACAAAGGGTTTATCAAGCAATGAGTAAGTGGGAAGAATTGTCTTCCCTACATGCTCATGTACTCTGAGGGGGAACAAGGATGAACTTAATTTTAATGGGGCTTCCTGGTGCTGGTAAAGGTACACAAGCCGAACAGATTGTTGCCAAGTATAACATCCCTCACATTTCAACAGGAGATATGTTTCGTGCAGCTATGAAGGCTGAAACTGAAATGGGTCTACAAGCAAAATCTTTTATTGATAAAGGTGCACTTGTTCCAGATGAAGTTACAATCGGAATCGTTCGTGAACGTTTAAGTCAAGAAGACTGCGTAAGAGGTTTCTTACTAGACGGTTTCCCACGAACTGTTGCACAAGCATCAGCTCTTGAAGAGATTATGAAAGATCTTGGTAAAAAAATCGACTATGTTTTAAACATTAATGTGGATTCAGGGTTGTTATTAACACGCCTTACAGGCCGTCGCATTTGTAAAGAGTGCGGTGCGACTTACCACTTAGAATTCAATCCACCAGCAAAAGCTGATGTGTGCGATAAATGTGGTGGCGAATTATATCAACGCTCTGATGACAATGAAGAAACTGTGGCAAATCGTTTAGATGTAAATATTAAGCAAACAAAACCTTTGCTTGATTTCTACGAGGAGCTTGGTTACTTACAAAGCATTAATGGTGAGCAAGATATCAATAAAGTATTTGCTGATATCGATGTTCTCATCGGAGGCTTAGCGTAATGATCATCTGCAAAACTCCTCGCGAGATAGAAATCATGCGAGAAGCTGGCAGGATTGTTGCTTTAACTCATCAAGAGTTGAAACAGCATATTACTCCAGGAATTACAACGAAAGAGCTCGATCAAATAGCGGAAAAGACGATTCAAAAATATGGTGCTACGCCATCTTTTAAAGGATACAACGGATTTCCGGGGAGCATATGTGCTTCTGTAAATGAAGAGCTTGTACACGGAATTCCAGGGAAGCGCAAGCTCGAAGAGGGCGATATCATCAGTATCGATATTGGTGCGAAATACAATGGGTACCATGGAGATTCTGCATGGACGTATCCAGTTGGAAACATTTCTGAATCTGTTCAAAAGCTACTTGATGTCACAGAAAAATCGTTGTATCTTGGTCTAGAACAAGTAAAACCAGGCGAAAGATTATCAAATATCTCACATGCGGTTCAAACCCATGCTGAAGAGAATGGGTTCTCGATCGTTAGGGAGTATGTTGGTCACGGAATCGGGCAAGACTTACATGAGGACCCTCAAATCCCGCACTATGGTCCACCAAATAGAGGCCCTAGATTAAAGCCGGGAATGGTCATCTGTGTTGAGCCGATGGTGAATCAAGGAAGACGATATGTAAAAACACTATCTGATGACTGGACAGTGGTAACGGTAGATGGTAAATGGTGTGCACACTTTGAGCACACGATTGCTCTTACAGAAGCAGGATACGAAATCCTTACCACTTTATAAGTAGCTGGCTCTCCGGGATTTCAGAGCAGTGTAAAATGTTACTGATTTGAAGAAGGGAGAACTATTGAATGGCTAAAGATGATGTAATTGAAGTCGAAGGTACCGTTCTTGAAACGTTGCCAAATGCTATGTTCAAAGTAGAATTAGAGAATGGGCATGTCGTATTGGCTCACGTTTCTGGTAAAATCCGTATGAACTTCATTCGTATTTTACCAGGAGACAAAGTTACGGTAGAATTATCTCCGTACGATTTAAATCGTGGTCGTATTACGTACCGTTTTAAATAATATAGCACTCCGTAATCTTTAAGGAGGTTCGAGACATGAAAGTAAGACCGTCAGTTAAACCAATCTGCGAAAAATGTAAAGTTATTCGTAGACGTGGAAAAGTAATGGTTATTTGTGAAAACCCTAAACATAAACAAAAACAAGGTTAATCAGAAGGAGGTGCATTCAGAATGGCACGTATCGCAGGTGTAGATATTCCTCGAGACAAACGCGTTGTTATTTCTTTAACTTACGTATTCGGCATTGGTCGCACAACTGCTGAAAAAATTCTAACTGAAGCTGGTATTTCTTCAGAAACACGAGTTCGTGATTTAACGGAAGACGAACTAGGACGTATCCGTGATATCATCGATCGTATTAAAGTTGAGGGAGACCTTCGTCGTGAAGTATCTCTTAACATTAAACGTCTAATGGAGATCGGTTCTTACCGTGGTCTTCGTCACCGTCGTGGTTTACCAGTTCGTGGTCAAAACTCTAAAAACAATGCTCGTACACGTAAAGGTCCACGTCGTACAGTAGCAAATAAAAAGAAATAATAAGTAAAGGAGGTTGAACTAACAATGGCACGTAAAACAAACACTCGTAAAAAACGTGTGAAAAAGAATATTGAAGCTGGTATAGCTCATATTCGTTCTACTTTCAACAACACAATCGTAACACTTACAGATACTCATGGTAACGCACTTTCTTGGTCTAGTGCTGGTGCACTTGGTTTCCGTGGATCTCGTAAGTCTACTCCATTCGCTGCGCAAATGGCTGCTGAAGCTGCTGCTAAAGTTGCAATGGAGCACGGTTTAAAAACTTTAGAGGTTACTGTTAAAGGTCCTGGTGCTGGTCGTGAAGCTGCAATTCGTGCTCTTCAAGCTGCAGGTCTAGAAGTAACAGCAATTAGAGATGTTACTCCAGTTCCTCATAATGGATGTCGTCCACCAAAACGTCGTCGTGTGTAATTTTTCTGTATAGAATTTTCCCTTTTGTCTATAATGGATATGATGCATTATCGAGAAATTTCGTACAGAAACATCGCTTGTTGTGCACAATCGGGAACTGCCTAAGGGGGACTTTCGGTTAGACAGGGGGTATCCCTTTGTTTAACCGGGGTTTCGACGTTTTGAAGGAGGGTTTAGTTAATGATTGAAATCGAAAAGCCGAAAATCGAAACGGTTGAACTTAACGAAGATGCTAAATATGGTAAATTCGTAATTGAACCGCTTGAGCGTGGATATGGTACTACTTTGGGTAACTCCTTACGTCGTATTCTTTTATCCTCACTCCCTGGTGCCGCTGTTACTGCTATCCAAATCGATGGCGTATTACATGAATTTTCAACAGTTGAGGGCGTAGTAGAAGACGTTACGACGATCATCTTAAACTTGAAAAAGTTAGCTCTTAAAATCTACTCTGAAGAAGAGAAGACGTTGGAAATTGATGTGCAGGGCGAAGGTATTGTCACAGCTGCTGATATTACTCATGATAGTGATGTAGAAATCTTAAATCCAGATTTACACATTGCAACGTTAGCAAAAAATGCGCATTTCCGCATGCGTTTAACTGCAAAGCGTGGCCGTGGGTATACGCCAGCTGATGCAAATAAAAGCGAAGATCAACCAATAGGAGTAATTCCTATTGATTCTATTTATACTCCAGTATCACGTGTGACTTACCAAGTGGAAAAGACACGTGTCGGACAAGTGGCTAATTATGATAAGCTTACGCTTGATGTATGGACGGATGGAAGCATCGGGCCAAAAGAAGCTATCTCTTTAGGTGCCAAAATCTTAACTGAGCATTTAAATATCTTTGTTGGTTTAACTGATGAAGCACAAAATGCTGAGATTATGGTCGAGAAGGAAGAAGATCAAAAAGAGAAAGTTCTTGAGATGACTATCGAAGAACTAGATCTTTCTGTTCGTTCTTATAATTGCCTAAAACGTGCAGGAATTAATACTGTACAAGAGCTTGCGAACAAAACAGAAGAAGATATGATGAAAGTTCGTAACTTAGGACGTAAATCCTTAGAAGAAGTTAAACATAAGCTTGAGGAATTAGGTTTAGGTTTACGTAAAGACGACTGAGGATTTAAACCCATCAACAAAGGAGGGAACTACGAATGGCATACAGAAAATTAGGCCGTACAAGTGCGCAACGTAAAGCTATGTTACGTGATTTAGCTACTGATTTAATTATCAACGAGCGCATCCAAACGACAGAAACTCGTGCAAAAGAACTTCGTTCTGTAGTGGAAAAAATGATCACTTTAGGTAAACGCGGAGATCTTCACGCTCGTCGTCAAGCAGCAGCTTTCATTCGCAATGAAGTAGCTAACGCTGAGACTGGTCAAGATGCACTTCAAAAATTATTCGCTGATGTAGCTCCACGCTATGCTGAGCGCCAAGGCGGATACACTCGTATTGCAAAAATTGGTCCACGTCGCGGAGACGCAGCACCAATGGTAATTATCGAGTTAGTATAATGATAATTAAAAGGGCAGGACAGTTCTTTTCAAGAAACTGGTCATGGCCCTTTTTTTTAAATATAAAAATAGGCTAACTTGGCGAAGGAAAGGGTGCCTTGTATTGAAAAAAGAGAAACTTCGGACAGAAAATATATCATTTCAATATCCTGGGGCAGCCACTTATGCATTAAAAGATGTTTCATTTGCCTTGTATGAGGGAGAATGGGTATCTGTTATTGGACAAAACGGTTCAGGGAAGTCTACACTTGCAAAATTATTGAATGGTTTGTTTTTGCCGGAAGCAGGGACTATTACAGTAAATGATACAATGGTTTTATCAGAGGAAACGGTATGGGATGTTCGAAAACAAATTGGGATGGTATTTCAAAATCCAGACAATCAATTTGTTGGAACGACAGTGCAAGACGACGTTGTTTTTGGCTTAGAGAATATCGGAATGCCAAGAGAGCAAATGGTAGAAAGATTAAATCAGGCTCTCAAACTTGTCCGTATGGAAGATTTTCTTAATGATGAACCTCATTCGTTATCTGGTGGGCAAAAGCAGCGAGTGGCAATAGCAGGCGTTTTAGCACTTCAGCCATCTATTTTGATATTAGATGAAGCAACGTCAATGTTAGATCCTCAAGGGAGACGTGAAGTAGTAGAGACGGTTAGACAACTTGTTAATCAAAAAGGTATTACCGTGTTATCAATTACGCACGATTTAGAAGAAGCGGCACAATCAGATCGTGTCATTATTTTAAACAAGGGAGAAATATTAGAGGAAGGGACTCCAAAGCAAATCTTCAAGTCCTCTCATATGCTCCAAGAAATTGGATTAGATGTACCATTTTCAGTGAAAATAGCAGAATTATTAAAAAGAAATGAAATTCTCTTGCAAAATACGCATCTTACAATGGAAAGCTTGGTGAACGAACTTTGGAGATTACATTCCAAAAAGTAGAACATCGTTATCAATATAAAACTCCATTTGAAAGACGCGCACTTTATGATGTAGACGTGTCGTTTCCAAGTGGGGGCTATTATGCCATTATCGGTCATACTGGTTCAGGTAAGTCGACGATGATTCAACATTTAAATGGTTTATTGCAGCCGACGAATGGCACAGTTCAAATTGGTGAACATTTCATTTCGGCAGGAAAGAAAGAAAAAAAGCTAAAGCCACTACGTAAAAAGGTAGGGGTTGTCTTTCAATTCCCAGAACATCAGTTGTTTGAAGAGACTGTGGAGAAGGATATTTGTTTCGGCCCTACTAATTTTGGGGTATCTGTAGAAGAAGCGAAGCAAAAGGCAAGAGAGGCAATTGAACTTGTAGGGTTAGAGCCAGAACTGTTAACACGTTCACCGTTTGAGTTAAGTGGTGGGCAAATGAGGCGTGTTGCGATAGCGGGTGTATTGGCGATGGAACCCGAAGTGCTTGTATTAGATGAACCTACAGCAGGACTAGATCCAAAAGGGCAGAATGAACTTATGGAGATGTTTTATAAGCTGCATAAGGAAAAAGGTCTTACAGTTATCCTAGTAACACATAATATGGAGGATGCTGCTAAGTATGCGGAGCAGATTGTAGTCATGCATAAAGGAACGGTCTTTTTGCAAGGAAGTGCAGAGGAAGTATTTTCACATGCTGATGAACTAGAGAAAATTGGCGTGGATCTTCCTATGTCTTTAAAGTATAAACGTGCAATTGAAGAGAAGTTTGGTATTTCAATCCCAAAGGCTACCTTATCTTTAGAGGATCTTACTCATGAAGTTGTGCAGGTGTTACGAAAAGGTGGTCATGAATCATGCAGCAGTTGATTATTGGAAGATATATTCCAGGGAAGTCTCTTATTCATCAACTTGATCCACGTACGAAGCTGCTGATTGTCTTTTTATATGTATTTGTTGTTTTCTTAGCAAATAATGCGATTTCATATGGATTTTTATTTTTATATGCACTCATTGCTTTATTTTTTGCAAAAGTGCCGATTCGTTATGTACTTTCGGGCTTAAAACCAATTCTATGGATTTTTCTTTTTACATTTTTCCTGCATATTTTTACAAATAAAGAAGGGGAAGTACTATTCCAGCTTGGTTGGTTTTCGATACATGAAAAAGGATTAGAGCAAGGGATATACATTTCTATACGATTCTTCGTTATTATTTTAATGACGACATTATTAACGTTAACGACGACACCTATTGAGATTACAGATGGTTTGGAGACGTTATTAAAGCCGTTGAAACGTATAAAAGTTCCTGTTCATGAAATCGCATTAATGATGTCAATTTCTCTTCGTTTTATTCCGACATTAATGGATGAAACGAGTAAAATAATGAAGGCACAATCTTCACGCGGTATTGATTTCGCAGGAGGACCGATAAAAGATAGGATGAAAGCTATTATCTCACTACTCGTTCCTCTATTTATCAGTGCTTTTAAGCGTGCTGAGGACTTAGCAATTGCTATGGAAGCACGTGGGTATCAAAATGGTGAAGGACGTACTAAATTTAGGCAACTACACTGGAAAACAAGTGATACAGTAACGATAATAAGCTTACTTTGTTTAGCTTGTATTTTGGCATGGGTGCGATCGTAATGGAGAATAGAGAAATGGATAGAATAAAATGTACGGTTGCATATGATGGCATGCATTTTTGTGGTTATCAAATTCAGCCGCAGCATCGTACTGTTCAACAAGAGATTGAGAAAGCTTTGCAGAAATTGCATAAAGGAGCACTTGTTCGTGTTCAGGCATCGGGCAGAACGGATTCTACCGTTCACGCTAAAGGACAAGTCATACACTTTGATACACCGTTGTCGCTTGAAGAGTGGCAATGGAGTAATGCATTAAACACAATGTTGCCAGATGATATTGTTATCAGACAGGTAGAGAAAAAAACAGAAGAATTTCATGCGCGTTACGGTGTCGAGAGAAAAGAATATCGTTATCGTGTATTATTATCAAAGACTGCGGATGTATTCCGTAGAAATTACGTATATCAATATCCATATCCGCTCGAAATAAGCTCTATAAGAAAGGCGATTCCTTATTTTATTGGAACGCATGATTTCACTTCTTTTTGTTCGGCAAAAACTGACAAAAAAGATAAGGTGCGAACGATTTATGAAATTGAGTTAATTGAGCAAGGCGATGAATTAATTTTTCGTTTTGTAGGTAATGGATTTTTATATAATATGGTCAGAATTATTGTTGGTACGTTACTTAGCGTAGGGCAAGGAAAGCTTGATCCTGATAGCATTCCAGAGATTTTAGCGAAACAAAATCGTCAGTTTGCTGGAAAGATGGCTCCAGGTCATGGACTTTACTTATGGCAGGTAAACTATAACAACTAATCCTGGTGTAACATTTGCTTGACATTAGAAACTCAAAAGTATATCATAACATATGGTATTGTTTCTAAAACCACGATTAGCCCCGGAAGGAAATCGTGTTTAAGATAAACAATAGATTTTTTCTATGGAAAAGATAACGAGGAGGGAAACACATGCGTACGACTTTTATGGCAAAAGCTAACGAAGTTGAGCGTAAATGGTATGTGGTTGATGCTGAAGGTCAAACTTTAGGTCGCCTATCTACTGAAGTAGCATCTATTTTACGCGGTAAAAACAAACCTACATTTACACCACACGTTGACACGGGTGATCATGTAATTATTATTAACGCTGAAAAAATTCATTTAACAGGTAATAAATTAAACGATAAAATTTACTACCGTCACACTAACCACCCAGGTGGACTTAAACAAAGAACAGCTCTAGAAATGCGTACAAACTACCCTGTACAAATGTTAGAGCTTGCAATTAAAGGGATGCTTCCAAAAGGACGTTTAGGACGTCAAGTATCTAAGAAATTAAACGTGTATGCTGGAGCAGAGCATCCACACCAAGCACAAAAACCAGAAGTTTACGAACTTCGCGGATAATCAATTAAAGGAGGGCTTACTTTGGCACAGGTTCAATACTATGGCACTGGACGTCGTAAGAGTTCAGTAGCGCGCGTACGCCTAGTTCCAGGCGAAGGACGCGTTATCATTAACGGTCGTGATTTTGAAAACTATATCCCATTTGCTGCATTACGTGAAGTAGTGAAACAACCTCTAGTTGCAACAGAAACTTTAGGTAACTACGATGTACTTGTAAACGTAAATGGTGGTGGATACACTGGTCAAGCTGGTGCTATTCGTCACGGTATTTCTCGCGCTTTATTAAAAGCTGATCCAGAATACCGTCTAACACTAAAACGTGCAGGTCTATTAACTCGTGACGCACGTATGAAAGAGCGTAAAAAATACGGTCTTAAAGGCGCACGTCGTGCACCTCAGTTCTCAAAACGTTAATTTTTGCGAACTACAAACCCCAACCATTTTGGTTGGGGTTTTTTTATGTTTCATTCCTCTTTTGTAATTTTTGTAGTTTGGAATATTTTAGTGCTATTCTCTCGCGTATGCTTCTTCTTTAGAAGTTTAGACTAATACGTATTAGGGAGGTTTATAAGTACTATGAATGTCATTGTCAGCTTACAAGAAAAACAAAAAGAAAAGCAGTTGAAATATGAACGGAAGATGCTGCGAGAATTATCATTAAAAACATTACGTTCAAATATTAGGGATGCCTTTCAGATGCAGGAACTTCATCGTCAGTATGAAGATTACTGTATTGAATTAGGGATAGAATCGTATTTATTAGGAGCGAGATACAGTAAGTTTGGTTATTATGGTGAATCATTCTTTGATGTGAAATATAGAGCCTTAGAAGAAGAGCAACAATTAACGGAAACACTATTCCAATTTTTAACGAGCATGACTATGCGGGAAATTAAGTTACAAGATGAGGAATTACTTTTTGAATCTTGCCAGCAGTTTATCGGCTTATGGTGGCAGGAAGGATATGAAAAAGGTGAAAGAAGATATCGATTAAAGCTTCATTAAGACAAGCATAAACTTTCCTCTTGTCCCATATAAGTAATTAGAGGGACTAGCTGGAGGAGGAAAGGTATGAAGAGAATTCGAATTATCTCTTTTGCACTCGCTGCGGTTGTTTTGTTTTTTTTAGTCAAACAAGAATTTCAAATTACAAAATCGTGGCGAGCTTGGAATTTACCCTTATCAGGGAAAGTGATTGTATTAGATGCTGGGCATGGTGGGCCAGACGGAGGGGCTGTTGGTGGAAAAGATATTATAGAAAAAGATATTACGCTTGAAATTACAAAGAAGGTACAAGATTATTTACAAGAACAAGGTGCACTAGTTATTTTAACACGTGAGGGAGATTATGATTTAGCTCAGAAAGATACAAAATCATATAGTAGACGTAAAGCAGAGGATTTAAAAAAGCGTGTAGAGATTATTAATAAGCCTGATGTAGACTTTTTTGCGAGTATTCATTTAAATGCTTTAACTAGTAGTGGATCGAAAGGCGCACAAACGTTCTACTATCGTTCTTCGGTTGAAAATGAACGTGCTGCGAAATTTATACAAGCTGAATTGAGAACGAGTTTAGAGAATACGAATCGTTCTGCTAAAACAATTTCTCATGTGTATTTATTGAAGTATGCGAAAACACCAGGTGCTCTAATTGAAGCTGGCTTTTTATCGAATGTAAACGAAAGGTATATGTTAAATTCGGAGAAATATCAGCAAAAGGTAGCGGCTGCAGTATATCGTGGTATATTACGTTATTTCACGGAAAAAGGGAATCCTCCAGAATAAGGAGGATTTTTTGAGTTTCTCCCGTTAACGAAGTTTTCCGAAAATATGTTATACTGGAAATGTAAACGCATTTATTTCAAAAATAAAGAGAGATAAATTTAATTAACATTACGTTATTTTTCATACAGGGGGCTGGGCTAACTATGGTAACGAAAGAGCAAGTAGTGGAAGCGTTAGAAGGGATTGTAGATCCGTTTTTACATAAAACGTTAAAAGAAACAGGTGCAATTAAAGAGGTAACAGTTAAGCCTGAGAAGGAACATGTAAGTGTTAAAATTGCAATTGTAAAAACCGGTACAGCGGAACAAATGCAATTGCAATCTGGAATTGTAAAATTAGTAAAAGAACTAGGAGCAGCAACAGTAGGGCTTCGCTTTGCAGAATTTACAGAAGAGGAATTAGCTCAGTTTGCACCGGAACAGGAAGAAGAGCAAACTGAATCTTTATTGTCACCAAATTCAAAAACAACATTTTTAGCAGTGGCGAGTGGAAAAGGTGGAGTCGGAAAATCAACAGTTTCTGTTAACCTTGCTATTGCTTTAGCTCGTCTAGGTAAAAAGGTTGGTATCATTGATGCTGATATTTATGGTTTTAGCGTACCGGATATGATGGGGATAGAAAAACGTCCTGTTGTAAGAGGGGATAGAATCATTCCAGTGGAGCGTCTAGGTGTAAAGGTAATTTCAATGGGATTCTTTGTAGAAGATAATGCACCGGTTATTTGGAGAGGCCCTATGCTTGGGAAAATGTTAAATCACTTCTTTACAGAAGTAGAGTGGGGCGATTTAGACTATTTAGTTTTAGATTTACCACCGGGTACAGGTGATGTTGCGCTAGACTTACACTCAATGTTGCCAGCTTGTAAAGAGATTATTGTAACAACGCCACATCCAACAGCGGCATTTGTGGCAGCGCGTGCTGGAGCCATGGCTTTACGTACAGAACATAGTATTCTTGGTGTTGTTGAAAATATGGCATATTTTGAAAGTAAAACAACTGGTGAAAAAGAATATGTGTTTGGAAGAGGTGGAGGAGATAAATTAGCTACAGAACTTCAAACAGAAGTACTTGGCCGAATCCCGCTTCAACAACCTGATTGGAATAAAGATGACTTTGCGCCTTCGGTATATGAAGATACACATACGACGGGTCTTATTTATCGTACGATAGCTGAGACAGTAATTGATAAAATAGCTGTCGCGCAAAAATAAAATAATAATGAGTGGACGATACATATATTGTCCACTCATTATTATAATTATTATTTTTACTGTTGCTCCTTTTTACCGTCTTGGGAACCACCTTCACCGCCTGCTTCTTTTTTATCAGATCCACTTTTTTCGGCCTTTTGTACACCTTTACTAATAATATCAATCATCTTAGCTTGGAAGAGTGGGCTTTCAGCAGTTTCTGTTAGTACTTGTTGTAAATATTGGCGGTATTCTTTGCTCTTCATTGTTTGTAACATTATTTTTTCTACTTCAGGGTTTTTCATAATTTCTATAACGCCTGCTTGGTATTCAGGGTCTTTTAGTAATGTTTTCATTAAGGTTGTTTGTTCTTTCCCCATACTTTTAGCGAATTTCGATGAGAACTCAGGGTCTTTAAAGAGCTTTTCCCAGAATTGTTGCCCTTTGTCGGATACCATTGCATCTTCAATCGTTTTCTTTACTACTGTTTCATCTAGTATGAGTGCTTGTTTCATTTTTTCATCAGTTAACACATCTTGAATGGCTTTCTTACCTTGATCGGTTTTTAAAATATCAACAATCATTTTCTTCGTTTGATCATAATCAAGTTCGGACTTTGCTTCTTTTCCTTGTGCACATGCTACAAGTACAAGAAATAGAAAAGAAGAAGTCAAAACGAGCAGCATCCGTTTCATAAGTTGGAACTCCTTTCAACACAGTTCTCTCTTTTTAATATAAATATCTTTAAGGAATTTATACATGAACATGGCTAGCTTTTTGAAATTGTCATTGATACAATTTAATTAGAAATATAAGGATAATGGGGGATGTGTTGTGAATAGCCGCAAGTGGGTACGCCTGTTTTTTACGACGTTGTTTCTAGGTGGGATTAGCACGGTCATTATTGGGTTTGTTTTGGAGTGGGACAAGTACGCTAAATTTTTTCAAAATTTAGACGGAAAGGAGATTTTAGCAGTTTCCTTCTGGTTGATGGGTGTAGGATTTATTTTTAGTGTTATAAGTCAAATGGGGTTCTTTGCCTATTTAACAATCCATCGTTTTGGACTGGGGATGTTCAGGTCACCTTCTTTATGGAATGCAGTCCAGCTCTTCTTTATTGCATTCGTTTTATTTGATTTCGTGTATTTAAGATCCATATTGATTGCAAATGGGGAAGTTTCGTTAGGGAATAACATACTTGTTGCAGGTGTATTATTTGTGTTTGGGGCGATTGTTGCTTACATAAAAAGTAAAGAAACGAATAGAAAGGCATTTGTGCCCGCTTTGTTCTTTATGGTTGTTGTAACAATTCTTGAGTGGGTACCAGCGCTTCGTATTAATGACACAGATTGGTTGTATTTAATGGTGATACCACTTTTATTATGTAATGCATATCAGTTACTTATATTACATCGTTTAATTGGAAAGGCGAGTAAGTCGGCTTAAGTAAGAGAGATTTTTGAGTTTTTATGCAGGGTGGTTGTACGAATATAAATATCGGGATGAAAAAAGCTCTACTACCTTAATGATAGGTAGTAGAGCTTTTTATGTGTGAAGGCACGAGGGAAAAGAATTACCTTACATCTTTACTTTTTGTACTTGTGTTAGAAATAAGTTGTGATACCGATATTTGCTCATATCCGTCACTCTTTAATTTTTGTAGAAGCAGTGGTAAAGCTTTATTTGTTTGAAGGGCAGAATCGGATGCATGTAATAAGACGATATCTCCACCTTTTAAATTAGTAGAGACATTGGAAACGATATTGTTTACACCTGGGTTTTTCCAGTCGTTTGAGTTATTACTCCAATGGACGATGGTGTATCCGAGTGATTCTGCTATTTTAAGTGTTGCTTTGTTAAAGTCTCCACTAGGTGGACGTAATAGTTTGACTTGTTTCACACCAAGTTTTGTAAAAACATCTTGTGCTCGTAAAAGATCTCTTCGTATTTCATTTGTCTCTAGAGAAGTGTAGGACGTGTAATTATAGCCCATACTACCGATTTCATGTCCATCTTTTATGATGCGTTCAACAACATCAGGGTGTCTTTCTGCCCATGCAGCAGAAACGAAGAAGGTTGCATTCTTAATGTCTCTTTCTTTAAGTGTATCAAGGATTGGAATTGCTTTTTTGTCTCCCCAACTAATATCAAACGTGAATGCAACTTGTTTTTTAGAGGTGTCTCCTTTGTAAATAACTTTAGGTCCTGTCGCAGTTGAAAAAGCAGATTCATGTGAATATGTTTTCAAAAAGAGAAGCCATGCTGTAAATAAGGAAAGTATCACTATTAAGCTAATGTGTTTAAAAGCTCGTTTACTCGTAATAAAAAAGAAAAACATAATATTACGCCCCTTTGTCCAATCCTTTTCAGTTACATATATGCTTTAAATATTAAAAAGAGAACAAAGGATTAATATCGTAAGCAGTGGATATAATGAATGATAGGATTTTGATAAGTGAAAATGAGCGTAACGTTTATTGCTTTGTAAGAAATGATTGAGGTGATGATTTGCTTGGGTTTATGTTAACGAAAGAAGAGAAAAAAGAAATGGAATACATATTGAAGAGAGAGTTAGAAGAACTACTATTTGATTTTGAAGATGAACGTATTCATGACGTTGTAAAAAAGGCGATGGAAGAAAGATATAAAATCATTTTTTGTTTATTTCGAAGAGTCGCTAATGCAGAAGAGTGTATGCGTTATGTAAGGAAAAGAATTTTTTATTAAAAAGTGTTGACGTTAATAGTTATTATATGATAAATTAATAACCGTCGCTGATGCGGAAACGCAGAAGACGATAAAAAAGAAATTTTAAAAACTTAGTTGACATTGAAAAATGAAGATGTTAACATAAGGAAGTCGCAAATGAGCGACCAAGTAGTTCTTTGAAAACTGAACGAAACAAACAACGTGAA
>NZ_JASHJA010000022.1:0-58155 GCF_030733445.1 Bacillus sp. MMSF_3353
TGAATGAAGTATATATTTCTGTTAAATTTATCCTATGGATAGAACAAGTTTAATTAAAGGTCATTTAGAAATGTGTGTATTATCTATTTTGTCGAAAAAGAAAAGTTATGGTTATGAGATTATGAAAGAACTTGAAGTAAACAATTTAAAATTGAAAGGAGTAGGAAGTATTTACCCCATATTAACTAAGTTGAAAAATCAAGAGTGGGTTAATACTTATCAAGTAGTAACAGACAATGGTAAAGTTAGGATTTATTATGAAATTAATGAAAACGGAAAAATACGTCTTGAGAAGAAAATTAACGAGTGGTTAGAATTGCAATCGGATATTCAAACATTATTAAAAAGTGGTTTGAAAGGAGACCTTCTGAAATGAGGAATAGATTGATAGGTAAAGAAAAGCAATTTTTAACAGACGTACTTAAGGAATTAAAGCGATACGATATTAGTTTAGAAGAAATGGAAAATGTAAAGCGACAAATATTAGAACATATTCAAGAATGTCGTGAACATGGTGAAGATAGTATAGATGATTTAGGTACACCCCAATTATTTGTTCAAGATTATTTAGAAATAAATGAAATTGATTTACAAGTTAAAATGAAACAACTTAAAAATAAAAAGGGTAAATTAAACACATCTATGTTACGTGACATATTCATCGCAGTTATTACTTACCTTGTCTCGCAAACTACATTGACAATATTTTTAACTGGATCATTTAATCCAACTAATAGTAAAAATACATTCCAGTATAATCTTTTATATCGTATTTCAGAAAATCAATGGTGGAATTCATTATTAATAATGATTAGTTTTATGCTCTCTGTAGCAGTATTTATTAGTTTAGTAAGTTATAAAAAAAGAAAGCTGTCTAAAGCATAATGAAGAATACGATCTATAAACTGTCTCTAATTTATATTCTTTGTAATGTATTAATGTTATGTATTACAGATCCAAAAGTTTACGCTCAGCAAAATATTAAAATTGCATTAGATAAGTATATTGAAAAATTTATAAAGGAACAGAACATTCCGGGAGCTTCTGTTGCAATTGTACATAATAAGGATGTATTCTTCACAAAAACGATGGGGATTACTGGAGAATCTGAAAAAAAGGTAACTAGTAAAACCCCATTTGCAATCGGCTCAATAAGTAAATCTTTAACAGCTTTAGCTATAGTGAAATTAATAGAAGATAAAAAAATAAAATTAGAGGATGCAGTTCAACGATACCTCCCCTGGTTTAAACTAAAAGATTCTCAAATATCCTCAACTATAACAATCCAACATCTACTAACTCATACAAGTGGAATAAGCACATATGAGGGCTTATCATTATCGGATAAGCAATCCAAAAGTTCTACAGCATTAAAAGAAAGTGTAATGAAACTTTCAAATGTAAAATTAACTGCTCCACCAGGTGAAAAATATCAATATAGTAATGCGAATTATATAATACTTGGTGCACTTATTGAGGCCGTTACAAATGAAACATTTTCATCATATATGGAAAAGCACATTTTTCAGCCATTAAATATGAATGGTGCGGCAGCAAGTAAAGAGACTGCATATGAAAAAGGTTATTTAACAGGTTATCAGTCTTGGTTTGGCATACCGAAAAAAAGTATAGTCGCCTATGATAATGCCGGGGCACCGTATGGCTATATTACTGCAAATTTAGAAGATATGATTCAGTATACTATGTTTTTGAATCGGTCAGAGGATGCTCAATTCTTAAAGCAATAAAACATGGATCTTTACCTTTCACCACTTTATAAAATAAATTCAGAAAAAAGTTATGGTTTTGGATTAAGAACAGCAAATATAAATGAAAGCAACACGATGATTTGGCATTCAGGATCAACGCCCGATGCTCGTGCAGAAATATTTATTTTAAATAAAAGTGGCTGGAGTGGTGTGATTTTAACAAATAAAAATCATGTTTTAGAAGAATCAGCACTATCGGTATTGAAAAATGGGATTATTAGTATTTTGAATGGAGAAGAACCGGTTAATTCCCCTAAAAACATACCATTTACACAAATTATTTTGTTGATAGTTACACTTATACTTTTCATAATATCATTTATGTTAATTAAAAAGTATAAACATATGAAAACTGCAAAAAAGGTAATTTGGTTATCCATAGGGATTCTATACCTACTATTATTTATTACGTTCATCCCAATTCTTACTTATAGTACAAGATCACCATGGCGCACGATTAAAATGTTTGCGCCAGACGTAGCTTTATTTACAAGTATTATTGTAACTTTATTAGCTGTGAACGGGCTAATTTCAATCTTTATAGCCTTAAGGAGGAAAAAGGTATAAAGGTAAATAATTAAAGAAATATAATTTAAGCGTTATAAACAGTTGACTCTCACACGATGTCATTGTTTAAGATGAAGTTGAGCTTCGAAGTAGATGTAATTCATAGGAGGAAAACATGTTTAAAATAGGGGATTTTTCAAAACTATCTTCCATTAGTATACGTATGTTGAGACACTACGATAAAGTGGAATTATTACAGCCAGTAAAAGTCGATGAGCAAAGTGGATATCGATACTATTCAGCAGCCAAATTGAAAAAAGTAAATCGAATTCAAACGTTAAAAGATATGGGATTTAATATTGCTACTATTAAAGAAATAGTAGAATCCGATAATATAGATGGTATTAAGGAACAATTTTTAAATCGTAGTGCTCAAATTAAGGAAAACATGAATAACCTCCAAAAACAATTACGTCTTCTCGAAGCCTCAATGAAAACGATGAGAGAGGATGTTGTTGAGATGAACTATCATGTTTCAATAAAAGAAATTCCAGAAAGAAATGTAGCTAGTGTTAGAAAGATTATTCCATCGTATAATTGCGAAGGGGATGTATGGAGTATATTAATGCAAGAAATTCATATGAAAAATATTAGTATTGCTCATCCGAGTTATAGTATTGCGGTTTTCCATGATCGTGAATACAAAGAAAATGATTTGGATGTAGAAATACAGCTAAGTATTTTAGGAAAACATGAAAATACAAATGATGTTACATTTAAAAATATTGAATCAACTCATGTGGCGTCTATAACAGTTAATGGAAGTTATGAACAAATGACAGCTGTAAATGAGGCTGCAGCAAAATGGATTGAGACAGAAGGTTACGAATTAGCAGGCCCGATGTTTAACATTTATCATGTGAGCCCAGCGATGGAATCGGATCCTAATAAGTGGGTTACAGAAGTTTGTTATCCAGTAAAATGATGATAAAGAAAAAAGGCATATACATAATGCCTTTTTTCTTTATCAATTTATCCATAAATATCAAGAGAAATTATTTCTTGATTCGATTCATCAATGACTAGCACAATTTTCTTTGCAAATCTACAAAATTAGCGCATTGTAATAGATATTTAAGTTTCTCAATTTCAATTAACCAATCATACATAATTATCTTTCCTTCCATCATAGTTTTCGTATCGGACTATAAAGTGCAATAACAACTTCAAGCAGCTTCGTGAAAGCAGCTAAAACAAATACAAGTACTGGATTATAGGCTGAAATAATACCTCCTACTAATGCCCCGAGTGGCATAGCTAATCGTGTAAGTACACGCGAAAATCCTAAAACCCTTCCTTGCATATTTGATGGAACGGTTTCTTGGCGAACTGTGGCTACAATTGTATTCCATGCAATATTGCAAGTCATTGCAATACCGAAAGCAATGCCGGGAGCAAGCCAATATGTGCTCCAAAGCGCAAAAGTTAAGCCGATTGCTCCAGCGAATAGGAGTAAAGGAATTAGAAGGCCGCGCTGCAACCTCTTTTCTAAAGGAACTGCAATCAAGCTTCCTAAAAGACCACCTATTCCAATTAATGTATAATTAAAACCACTTTGTTCCGGGGTAAGTTGTAATGTGGATAATAAATAATACATGAATATACCTAATACCGCACTTGCACCAAAGTTTCCTATCATAGCTTGAAAAGATAAAGCTAAATTTAAGCGATCATTTTTGAGCCATTTAAATCCATTAACTAAATCAGCTAGTACATTTTGAAGTGCATTTTTATCTTCGCATTTCTTGTTTACGGTTTTCATAGACGGTAATAATATCACAGCAACTAATGTTGCAATAAATGAAAGAACATTAATCCAAAGCACCTGAAAGCCGCCAATAAAAGAAATGAAAATCCCAGCTATAATTGGACCAAACAAACTAGCCAATTGATTGATCATTTGATAGAAAGAATTAGCTTTTGTTAATGATGCACCTGCAATGTGTGGAATGACTGTAACAGTTGTTACATCAAAAAGCATAGACATAACTGCTAAGATAAAAGTAATTACGTATAAATGCCAGATCTCTAATAGATGTAATGCGTGTAGAATTGGTACGAGACTTACTAAAATAATATTGGTAATATCAGCTATCCAAAGTAACTTTTTTCGATCGTATCGATCAATTATTACACCAACTAAAGGGCCGAATAAAACAATTGGCAATACATTAATAGCAAATAAAGAACTCATAATTACAGCTGAACCGGTTAATTGATAGGCAATCCAAGGCAATGCAAAAGTATATAGTGAATCCCCAATTGGTGAAATGAGTAAACCAAAAATGAAAATCTTGTATTCTTTAGAGAAAGTTGTCTTAATGGTAAGCCTGCGTTCTAGTATAAATTTCACAACTTTTTGAACCACCTTTATTATAGAGGAATTTGAAAATCATCCGTCCAATACTTGTTATATATAGAATTCTGTAATTTTTAGATGAATCCTACTTTTTAGAGGTATTTTTAAACTTTAAGGAGGAAATAAAAATGAAGGCAGTATTTTTAGATAGAGATGGAACAATTGGAGGGACAGGTGGAGGAGTTCACCCGAATGAATTTACAATATTTGATTTTGCACCTAAAGCAATTCAAAGGTTAAATAACTTAGGATTAAAAGTGTTTTTATATACAAATCAAACTAGAATTGGAAGGGGATATTTTACCGAAAAAGAACTGTTTAAAGGATTTCAAAAGATGCAACAAATTTTAAAAGATGAAGGTGTATATATAGATGGAATGTACTATTGTCCACATAAAATAAATAGTAGTTGCGACTGCCAAAAACCGAATATAGGTTTACTTTTAAAAGCAGCAGAAAAACATGATTTATGCTTAAAAGAATGTTTTCTTATTGGAGATACAGGGAGTACAGATATGTTTGCAGCTGAAAGGGCTAATATGAAAAAGATTTTAGTGAGAACAGGATGGGGAGAAAGTTCATTAACAAAGTATAGAAATTTGTGGGAAGAAGTGGTATATGATTATATAGCGCAAAATCTAGTTGATGCTGTGAATTGGATTGAAGATCATTTAAATACATAATAAAATTATAGTAAACTATCTTATTCAAAGATTCTTAGGAGGTAGAATATTGATACATATAAATAAGAATGTAAGAACATCTGGTGCGTATGTAATGTATAAAAATTTAATTGTTTTTCAGGTTGGACCAACGAGTAAAGGAGATACATTAGGTGTAGTAAGGCTTGGAGGACATAAAGAAGATGAAGAAACAGCAGTAGAAACTGCTAAAAGAGAAGTGAGAGAAGAAGCTACTATTGATATTACTATTTTGAGTTCACCAAGTACATACTACAAACAGAATTGGAATGCACAATCAAAGAAAATAAAAGTAGAAAATGAAATCGATCCAATATTAATTATTGATAGTCCAGATGAAACTTTATCTATTATGTATATGGCATATTCAGAAAATGAACCAACTCCATCTTCTGAAACGAACGGGCTCTTATTACTTTCAGTAAGTGATATTAGACTTATTTGTAGTAAGGCAATCACACTAAACGATTATATTAAGCAAGGTGGAATAGCCATATTGAAAGAAAAAATGGATAAAGAATTAATCTTACAACCTTTTCCGCAACTTTTGTTTTTAGCAGAACTTTTAAAAAAGGACCCTGTATTACTTCAGCAGTTTCTAAATTAGGATTATAAATCCACATTTATAAGGGGCTTTTTAATCCTAGATATATCTCAAGGAACTTAAGTGGGATTGGAACGAGATCAATTAATAACCGGGAAATTCCTCAAGAAATAGCACCTAAAGTGGAATATAGCTTATCTAAACATGGAAAATCAGTAAGCGCTGTTTTGAGTAGTTTGTGTGGTAGTGGGAAAGGAGGCATTTAGAATGTACAAATAGTAATAGATTATAAAAACGTTATGTAAACTAAATATGGTGTTTGGAATGTTTTTCTGAAATTTTATATTTTGTAATATATAATTAACTAATAAGTTTATGATTACATATCACTAAAGGGGAAAACAAAAAATGAACGAATTAGAGTACAAAAACTTTTATGATAAAGTAGGAAGATTAAATGGATGGGATTTTAGTAAAATAAAATGTGAAACTGTAGGAGATTCATGGGACTTTTATAGAGAGGTAAAAGAAAGATGCAAGCCATCACATATTTTACTAGATGTTGGTACAGGTGGAGGAGAAAATGTACTTAACATAGCATCTTCGGCTAAATTGTTAGTTGGAATAGATAATTCTGACGGAATGATTGAAAAAGCACATTCCAATTTGAGAAAATCAAATGTACAAAATGTTGAGTTTCTTCAAATGGATTCTGAAGTTTTAATGTTTCCACATGCGTATTTTGATATTGCTTCTAGTTGTCACGCACCGTTTATAGCATCCGAATTAGCAAAAGTAATGAAAAAAGGTGCTTTGTTTTTAACACAACAAGTTAGTGAACATGATAAATTGAACTTGAAAGAGGCATTTGGAAGAGGACAATGCTTTGGTGAAAGAGATGGAACTTTAAAAGAAAAGTATATGGGTGAACTTAGTAGTGCAGGATTTGAACTCGTGCAAGTACGTGAATATAATATTATTGATTATTACAGTTCGCCTGAAGATCTTATTTTCTTGTTAAAACATACACCTATTATTCCTAGATTTGGAGAAGAGGAAGAGGATTTTACTATTTTACAAAAGTTCATTGACGCAAATAGTTCTGAAAAAGGGATTCGTACGAATTCAAAAAGGTTTATGATTACTGCTGTAAAATCATAATGTGTTTAATTGTAAAAGCTGCTTTTCGTTTAAGGAAAGGCAGCTTTTTTGTATGGAAACAATACTATATCAACAATGAAAGAAGTTAACATATTCATACTAAAGTTGTAGTTTTTATTTGAAAAATCCATCCTTCCGTTTGATTCTATCTATTTATAAATGTAATACAATACGAATAGATAATAAGAAACAAGGGGGTATGCAACGTGATTACACATATATCAGATATTAAACTACAAACGGTTTCCATAAAAGGGGTAAAACAAGTATATAAGGACATATTATCTTTTCCAATAAAAAAAGAAACGGCATCTTTTATTCAATTTGAAGTAACACCATACACTACAATTAGTTTTCAAGAAGTATACGAACTAATCGCACCTGCACATTTCGCTTTTGAGATTCCATATTCAAAATTCCATGAAACAGCAAAATGGCTAAAACAGTCTGGATTACTTATTGCGAAATGGAAAGATGGTCATACAATTGATGAAGAGAGCGGTCGATTCAACTTATATTTCAGAGATGGAGATGGAAATCTTCTCGAAATTATCGCGCATAGTTATGTTAAAGAAGATGTATTAGTACCACATTCACCATTAAACGTTTTATATGTAAGAGAAATCGGACTTCCCGTTAAAAGTGTACCAGTATTTACAGAGTGGCTAAAATCAAATCTTAATATGAAAACGATGGAAGATGGGGATATTTTCAATTTTGTTATAGGTGGCACTGCATATATTGTTGCGACTTGGTGGCAGCGATCTTGGATCCCAATTGCGATGAAAGCTTTACCACCGAAAGTGCATGTTTCTTTCGGAACACCGGACCCTGTATTTTTACAGCAAATCCAAATTAACTTTAAGAGAAATAGTGTACCATTTCAATGTAAACATAATGAAGTATCATTTATTGAGCAAGGATATGCATTTTCAATTGTGTATACACCACATTTTCCTTCCGATATTCCTAGTAAATTAAACTTACCACTTTCTATTTAAAGATAGAGAGTGGTAAGTTTTTTATCTTTTCGTGGAGAAAGGTTTTAGTATAATTACACTGAGTTTATAGAGGAGTATACTTGTAGTTAAACAACAGCATTTTTAAACATTGATATAGGTATATTTATTTTCGATCTTCATCCTATAAAGGTTCATTATTCGTACTTGGTCCTCAGTTAATTCTTCTTTATCCCAATACATATGCATTAAGCTATATTCAAAAAGCTCCTTTAATTTTATAAACAATGGAAACCTGTCTATCATCTCTTTTGGTAGTTCATTTTCCTCTTGATACCCGGCAAATAGTGCTTTTGTAATAGAATGTTCATAGTCTGCTATATTCCCATTTCCAGCAAATGAATATTCTATCGCACTATAAATAGGAACGGCTAAATCAAATATGTAAAAATGTTTTTCACAGTCTTGAAAATCAATCATTGTTAAGTTTGAATTGTTTTCAACTAAAATGTTTTCTAACCATAAATCACCGTGAATTAAGCCGTAATTTGAAGTGGATTTTTGTAGCTTTTTTATAGAAGTTAAAACGTCAGATGCAATTTCTCTTATAGTAGTTTCTTCTTTAGGGATATACTTAAGAAAATTATACTCTTCATTTTCATACCAATCGTTTATATGTTTAACCGGTTTAGTCTTTTCAAAGCTTTTAGAAATACGATGTAATTTTCCAATTTGTTTACCAAGCTTTCTAAATATATTAGAATTCCATTCGTACCTTGGTAAATGTATGCCAGGCGCAGCTTTATATAATACAGCAAAAATCTCCTTGTCTAATGTTAACTTTTCTACTAAATTCTCATTAAGAGAAGGTATTATTGGAGGAACTGCTAAACCATTTTCATATAAAAAGTTCGTATATGCAACTTCTTCTAATTGTTCTTCATATTTTTTGTAGTTTGTAATTCTAATGAAGTATGAACCTAGTTCTGTAAGACATTGATACATTTCATTCGTTATAGGTTTAATGTTAATAAAATTTAATGGATATCGTTCATTTATTAATTGGAGTATTTCTTTTTCTAGCTCGTTCATTGTAGCGTCCTTTCCAAACTTATATTTTTTAACTAGAGAACTAAAAAAATCTTAATTTACAAAATTCGTGTTTAATAGTTGAAATCCTTTAAAATAAAATATGATGTAAATTGACTTTTAAAAAGTGGTAAGGTGCATCCATCATACTAATTAACGCTAAATTGAAAAGTTAATAGAATGTATCAAAAAATAAGATAGCTAAAAAAATAAAATTAATACTTACATATAAATTTTGAAAATCTTAGAGAATGGCTCATGTTATAAAACACAAGAAATATCAAAAGAAAGAAACGAACTTCTTTTATAATTATAAATAAGGAGTGAAGGGAATGAATGAACATATACAGCAGATGATTGATTGGATTGAGAGCAATTTAAAAGAAGGATTTTCATTAAATGAATTATCGCGTTATATGGGTTATTCTCCGTATTACTGTTCTTTTAGATTTCACCAAGTAACAGGCATTAGTATTAGGCGCTATATTCTTTTAAGAAGACTGTATTTATCTACGGAGGATTTGAAGAATGATAGAAAGATAATAGATATTGCATTAGATTATGATTATTCTTCGCAAGAGGCTTATAGTAGAGCTTTCAAAAATGTTTTTGGAATGAATCCAAGAGAATATCAACTTAACAACATGCCTATTCAATCATTTGTTAAACTCAATATAAATAAAGAAGGGGAGTTTAAAATGAATATTTCTAGAAAATTTGAGGTTGAGCAGTTACGTAGCAATAATAATGAGTTGTTTGATAAAGATGTATTAAACATATTGAATGGTCAAATGATGTATGAAGAATTTAAAGCTGAAAAGCTAATGGGTGAGTCTGATTACGCTCCATTTAACGAAGCAATGTGTGTAAACACGGCTACTACACGAGTTTTTAATGAAGAGTTTATTAATATAAGAGCAGAAGGACACAACAGTTCAGTAGAAAGTTATACAAAAAAGGTTATAGATCCGTTAGAAAATCTTTTTACAAAAAAGTATAAATGTATTGTTTTATGGTTCGGTGAAGATATGTTTTGCCAAATGAATCTACTTACTTTACTTTCATACCTTGAACAGTCTTGCTATGAAGGGAAAGTATACTTAAATAACTTCAGAGAAGATGAATTTAAAGTAAATCAAATTGAACTTGAATTGGGGAATTATTCTTCTATATACAATGAAGTATTAGTAAACCATAAAAAAACATCCTATAAAGTACCACCTGTAATGTATCAGGCTATAGACTTATATTTAGAAATGCTAAAAGAAGATAATATCGTAATGAAATTCATCTCTAAAAATCAAGGTTTATCAAATCATGAATTATTAATAAAGTTGTTTCAAATTTTTCCAACAATCGGATATGGTGATTCTCAGTACATAGAATTAATAAATAAAATAAAGAAGAAAGCTGAACCTAAAATATAGGAACAGCTTCCTTCTTATAATTGTTTAAGTGACTCTAATTCGCCCTCTACAAATAACATTAGTTCTTTAATTGTTTCGCCAGAAAAATCAAAACGAATGCCAGCCGCTTCATATATTTCGGTAAAGATTTAGAGCTACCTAATGATAAAGCTTTTTTATAATTTTCTATTGCTTGTTTAGGGTTTTCTTTATATTGTTTATACATTTGTAGTGCACCAAGTTGTGCGATAGCGTATTCGATGTAATAGAATGGTAATTCAAATATGTGTAGTACAGGTAACCAGCTAGTTGCAATCCAATTTTCATACCCTTCAATATTTACGACGTTCGATTGGTATGTTTTATGTAATTCTAAATACTTTTCATTTCTTTCTTTAGCAGTATGATTAGGATTTTCATACATCCAATGTTGAAATTGATCAACGATAAGCATTTGTGGTAAGTACTTAACAATATCTTTAAAGAAATCTAATTTTGCTTTTATAAATTCTTCTGTATTCTCATAAAATGTATCCCAATACTCCATCGAAAATAATTCCATTGTCATGCTAGCAAGCTCAGCTGATTCGGAAGGGATTTCTAAATATTTTTGTAGCTCTAGTTGCTTCATACATTCATTATGAATACTATGGCCCATTTCATGGAGGAAAGTAGTAACGTCATAATGTGTATGATTGAGATTCATGAAAATAAAAGATAGTTGCGAAGCAGGTAAGTGTTCGCAAAATCCTCCTGGTCCTTTTCCTTTACGACTTTCTAAATCTAAGCAATTATTTTTATGCATACGGTCCAGTAATGTTGCAAATTCAGGGTCTAGTTTGTGTAAAACATGAGAACTTTTTTCGATTAAATCACTCGCGTCTTCGATTGGTTTTAATGCTTTTTGATTTGGTGCGGTTGCTTTTAGATCCCATGGACGAAGACTATCCACTTGAAGTTCAGATTTTTTCTCATTAAATATTTTATCGATAAGTGGTACTACGTATTTACGAATAGATTCAGCAAGCTCATAGCAATCTTCTGCTGTATAATCAAAACGTTCATGTTTTTTAAACATATAATCACGATAATTATGTAATTGAATGTTTTGCGCCTTTTGATGACGGATTGCGATTAATTCATTTAATATATTTTGTAATGTATCTTCAACAGATAAAAATGTTTCAGAAATGAGCGTTTTTGCTTTTTTTCGTATATGACGATCCGGATCTTGTAAGTAAGACTGTAGTTCAGTAATTGTTTTTTCTTCACCGTCCCATAGCGCAGTTAAACCACCGGTAATTTCGAAGTATTCGGTTACTAGTTTGTCTTCTCTTACTTCTAAATCAATGTTCTTTTCAAAAAATAAAGTCTGCGCATTCTTTATTTTTTTATCTAGTAAGCTATACGTTTTTGAATCAAGTTCCATTCGAAAAGGAGACTCTAAATATTTATTATCAAATGAATTTTGATAACGTTTCAAAAGAGGTCGTACATATTGTTGATCATATTCAAAAGTATCTTTTATTTTTTTATTATCTGTATTACATTGAAAGGCGATATAGTGCGATCTTAATTGTTCTTCAATTTCCCAAATGACTGTAGATTGTTTTTTTAACCAGTTTTCAAGCTCTAGTTTTGAAGAAATCTCTTCATTTAATAAAGTAGAAAGAGTCTTTTCTAATTCTAGAACGTTACTAATATCAATTGTATTTAAGCGCTGCATGACATATCCCTCACTTTTTATTTATTCATGGAGATATTCTATTTATTAATTGTAATTTCCTTGTTAAAAGAAGGAAATGTGAAATAATGTTAAAATTTAAAGTAATAGATGGAATGTATTTCTGTTTGCTTAAGAATGAGGAAACTTTTTAAGTCCTTGCATAAGGGAGTGAAATAATGTATAAGTATTTACATATTTTTAATGATATAGAAAAAATGATTCAACATGGAGATATAAAAGAAGGAAAGAAACTACCGTCTATTCGGACACTCGTTACCAAATATGAATGCAATAAGGCGACAGTAATACGGGCACTACATGAATTAGAAAAGCGTCATATTATTTATTCCATCCCTCAAAGTGGATACTACGTTGTTCGAAAATCAGGGAGTTTGGTAGAAAATGACGAGATAATTGATTTTGCTTCCTCAGCACCAGATCCAGATGTTTTTCCATATTTAGATTTTCAACGTTGTATTAATAAAGCCATTGATACATATAAAAATGACTTGTTTGTATATGGGACGCCGAAAGGTTTACCATCTTTAATTCCGGTTATTCAAAAACAACTGGCAAACTATCAAGTCTTCACTAAAGAAGAGAATATTTTTATAACGTCAGGTGTACAGCAGGCGCTAGCAATATTAACTTCTATACCATTTCCAAATGAAAGTGAAACGATATTAATTGAACAACCAACATATCATCTATATATTGAATATCTAGAAATAAACAAAATTCCTGTAATCGGTATTAAACGTACGAATGAAGGTATTGACTTAAATGAATTGGAACGCATTTTTCGAACAGGTAAAATAAAATTCTTTTATACAATACCAAGATATCATCATCCGCTTGGAACTTCTTACTCTAAAGATGAGAAAGAAAAAATCGTGCTACTGGCTAAGAAATATAATGTATTTATAGTGGAAGATGATTATTTAGCAGATTTAGAAATGGATTCAAAAGCAGATCCGTTATATAACTTGGATAATTGTAATCATGTAATATATTTAAAAAGTTATTCGAAGATTATTTTTCCAGGTTTACGGGTTGGAGTTGCGGTCATTCCGCCATCCATTGCAAATGATTTCCATAAATATAAAAAGATTTTAGATATTGATAGCCCAATGATATCTCAAGCTGCTTTAGAAATTTATATAAAGAGTGGCATGTTTGAACGTCATAAAAATAAAATTAAATCTTCCTATCACGATAGATCTAAAAAACTAGCAGAAACATTAGAAAGAACTCATAGTGAAAACCCGCTTTTATTCATATATAAAAAGCATAATACAATTGGAATCCATACTTGTTTAGAATTACAAAAAACGAGTATTTCCGAAATGTTTTTCCAAAGATTAAATGAAATGCAAATAAGTATTGATACTATTGATAAAAATTATATGAGAGGTTTTCCGAAAGAAAGACTATTAAAGTTAAACGTATCGAATGTAAAGGAAGATAGGATTGAAGTAGGAATTCGTAAAGTAATTGAGGAAATCAAACAAGTGGAACGTATAACCTTTCAATTTAAAAAAGAAAAAAATGAAAAAGGAGGTTTGTTGTGAGGCGCAAAATAATTCTCTTGTTTGTGTGTATCGCTATAATAATTGAAGCTATTGTTGTTACTAAATATTATAATAAAGATGATAATTAAAATCCTTCAAAGATACATGGCTAGATTTATCAGAAGATAATCCCTACAGCCAATTCTTAATTACGGTTATGGCGGGTGTAAACCAATTAGAACGTGATCTTATCCGTATGCGGCAGCGTGAAGGGATTGAACTGGCTAAGAAAGAAGGAAAGTTTAAAGGTCGGTTAAAGAAGTACCATAAAAATCATGCAGGAATGAATTATGCAGTAAAGCTTTATAAAGAGGTAGATATGACTGTAAATCAAATTTGTGAAATTACAAATGTGTTTATGGCCTCATTATATAAAAAGCTATCGGAAAGGAACAGTTGATGAGTTATACTAAAAATCAGAAATATATAATAGGGGATAAATTCCATAGAGAGGTGGAATTACATGCCTAAAATTGATAATATGTTAGCGATTCTATGGATGCTTCGCTCAGGTAAAAAATTACTGCGAAACAAATTTCAGAAAAGTTAGAGATGAATATAAGGACTGTGTATCGTTATATTGATACAATTTCAACAAGTGGTGTACCTATAATTTCAGAACCAGGACATAACGGTGGATACACTTTATTGAACAATTTTATTGAGGCTCCTCTTTTTTTTGATTTGGAAGAGCAAACTTCACTATTTCACGCTGCTGTTTTTGCAGAAGAAGCCGGATATTATGGAGGTAAAGCATTAAATAGGGCCATTTCAAAACTAAGTAAATACTCAAATCAAGAGCAGGAAGCAAAGATAAACCAACATGTAAGTAGTCTAGAAGTAATCAGTCGATTTAGTTCACTCTCTATGGAACATTTTTTGAAGGAATTGGAGCAGGCCGTAACTGACGGGTACTCAATAAAAATCCTCTACTATAAAAGTGGCAAAAAGCAATTAAATTATAGATTGGTCGATCCGTACAGAATTATCTATTGGAATAATAAGTGGTATGTGATTGGATTTTGTCATCTTAGGAATGATATCCGTAGTTTTAGAGTAGATCGAATTGAAAGTTTAATGCTAACCGAAAATAAGTTTAACCGGCCAGAAAATTTTTCAGCACGTGACTTTTTTATAAAAAATCTTCTTCCAACTATAGAAGATAAAGAAGGAATTATTTCTTTGGTTATTAGTGGGGATAAAAGTGTATTGGCTGATATTTGCCAACATTGGTTTTTAGGACATTATTTACAAGAGCGGACTTCAAATCAAGCAGTTTTTCTTCTTGAAAAAGATATGATACATACATATGTACCTTATTTACTTTTACCGTACAATAAATCTATTAAAGTTATTGAGCCAATAAGTCTTAAGAAAAGACTTATTGAAGTACTGTCGGAATTAATAAAATTTCATGAAGTATGATAACTTCCCTGACGTTAACTGTCAGGGAAGTTATATTATAATATCCATATCAATTGTGATTGGAGTGATATGGGATGCAAACAAAAAAAGTTTTTCTATATGTATTTAATACAATGTCGGACTGGGAATATGGATATTTAATTACCGAACTAAACTCAGGAAGATATTTTAAAAAAGATTTAGTACCTTTAAAAGTAATTACAGTAGGAGCTAATAAAGAATTGATTACTACTATGGGGAGACTGAGCATAAAACCAGATATTTCCCTTGATGAATGTACTTTTGAGAGTAAAGATCTTTTAATTTTACCAGGAGGGACTACTTGGAGTGAAGAAATTCATCAGCCTATCTTGGAAAGAATTGGCCAAGCTTTAAAGTTTGGCACTATTGTTGCTGCAATTTGTGGTGCAACTGAGGCCCTTGCCAATATGGGATACTTAGATACTAGAAAGCATACAAGTAATAATTTAGAATACACTAAAATGGTATGTCCTAACTATAAAGGAGAAAAGTTCTATGAGTTGGGATCTGCGGTATCTGATGCGAATTTAGTTACTGCATCAGGAATAGCTCCTCTGGAATTTGCGATGGAAGTACTGAAAAAATTAGATGTATTTGCACCAGATACATTACATGCATGGTATAACCTAAATAAGACTCATAAACCTGAATACTTCTTCCAGTTAATGAATTCAATAAATAGATGAGCTAAAAAATCAAATTAGCAGTTTTATATTAGGTTAAATAATTACCATGCTCTAGACAATGTCAAGGCATGGTTTTTAAATATAACTTAAAAATGCTTATGGAGTAATGAAAAAGCTCAATTTCTCTATTAATTAACGGTGAAGTTCGGCTTTTTAGTATTGAAAATTCCTAAACGTTGTAAATCCGTATTTTCCTGACGTTACTCCTATACAAGGAAATATGATAGTAATCATATATCAGAAGTGATAGAACTGAGTTATAAAAACTAGAAGAAAATTGTTACGTTAATACTTTTTAGAGCACTCAATTGTTGAGTGCTCATTTTGTTTAGGACATAATTGTTTTAAATGGAAATAAACTACCAATAGGTGATATCCTTAAGGTATAGTATTTACTTTGAATAGGAGGTTGATGGAGTCTATGGGGGTACGTATAGTGGATGATTTACAGCAATTATCATTGTTACTTATGTTTTTAAGTACATTTATATTTTACAGATACTTAAAGAAAGTGAAACGAGAGAGGAAATTGACTGGTTTTGAATGGACAATGTATTTTGTCACTCAATTTGCGACATTAATTTGGGTATTCACTTATTTTATTAAACACTTAGCTGAATCGTAATTTCTATTCATTTCAACTAGTTTACTGTTATCTATTAGGAATATAAATATAGTCCGTATCTAAATCAATGACAACATCGCTCATGATGTATTCTCGTAGTAACTTTGGGATTCTTTCATAGTGGTACCGTACACAAAATAAGCTTAGAAGCTCTTCGTTAGATAACTCTTCATTTTTTACATGTAAATAAATTGTTCTTAATTCGTTTAGAGAACAGTTACGGCCAATAACATACTCATTCATTCTGTATCCATCAAATTCAATTATCATGTTATTACTGTTAGAAGCTAGCCAATGTTATAGCCTAAATTTTAGATGAATCTATTATACATTGTTTGAAATTTAGTGAGAATATATTTTTATAAAATGAGAGGGTTATAAATGGAACAAAATAAATTAGTTTTAGAGGGACCAAAACAGCTTAAGTGGGAAACGCGCGAAATTAAGTCTATACAGGATGAGGAAATTATTATTAAAACAATTTCAGGTGCAATAAGTATTGGAGCAGAGTTACCACAGTATAAAGAATTAGATGTTACAGATATAAATCCTATTTATCCAAGAAAAACTGGATATGAAAGTTATGGGGAAGTTATTCAAGTTAGAAATAAAGTAACAAAATTAAAAGTAGGTGATAAAGTAATTCGGGTGCCTAGTTATATAAAACCTAAAGTTGCTTTATTATCTATTCTTTCGTGTGATGCTGCTAAAGGGGTATTGAAACTAAATCCGCAAAAGGATGCAAAGGTACTTATAACTGGAATGGGAGTGATTGGTTTACTCACTTGTTCTTTTTTAAAATACTATGTAGGTGTAGAGCAAGTGGATGTTGTTGAACCTAATAAAAATAGAAGAGAATTTGCAAAGAAGTTTGGTGCGAAAAATCTCTTTGATTCGGAAGAGAAAGTTATAAATACGTATAATTACGGTTTAGAATGTTCTGCTACAAATAGAGGGTTTCACACATTGCAAAAGGCTATTAATAGTAATGGGGCGATATGTATTCTTTCTGATGGTAATATAGAAGACCTAACATTAACCGCTGACTTTTATCGAAAAGAATTGCAAATCATTGGTTCAAGTGATGGATATGATTACCAAAAACATGCAGATTGGCTTTTTAGTCAAATAGAACAGACGCCATGGATAGAAGAGATTTTTCAACATGAAATTCATTATACTGCACTTAAAAAATGTTTTGAGGAATTAAGTGAAGGAATAATTACTCCTTTAAAAGTATTTGTCTCATATAAATAAAATGACCATGTACTTATCACGTAGCTCACTTATATTTCGTCACTAATATGATAACAAAACGAGGAGTAGAATGTACGGGGATTTTTAATAGGTACAAAGGGTTGTGTAAACAGGGAAGGGGTTTTGCTCTTTCCTTATGTACAAATAGTATATTATCTTTCTCAATGTACATATTAAGTAAAGTGTTTAATATCGTACATAAAAGGCGGGATAATATGGATGAAAATAAGAAAAATGAAGAATTGATTAAATTTAAGAAACAATGGTTTAATGAAGATAATCAACCAGTAGCTGGTATAGAGTTAGCTTTACCGCCTGATATAGGCAGCATGTTAGACTCGAAATCAGTTGATGATAAAAGTGGAGAAAGTAATAATGAATAAGTTTAATCTATACGCATCCATTTGGGTGCTTTTGTATTTTTTTGACATTAGAAGATGGATCATCAAATCCTTATTGAAAAAAGGTTGGGCTAAATAGATCCATTTTCTATATATGTAAGTTTTAATTTTCACAAAAAAGTTTAATTAAAGTTCATTTAGAATGCTATATAAAATGGGAATGCTAATAACATTTACCATTAAAGGATTGGGCTATTATGCATATTATTTTTGAAAGTATTATTTTAATTTTTACTGGGATTCTTGCATTAAAAATGACGGGTAGTAAATCTGTTAGCCAAATGACGAGAGCTGAAATCATTATAGTAGTATCAATAGCACGTATTATTGTAGAGCCTGTATTAAGTAGGAAGGTAGTTCCATCTATATTTGCAGCTGTAATATTTGCAAGCGTACTTCTTATTATTCATTTCTTTGAACTGAAATCAAGGAAGGCGGAACAATTCCTAAATGGCAGTAGCTTTGTAATTGTTGAAAACGGAGAGATTATTAAAGCGAACTTGATGAAGGCAAAAATGTCTGAACAACAACTTTATATGCAATTAAGAGAAAAAGGAATTCATGATTTAAAGAGTTTGCAGCAAGTTACAGCTGAGCCGAATGGACGTATTGGTTATCAATTAATAGAGAAAGCTCAACCGATAACTTTAGAAATGTTAGAAAAAATATTAGATCAGCACAATACAAAAAGATAATTTCTCCTGAGAAAAGCTAATACCACAACAAAAGTATTGGCTTTTTTATTTTTCTACAAAAACATATGGGTTGATAAAAAAGAGTGAGTTTTACACCAATCTTTAAAATAGATATAGGCTTATTATTATGCTATATTCAATGGAGCTATAGTGACTGTGGTGAAAAAAGCAGCTTTAAAATTAATAGGTTTTTCATGTGATATTAAACATGAGATAAGAATAAGGAGATAGAAATATAATGGAATTTTGGGAATCAAGCTTTATTGAGAAGCAAACGATGTGGGGGTTTGAACCTACAGAATCTGCAATTTTGACAAAAGATTTTTTTGTGGAAAACAATGTTAAAGACATATTAGTTCCGGGTATTGGATATGGGAGAAACGCAAAGGTATTTATCGAAAATGGTATAAATGTAATAGGTATTGAAATTTCGAAAACAGCGATCGATTTAGCAAGAGAAAACGGACTAGAAGATGTTAGTATGTATCACGGTTCGGTAAACGAAATGCCTTTTGATAATAACCTTTATGATGGGATATTTAGTCATGCACTTCTTCATTTGTTGAATGAGCAGGAAAGAGAGAAATTTATTAAGGATTGTTATAATCAGTTAAAACCTGGTGGATATATGGTTTTTACAACTGTTTCTAAAAAAGCTCCAATGTATGGAAAAGGAAAACAGTTGGATAAAGATTATTATGAGATAATGGAAGGTATAAAAATGTACTTCTATGATTCTGAATCTATAAAACAAGATTTTAATAAGTATGGATTAGTACAAGTTTCGGAAATTGATGAACCAAATAAGAATGTAGAAAATGAACCTTCAATTAATTTCTTAATGATAAAATGTAGAAAAGACCTGTAAAAAATTAGTATATATTGATTGTATATTCTGCATAAATAATAAAGGCAAACATAATAGGAATTATAAATGAACTAGAAGTCTTAATAGAGATAAATCTAGAGAAACAAGATTAGATAGCGCTTAAAATATGGGGAAATACAGTGATAAAATTAGAAACAAAATGTGTTTGATATTTTTTGTGGAGTTTTAATGTCAGAAAAAGAAGAAAAGGAGGAAATATGATTTTAGGGATTTCATATTTTGATATTTTTTGTAGTATAATTATTGTCTTGTTTTTTTCACTTTCTGGAGATTGAATGCTTGGTATAATAAGAAACATAATGTCCCTAAGGTTTTTCAATGGTTTCCTAGAAGGTGGGGGGAAAGAAAAGTTTTAGAGCATTTATCTCAACTAAATAAAAAGTTAAAAGCTGAAGGGAAAGGGATTTGGGTTACAATCTATGCTATAGATTTGTATATCGTAACTATTCCTTGTACAATAAAAAAATATAAATATTAATACATATATGTTTATAGAAGCGACTGTTTCTTTTAAAAGATACGATCGCTTCTATAAATTTGTCAATTTAATGCAATTAAGTGATGCATAAGAAGTCGTATCGTTATCTCGAAGTATCGCCTTAAATACTTTTAATGAGTTTTATCCCCTCAACAAAGAAAAGTACTAAGTGTATAGTGTTCATTACAAACCATAACATGAGCTTTGAGTTCTTCACAGTTTTCAACTGACTTGATTTTGTATTAGACAATTCTATCTTTAAAGACATTAATATAATAGTATTAGACATAAAACCTAACAATATAAATCCGAATAAAGGTAAGTTTGTAATAGCACCTATTACCATAATTGCTATGTATACTATAGTTAGCTTTTTAATATACTGTTTATCTTCTTTTAATTTATCTATATTTTTGGTTTTGAACCAGTTTCTTACTATTCTTACAAAAATAATAGTTTGAAATACTAGTACAATTATACTTACAAAGAGAAGGAACAAAGTTCTTAAATTATTTTCCATTAAACCGTTCATTTCGTATGTACCCCTTTTATTTATGTTTATAGTATGAAAATGTAATTTTCAAAGAACCTGCATGTGATTAGTAACGGTACTCGCTCTCTATTTTCATGTTACTCTATCCTTGTTAATTATGGAAAAGGACAAATCTAAGCATTTAACTGTTAGTATGGTATACCCTTTTTATATTTTAGGTTAATTTTGATTGTTTGCATATAATTTTATATTGGAATAAGTAATACGTCAAAATGTTTTGTGAAAATTACGGCTATTAATTGTTTGTACAAAAGAAAAAGATTAGTAGGTAGTCATATCGTAATGGGCGCGGTATACCTTATCTGTTGTCTGTTTAAAATGAAGTTTAACCATGTTGAAAATATAATTTTCATTTAGTATTTCTAGAAACAATAATGTGGTTAATTTTGGTGAAATTTAAAATAGAGGAAAAACGTTAGACCACTAGAGTGAATATATTCAAAGCCATATCATGTGTAGTGTTTAATATAATTAGGGGGAACTACATGACAAGAAAACAGATAATCATTACCTTATTTTCAATTACAGCGTTCATACTAATTTTAGTATCACTTGGTGTTTTTGAGGAAGAACTAAAAGAAACAGATTATAGTGAAGTTGTACAATTCATGGAAGATATGAAAAACAAAGAAGAAGTTGAGATTGATGTAGTTACTTACTATTCAGGTAAGGCCTCTTTAGAGAATAGTGTACTCAAACAACCAAATGGTTGGATTATTTATCGTTTAAAAGCTCGTTATGATAAAGTAACCAATCAAAGTTGGATAGATGTGACGCCTGATCTTAGCCGTTTTAAGAATGTGGAGAAAATTTCTGGGGATCTCATTACCTCGCACCAACAATGCGGCTATATTAATCATAATACAGACGAGAATAAAGGAAAAGTAGGATACATGTTAACAGAATGCTTTGATAAGTGGGAATACGATGTGAAGCCATCAGGGTTTGAAGGATATAGGATTAATTACACAATATTACCGATTTTAGGTTTAAAATAAATTTAGTATTTGTTTTATCAATTTGTTAATCAATTAGCTGATAATGTAGCTGAACAAGTAATGTATGATATTAATTTTATATTTTAATAATAGTTTTGGCTTATCTTTTTTAGGCTATTTGCAATGAGTTGAATAACCTTTATTCTAAAACAGTAATTAATAAAATTATTTAGTGTTAATATAAATTCTTATATATTGATTATGCACAAATAAAAAGGACAAGCATATAATAGAAATACCTATTAACTTTAAGTAACCTTAACTTTCTTTAATAGGATATCTCAAAATCCCCAAAAAGAGCACTTGCGGAAACAAGTGCTCTTTTATTTTTTTGTTTATTGAAGATGATTAAATTTCGTCCGACTAATATGGAATTTTAAACCATTATTTTACATAAAGCGGTAAAATAAGTAGGGGAAATTTGTAAGGGGGCGAGGGATTTGAAACTAAAAGAGCTGGCGGATTTGTTATTGATTAAAGAAACCATTGGAGATATGAATGTAGAAATTACGGGATTAGAAATGGATTCTAGAAAAATAACTAGTGGAAATTTATTTATATGTGTATCAGGTATTGATGGTTTTCTTGAAGATCGACATCAATTTGTTGAAAATGCAGTGAAAAATGGCGCTGTGGCGTTAATTGTAGAAAGAGATGTAAATATTGAAATACCTAAAATAATTGTTAAAGATGCACGATACGCTATGGCAGTTATTGCGTCACATTTCTATGGTTACCCATCTAATAAAATGAAGCTAATTGGAATTACAGGAACAAATGGTAAAACAACTACTTCCTATTTACTTGAAAAGATTTTGAGTGATTATGGATTTCAAACAGGGCTTATGGGGAATAACGGAGTGAAAGTTGGTTCGAAATGGTATCCTACTGATATTAATACGCAAGAACCACCGATACTTCAGCGGAATTTGCAAACGATGAAAAATCATAATACAGATTATTGTGTTATGGAAGTTACCTCACAGGGTTTACATATGGAAAGAGTTAAAGGGTGTAACTTTAAAACCGCTGTTTTTACAAATTTAACGCAAGATCATTTGGATTACCACGGAACATTTCAGGAATATAAGCACGTAAAAGGTCTTCTTTTTTCAAGATTAGGAAATGATTTTTCTACTATAGATCAAAAAATTGCTATTTTGAATGCAGATGATCCATCGGTAGAATACTTTAAAAAAGTTACTTCTGCTGAAGTGATTACATATGGGATAAATAACGGTGCAGATGTTCAAGCGAAGAGCATAACTTTAAGTTCAAAAGGAATTCAGTTTTTAGTTTCTTCCTTTAATGGAGAAATAGAAATCAATCTAAATCTAGTAGGCCGCTTTAATGTCTATAATGCATTAGCAGCAATAACAGCTGCATTGGTTGAAGGTATTCCGCTTACAAACATTAGTGACAGCTTATGTAACTTAAAGAGCATTGAAGGTAGAATGGAAATTATAGACGAAAACCAAGATTTCCTTGTAATAGTGGACTACGCTCATACACCGGATGCGTTAGAAAATGTCCTCTCTACAATTAGCGAGTTTTCAAAAGGTAAAATCATTACTGTTTTCGGTTGCGGTGGAGATAGAGACGCAAAAAAACGATCTATAATGGGTGGAATTGCTGGAAGTTATAGCGATTTTGTTTTTATTACTTCTGACAATCCACGTTCGGAAGACCCGCAGGCAATAATGAAAGATATTGAAAAAGGATTTTCACAGAATAATAATTTGAATTATAAAGTAGAAGTAGATCGTGAACTGGCTATAAAACATGCAATAAACATGGCATCTTCTAATTATATTGTTTTGATTGCAGGGAAAGGGCATGAAACGTATCAAATTTTAAAGGATTCGACTATTCATTTTGATGATAAAGAAAAAGCTCGACAAGCAATTATTGATAAATGAATGAATTCAATTAATAGCTGAATAGTATTTCTAATAAAAATAATGTTTTAGATGAAGCTAAAACTAATAACGAAGCAATTTTATGAAGAATTTATAATTGAAAGGTAAGGGTGTTTCTATGAATATATGAGGGAAAAACCTTACCTTTTATAGTTTTATTTCTGAAAAACAAATGTTATAGCATTTGTTTTTAATTGAATTTCTCTTTCGTTTCGGACTATATTATAAGCTAATTCTTTTATTTCAATTTTTATTTCTTGCCATTCTTTATAAATGCTTTTTAATAGATGTAGCATATCTTCAGTGGGAAGATTAATTTCAATTAAAGCAACTAATTCTTCATTCGTATGTAAGTCAATTTCTTGTATGTTCGAGTTAATAATGAAACAATTGATACCACCAATCTTTGTACCTTTTTTCATAGAATGGAGCACTTTTTTTAAATCTTCTTCTGATTGAACATGCTCTAAACTTGATACTGCAACGATATAATTATAAGTGTTAGGGGCAATATAGTAGTTTTCAATAGCTGCTTGTTCTGTTTTTATGACTTCAAATACATCATGTTCTTTGCTGTAAGTTTGTAATTTTGTTAAAGCGGAATCAAGTAAGTCCACACATGTAACAGTGCCGCTAGCATTTTTTATTTTTTGTGCAATTGGAATACTATTTCTACCAACGCCAGAGCCGAGGTCAAGTACTTGTAAGTTAGTTTGTCCTTCAAAGTAATCCATCAAGTCCAGAACTGTTTTAACCGGTTTATAAAGCCAAGAACCAGTTTCAAATAGTTTGTATTGTTCATAGCAAAGGTCATGATATTTCCTTTCTTCGTTTCTTATGTAATCGATACGGTTCATATAGTTTCAGCTCCAATATTTTCATTCCAACATGGTCCTTCAGCTAAACTTGCTTTAGCATCTAAAACCAATTCTATATTACTGATCAAGATGTTCACCTCAACTTATAAGATATTTATATAATTCGATAAGAATGAAGGTAAACCTTTTAGTCAGAGGATATTAAGATTTGTACTATAGAAAGCTGATTTTCTTAAGTGATTAAAAAAATGTATAAACATGGAGAGGAAAATGCATATGATGTTTTATGAAATTGTTTGCTTTTCTTGCAAAAATGTATTTCGTGTTTACGAAGGTAGTGAAAAATATAAACGATTTAAAGAGAAACCGAAAGGAACATATTGTTGCGATGAGTGTAGCCACAAAATTCAATTAGAAGCGATAAAGCATTTATTTAGATAGAGTTTTTATTCGAAAAAGTTTGACAATAAAGGTGTTATAAATTATCATATGAAAAAACTAATATTTAAAATGGCATGGAAGAGAAGAGTAGTTAAGAAAGAATACGTACAGAGAGCTCTGGTAGCTGAGAAAGAGCGGTATACAGCTTGACGAAAAAAGGCTTGGAGCTGCGCAAGGAACTAATTTGTTTAGGGATGGTGCGACGGATTCTCCCGTTATAGAGATAGGGTATACGCATATTTTGCCGTACCTGAAGAGGTTAATATGGCGACATATTAACAAACTGAGGTGGTACCGCGAAGCTAATAACTCTCGTCCTCAAGATGAATAATCTTGGGGGTGGGAGTTTTTTTATTGCATAAAACTGAAAGTGTGAAAATAAAAAATCAATTGAGGTGAGTAATATATGTATTGGGCGTATGAAGTAGCACATGAATTAATAAGAAAACATCCAAATAAAGAAACTTTTGTTTGCGCATCTGGAATAAGTCCATCTGGTTCTATTCATATCGGGAACTTTCGCGAAATAATAACGACTTATTTCGTTGTAAGAGCACTTCAAGATTTAGGGAAAAAGACTCGTTTTATATTTTCATGGGATGATTATGATAGGTTTAGAAAAGTTCCTAAAAATATTGATCCATCTTTTGCAAAATATATTGGTATGCCATACTGTGATATTCCAGATCCATATGGCTGTCATAACTCCTATGCAGAGCATTTTGAAAAAGAGTTTGAGAAATCGCTTCAAGTATTTGGGGTTGAAGTGGAATTCATATATCAACATGCTGAATATAGAAGTGGAAGATATAACAAAAACATATTAGAGGCTTTATATAAAAGAAAAGAAATATATGATATTTTAATGAGTTTTAAAATAGGAGAGTGTAGTGAAGAAGAGCGAGAGAGCTTTTATCCAGTCACATTATATTGTGAGAAATGCGGGAAAGATGCAACAACGATTACACATTTTGATGAAGTATTAAAAACAGTACGATATAAATGTGAATGCGGAAATCAAACTGAATTATCGGTATTAAATACAAATAAAATGAAACTGAATTGGAAAATCGATTGGCCGATGAGATGGATGATAGAGGATGTTATTTTTGAACCGGGCGGAAGAGATCATTCTTCGGAAACGGGTAGTTATAATGTATCAAAGGAAATTGCAATGAAAATATTTAATCGTGAAGCTCCTCATTATGTTGCTTATGATTTCATTAGAATTAAAGGGAATCATGAAAAAATGTCAAGTTCTTCAGGGAATAGTATTACACCTAATGATTTGTTAAAAGTATATTTACCAGAAGTGATTCTTTTTATGTTTGCTAAATATAGACCAAACGCAGCTTTTCATATCGGTCTTGATGAAGATGTGATTCGCAATTATACAGAATATGAACGATTGAAAGAAAGTTATGAGAATAAAACGCTCAAAAATGAAGATTTATTTGATGCAATTAAACTTTCTAGAGTTGATAGCAGAATTAAAGAATATCCGAAATTTAATCAAGTAGCAGGAACGTTACCGCTATTAAATTTTGATTCATCTATTTTACAAGGTATATTAGAAAAAATAGATAGGAATTATGCATTAGAGGATATGATAGCGATAAGCAAACGGGCAGAGTATTGGGTTAGAAACTTTCAAACTGAAAAATTAATTGCTGTAAATCAAGAGAGAAATATAGAGTTTTACAACACATTAGATGAAAAGCAGAAAGAGTGGCTAGTAGAAGCTTGCACCATACTTCTTCGTTCTAACAAAGATTACTCTAACTTAATGGAACAATTGTATTCGATTTGTCATCATGAAAATAAAAAAATAATGAAAGAAAATCAAAAACAATTATTTATTATTATATATAGGCTCATTATAAATCAGTCTAGCGGCCCACGTATACCGTTATTAATACATGTAGTAGGCATTGAAAAATTCATCACATTATTAGATTTCTAAAAAATAAAGGAAACGCAAGTACTCAGAGATCTAAGCTAAGTACTTGCGTTTCATATTTTGCTACCGTGAATACATTTTCGGACATTCATCACCACGTGGTTCATAAAAACAATGGCTTTTAAATTGCCCGACAAATGGCTGGTTATACCATTCAGGTGGACAAACACCAACTGGACGGAAATACCAAAGAGCCCAACGTGCTGGCCAGCGCCATTCACCTTGTAAAACTTTTCTTGCGATGTCTTTTTCTGAATCACGCGCGCGTTGATAAAAATATCCGTATTGCACTGCTTCAAATCCGCCAGGGCTTTGATATACTGCATCACGTACAGTTCGAAGTTGTTTAAAATCTAAGCAATCACAAAATACACGATTTACTACTACGCAACCAACAAGTTGTTCACCTTGTCGACCTTCTCCTTCAGCTTCAGCACGAATTAAACGAGCTAGTAAATCAACATCGCTTTCGTTATATGGAATAAGGGGCATAGTGCTACCACCTTTCTTTACCTGTTATAGTAAAGAGTGTATGTATGAAAATAAGCTAGGTGCTTTTCTATATGTAAATTTATTAATTTTTCAAAGGAGCTTTTGTGAAAAAAGCTAATTAGTAATTGTAGACTAATATAAAAGGGGAGAGATAAAATGTATCGAATTCATAAAGACCATATTATTTACGCAATGTCACCAGAAAACAAACCATGTATGGAAGTAGAAATTGGGAGTCGTCTTGTATTTGAAACATATGATTGCTTTGAAAATCAAATTGATTCTGAAGATGTTGCGTTTCAAGAATTAGATTGGAACCGAATTAATCCAGCGACTGGACCTGTATATATCATTGGTGCAGAACCTGGTGATATATTAGTTGTTAAGATTGAAAAGATAAAAATTGCAGAGCAAGGTGTTTTAACTACAGGTACGAATCTTGGTGTAATGGGTGAAGAGCTAAATGAAAATACCGTGAAAATTGTCCCGATACATAATGAACATGTTTTATTTTCAAATGAACTGCAAATCCCGATTAATCCAATGATTGGTGTAATTGGTACTGCGCCGAAAGAAGAGAGCATTTCATGTGGCACACCGCATGATCACGGCGGGAATATGGATTGTAAAGAAATAAAAGAAGGGACAACATTATTATTACCTGTAAATGTTCCTGGTGCTCTATTAGCATTAGGCGATTTACACGCAGCGATGGGTGATGGTGAAATTGGTGTTAGTGGAGTAGAGGTTGCTGGTGAGGTGACGGTAACTGTTCAGATTATAAAAGGAAAGAAATGGCCACTACCAATGGCGATCCAAAAAGAAAAACTTATGACGATTGCTTCAGAGAAATTGTTAGATGATGCAGCGAATCGCGCTGTACGTAATATGGTGACATTTTTACATGAAGAATTAGAAATGTCTAAAGCTGATGCAACACTTTTATTATCAGCTGCCGGTGATTTAAAAGTATGCCAAGTTGTGGATCCGCTGAAGACTGCTCGGATGGAATTAGGTATGAATTATGTGGAGAAACTGGGGTTTACTTTGAGTGAATTTCATATTAAATAAGAATAATAGCAGAAGGATGCTTTTGTATAAAAGTATCCTTTTTTGATTTACGGATTATATAAAAAAAGGTAGTATTTATTTTATATAATTGAATATAAGATTGTGGATCGAAAAAGGAGTAAACACATGGTTAAAATTATGATTGTAGAAGACGATATGAAAATTGCAGAACTATTATCAACACATGTCGCGAAATACGGGTATGAAGGAATTATTGTATCGGATTTTCAAAATGTATTAAACATTTTTTTAGAAGAACAACCAGAGTTAGTTTTATTAGATATTAATTTACCAAGTTTTGATGGGTACTATTGGTGTCGTCAAATTCGAGGAGTTTCTACATGTCCGATATTATTTATTTCGGCTCGTGAAGGCACAATGGATCAAGTTATGGCGCTAGAAAACGGTGGCGATGATTTCATTTCAAAGCCATTCCATTACGAAGTTGTAATGGCTAAAATTCGTAGTCATTTAAGACGTGCTTACGGAGATTATGCACCAAAAGTAGAAGAACGGATGGTTGAGCAACAAGGTCTTTGTTTATATCCCGAAAGGCTTGTATTGAAGCTTAAGAATCAAGAAATTGATATAACGAGAAATGAAGCTATTTTATTAGAAATGTTAATGAAAAATTATCCGCGTGTTGTGGGTAGAGAAGTGTTATTAAATAAATTATGGGATAGTGAATCTTATGTTGATGATAATACATTGAGTGTAAATACAACTCGTGTGCGTAAAAAGTTAAAAACATTACAGATTGAAGATGCAATTGAAACGATTCGTAGTGTCGGTTATAGATTACATATTACTTGGGATAATGGTATAGAGAAATGATAAAATTATTTATTCGTGATCATATACCGCTCATTTGTTTTACAATAATTCAGCTACTAGTCATATTTCTTGTATATTGGTTTGACGGGCATAACCATATTGCAACGGCATTATATGCAATGTTTTTAGGTGTCTTTTTTATGGTAGGCTATTTAGTATTTCGTTACTTTACTCATCGTACGTTCTATGAACGATTAGCAAATCCGTTGCATTCTTTGGATGATTCTGTTCAAAAATCAGATTTTGCAGTTTTATCTACTGCGCTTCAGGACTTACTTGAGGTGCAATATCGACATTATCAAAATCAGCTGCAAATACAAGAGAGAAAAAATAATGATCATTTAACCTTTATGAACCAGTGGATACATCAAATGAAAACACCTTTATCTGTAATAGAATTAATTACACAAGATGAAGTCGATCCACGGTTTGAAAGTATTAATGAGGAAACAGATAGGCTGAAAAAGGGATTAGAGATGGCTCTGTATGTCGCACGTTTAGAGGCATTTACACAAGATTTTCATGTGGAAAAAGTACAGCTACATAAAATAGTGAATGATTCCGTGCATGAACATAAACGCTTCTTTATCCGAAATTTTGTATATCCAGAGCTTAAAATTGATAAGGACATTATTGTAGAAAGTGATGCAAAATGGTTACAATTTTTAATTGGACAAATACTATCGAACGCGATCAAATATTCATCTGGTAGTCGAGAGAAGATTAAAGTAAATGCTTGTAAGGAAGGTAATAACGTTATACTTGAAATTGTCGATAGTGGTGTGGGGATGCCGAAGCAAGATTTACCTAGAGTATTTAAACCTTTCTTTACAGGGGAAAATGGCAGAGATTTTAAAGAATCAACTGGAATGGGGCTATATCTTGTATATGAAATTACGAAACAATTAGGACATAGTGTAGAAATCCATTCAGAAGTTGGTAAAGGTACCGTTGTACGAATTATATTTTTTAATGTGTAAATAAGTGATCTAGGCTAAAGAACTGTGGAGATAAGTTTTTTAGCCTTATTTTATCCCGCTTTAATGGGCAGTAAAACCCCCTACCTCAAAATTCAGCGAAAGCAAAGAAGTTAGGTGGGGGTCGGGCTGCCCATAAAAGTCCGATTGGTTCAACTAATAATCAGTGGGGGATGAAGAAAACCCCTATTGATTAAGGTTTCACTTTATAGCGATTATATGAAATGGTAAAAGGTCATCTTAGTATGTATAATGACACGCTAATAAATACGATTGTTAAATTAGAAGGATTTAATAAAAAGCTGATAAATAGTTTTTGTAAGAAAAAAGCCACCCCTTTGAAAGAGATAGCTTCATGAATCCATCCTATGAATAAGTGTATCAACATTAATAAGTATAATGTTTGAATTCGTGATATGTATTATGGATTATAATAGAATGAGTCTTTTGTTTTTCCATGATATTAAGCAAACAAACTTAATAATTTATATCCAATTAATCCTAAAATAATGATAGGAACCATCATTAAGAAAGAAGAAATTCGATTAGCATTAGAGCGTTCTAATACAAGAATCAAGATAATGCCGACTATCACTTCGGTATATCCAACAGGTAACATGTGACTATATTCTTCAAAATGTAAAAGAATATGAAGTCCATCCGTTACAAAAACTCCACTAATAAGCGCGCTTCCGAATTTATGAAGTGGATTTGTAGTATCTTTCCATAGAAAACCTGCAATTCCAAAGATAGTTCCTCCTATAAATGCACATACAATCCATACAGATATAAAATAAATAGAGTGAGCTACATTTTTAATAACTATTGCATAACCATAGTAGCCTAATATCATGCCGAGTAGCGCAAGGATGCCAGAAAGTATAGCTGTACGTTTAGAATAACTCAAGCTAGCCACGAAAAAGGATGGAACTAACCAAACGCTTCCTAGGTTAACTAATGAATTCCAATTTCCTGGAAGTATACCTTGCCCCAATTTAGTTAGTATACCAACAATTACTCCTACTATAATCGGGATGAGAACGATCCTTAAAATAATATTTGATTTTGTAATTTTTAATGTTTTGTCCATAAATTCAATCCTTATATTAATATTTTCTGTAAACATATAATATCTTATTATAGGAGAGTAATCAATAAAAATTTATCGAAAAACAATAAGATATTATTGGATAACGAATAACATATAATTAATCATAAATTTATATAAAAATTATATAAGAGGGGGTACTTAGGGTTTTACTTTTTGGGGAAATATAAAGCAAGTAGTACAATAAATGCTGTTTGTTCAAAATGAATTTAAGAAATGATAAATAGCCCTTGAAGAAAGCAAACTTTATAATAGCACATATAATTGCATTTACTCATACAGTACTATCATGGTACAATATGGTTACTAACGACGGAAAGGAATGATGGGTGGACGATGATTAACTAATCTTATTTTTAAATGTTGAAATTCAATAAATTTCAATTTCTAAAAAATAGGATTAGTCTGCCCAATTTCCATACAACGGTATTGCTATTTATGTTGTGTAATAGCTTATTTGGGTATAAATATTTTAACGACTAATCCTGCCAAATTTATTTGGGAGGATTTTTTTATTCTCCCTTAATGAAAGGGATCGGTATTATGAAAGAACTATTAAAATTAAATGATGTTTATGTTGAAATAAAGGAAAATACTTTGTTAGAGAAAATGAATGTGACAGTAAAACAAGGGGATGTTATCGGATTAATTGGTAAAAACGGGGCTGGTAAATCAACATTACTTCAATTAATAAATGGGAAGATTGAACCGTCAAAAGGTACAGTTGAATGGCTTCAAATGAATATGACAACTGCATATGTTGAACAAGAAAAAGAATCTTTCGTTAGCAAGGATATGATTGCAAAAGAAGCAGAACTACTTGCGAAATGGGGCGTGCCAACGAATGATTTCCTTACTTTAAGTGGTGGTGAAAAGCTAAAAGTTCGATTAGCAAAAGGGTTTGCCCAAAATCCTAATGTCTTAATATTAGACGAACCGACAAATCATCTAGATGAGATGAGTACGGAATTTCTTATTAAACAAATAAAAAATATGAAAGGTACAGTTATCGTCGTATCACATGATCGATATTTTTTAGATGTTGTTGCGACTAGAATATGGTCAATTGAGGATAAGAAATTAATTGATCATAGCGGGAATTATACGAGTTATATGAAAGCACGTGAACATAAAAGAATGACGCAACAGCGTGAATATGAAAAACAACAAAAGAAAATAGAACAAGTAGAAACACATATAAAAGAATTAAGTTCATGGTCACAAAAGGCACATGCGCAGTCTACAAAACAAGAAGGTGTTAAAGAATTTTATCGTGTAAAGGCGAAGCGAATGGACGCGCAAGTTAAATCGAAACGAAAACGTCTTGAAAAAGAGCTAGAGAAAACGAAAGTAGAACGTGTGAAAGAAGATTATTCAGTTGAATTTTCTATTCAAGCGAGTAAAAAAGTAGGAAAACGTTTCTTAGAAGTAAAACAATTGCGGAAAGAATTTAATAAACGAACATTATTTGAAAACGTTAATTTTACAATTCAGCACGGTGAGAAGGTTGCGATTATTGGACCGAATGGTAGTGGGAAAACAACGTTACTAAAGATGATTATGGGAACAGAAACTGCTGAAGGAGAAGTATGGATTTCACCATCAGCAAACATTGGTTATTTAACACAAGAAGTATTTGATTTACCACTTGATAAAACACCAGAAGATTTATTTTATAAAGAGTCATTTGAAGAAAGAGGGAAAGTTCAAAATTTAATGAAACATTTAGGTTTTCAAGCTTCTCAATGGAAAGAGCCGATTGAGTATATGAGTATGGGGGAACGAGTAAAATGTAAGCTTATGGCTTATATTTTAGATGAAAAAGATGTACTTATTTTAGATGAACCGACGAATCACCTTGATCTGCCATCACGTGAACAGCTTGAAAACACATTAGCTGAGTATAATGGAACACTTGTTATCGTTTCTCACGATCGATATTTTTTGGAGAAAACAACTACGGCAAAACTTGTGTTTGTAAACAATACGATACAAAAGCAGCTCGAAGAACCTACGAAAACAAGAGATGAAATTGAAGAGCTACGTTTAACGTTAGAAACAGAAAGACAAGAAGTATTAGGGAAATTAAGCTTTTTAACTCCTAAAGACAAAGAATATAAAGAACTAGATGAACGGTTTATGGAACTTACGAAGCAGATTAAGGCGCTTTAACGTAAGTAAGGGGGATTAGACATGGGAGAAGAGGGTTTGACTAAGCTATTTAAAATAGATTGTGGTGATATATACCTACAAGAGTTTACGGTCAAAGATGCAGAAAGTATTTATAAAATAGCAAATCAACCGGACATAGAAAAGTTTTTACCGGACTGGAAATCAACGAAAGAACAACGAGTTAATTGGGTTACAAATTATGAAATACCAGAAAATAAAGCATTTCTTAATGCAGTGAGAACTACGACTAACATAGATGATCACATATTAAGACTAGGAATATTTAAGAAAACCACAAATGAATTTATTGGATGGTGCTGCACAGGCATGAAAGATGAACTCCCTGCACCGAACAGAGAAATTATGTATGCTGTTTCAAGTGAATATCATAATAATGGATATGCAACGAAAGCAACTAAAGGACTGATTGATTATTTGTTTAAAAATACAAATGTGGATGTCCTTAACGCAATTGCATTAATAAACAACGCACCATCAAATAAGGTCATTGAAAAATGTAGATTTACTTATTTGGGTCAACAGATGATAGAAAATCAAATTTATAATCATTATGTATTGAGTAAATCCGAATGGATAAAAAATAGCGCTCTTTAAAAGGAGCGAAAATGTAATGAAATCATTAAAAAGCTTAGAGCTAAAGTTCTAAGCTTTTTTGCATTGTGTGCTTTTCACCGAAAACAGATGTATTAAGTTGTACATGCAAGAACCATTTTATAAACAACATATTTGAAAAGGGATTTGGAATATTTTGTCGAAAGTGTTTATTTGTGAAAACACTAAATTTTCACTCTAATAATTCTGTAAATGAATTACCTTAAGCTTTAATAAAAGCATAAAGGAGTTTGTATCTAAAATTAACGGTTAAGTGTTAGTGGATTACATTTTTTAAAAGTATGAAATAGTTTAAACAAGGGAGGAGAAAGCTTATTATACTTTGGTTTCGTTACTTACCACAAATAAGTATGGATTTGTCAGAATGGACTCCTTTTATACAAAATGATTGGCACCGAAAATATTATATGAAGTTTGTATATGTACTTCAAATCATTATTTTTCTAATACCGTATTATTTTGGAGCAAGTTTCACTCATATTAATATATTTTATCTTATCATTTTAGGTATTTTAGTCTTCATCATTCATGAATATCTACACGTTATTGTTATAAATAAAATGGGGGATATTAGCTTAACTTGCAGCGGAATATTTTTTTGGCTAAATACAAATGCAATTCTATCCAAAACGCGTTTTTGGATCTTTATGAGTTTACCTATTATTGTACTATCGGTCATTCCTGGCATTATATCATCTTTTGTATCAGGCAATTTTAAGTCAATCTTATTATTTGTATGTTGGATAAACGCAATAATTTCTGCTTCAGACATATACAATTCTTTGTTAATTGCGATCAAACCGAAGCAATCAATTTTTTGTAGAGGGTATTATAAAGTGAAAAAGAATTAAAATGGTGACGCAAAAACATTTCAATTAAAAGCGTTAGTTAAAAATATAATTTTGGGAAGGAAAAGACCGATAAAGCAATCGGTCTTTTCTCATTTTTATAATAAAGGTTTGATATACAATTGTATTTCCTATCACTATACAATTATTATAAGATAGTTATGCGTTAATTTTAATTTGTATATAGTATTATTATCAGTTTTTTTAGAAATCTTACAAGCGTGTAAGATAAATGAAAGATGAATCAATATGAGCTATAAGAGAATTCATTTACACTCTATTGTGAGAAGTGCAAATGAAGGGAGAATAGAAATGGAAATTTTACATGCGAAAAATATTAGTAAAGTATATAAAGGGAAAATACCTTTTAAAGCATTAGTAGATATTGATTTATCGATTCAAGAAGGCGAATTTGTAGGGATTATGGGTCCATCTGGTAGCGGGAAAACTACATTATTAAATATGGTATCTACTATCGATTCTCCGTCCTCAGGAGAAATAGTAATAAACGGTACAAATCCTTTCCAGTTATCATCAGAAGATTTAGCTTTATTCCGTAGGAAACAATTAGGATTTGTTTTCCAATCATTTAATTTACTTAGCACGCTTACAGTGAAGGAAAATATCGTATTGCCGATGACATTAGATGGCGTTTCTGTGCAAGAAATGAACAAATGCGTACAAGAAATCGCAGAGAAATTAAATATTACAGATATATTGAATAAAAGAACGTTTGAAATATCAGGAGGCCAAGCTCAAAGAACAGCAATTGCTCGTGCAATTGTTCATAAGCCGCAATTATTACTCGCAGATGAACCAACAGGGAATTTAGATTCTAAATCTTCAAATGATGTAATGGAGATGTTAGATACTCTAAATAAGGAAGAAAAAGCTACGATGATGTTAGTGACTCATGATCCGTATGCAGCGAGTTTTTGCAGCCGAGTAATTTTTATTAAAGATGGTCAACTATATAACGAAATTTATCGTGGTGAAAGCAGGCAAGCATTTTATCAAAAGATTATGGATGTCCTTTCTTTGTTAGGAGGGAAAAGGCATGACTTTTCGTCAATTCGCATTTAATAATATTTTTCGTAATAAGCGTACATATGCTGCCCATTTTTTAAGTAGTGCATTTTCTATAATGATTTTCTTTACGTATGCTCTTTTATTATTCCATCCTGATTTACAGGGGGAGTTGAAATCGACAAGTAAAACAATAAGTACATTTGGTACATTAGGATTTGAAGTTTCTCAAGGTTTGATTTTTGTCTTTTCATTCTTCTTCATTCTATATTCAGTGAGTTCGTTTTTAAAAACGCGTAAGAAAGAATTTGGCATTTTAATGATGCAAGGTATGTCAATGAGACAGCTTAAGAAGTTATTGTTAATTGAAAATATGTTAATTGGACTTGGTTCAATTTGTATAGGGGTTCTTATTGGACTTATATTTTCTAAACTAGTTTTATTAATAAGTGCCAGTGTATTAATGATTAGTAACGGCTTACCTTTTTATATACCAGTAAAGGCGGTATTATTAACTGGCATCACGTTTCTATTCTTATTTTTAATTGTTTCGCTAGTTACTTTTAAAATGATAAAAGTAACAGAACTTGTGGAACTTATTCAAGCAGGGGAAAAGCCAAAGCCTGAACCGAAATCGTCAATTTTATTATCAATTTTTTCTTTATTTAGTATAGGATATGGCTATATTTTAGTATTTCGCTTTATCCCAAGTTATAGTTTTATTACGCTCGGAATGGGTGTTCTCCTAGTAATTATAGGAACGTACTTTTTATATACACAGTGTAGCGTTTATATATTGCATCTTGTGAAAAGGAGTGAATCTTTCTTTTTAAAGAGAACCAATATATTAACATTTTCAGAATTAATATACCGTATGAAAGATAATGCAACAATGTTTTTTATAGTATCTATTATTTCAGCAGTTGCTTTTACAGCAATTGGCACGACAGCAGCTCTTGGAAACAAAGATTTGGTAAGGATGACAAACCCGTATACATTTCTGTATACAGCTCCTGATAAAAATAAAATAACGGATAAACATCTCTCGATTATAAAAAAACATCTTGCTGATTCTAATATTCCATATCGAATGGCTTCCACTTCAGATATTTATACAGAAAGTAATGTAAATGTAATGAAGTTAAGTGAATATAACGAACTTGCGAGAGCACTCGGGTACCAACAAGAAACGATTGAAAAAGAAGATGAAATGTTATTAATCCCTGGAGTCGTATCACAAAAACAAGAGTTTAAAAATGGTGATTATAAAAAGAATATTGAAGTCATTCAAGGCGATTGGACAAAGACATTTCATGTGAAAAAAACTGTAGATAATTTAGTTTTGCCACACGATACGGAAGGGATTAATATTGCGATTCAAGATCATGTGTATGATGAAATTCCGCTTAATAGTAATCTAGATTTTGAAAATATTATTCAATATCGAACTTATGGATTTGTTGTAGATGATTGGATAAAAACGAAAGAGATTTCAAACCAATTAAGTGACATATTCGATCAAGATCCTAGAGACATACATTTTGAATTTAGAGCACTAACTATAGAGTTGTTAAGTGCAAAACAAACGAATGGGTTATTACTTATGGCAAGTGTTTTAGTTGGAATCGTCTTCTTTACTTTCGCTGCTAGTTTTATTTATTTCCGGTTATATACTGATTTGGACCGCGATCAGCAGCAATATAAGATGATTTCGAAAATGGGATTAAGTAAACGAGAGTTGAAAAAAGTTGTAACAAGACAATTAGTATTAATGTTCTTCTTACCGATTATAGTTGCAGTGATTCATACTGTGGTCGCTTATATGGCATTACAACAATTAGTCGATTTTTCTATTATGAATAGCTCTATCATAATTTTAATTTCATTTATATGTATACAAGTTTTATATTTCTTTATAACTCGTTGGCGTTACTTACAAAAGCTTTATAAAACTATGGAACAGTAGAGAATATCAGCAAGTAAGATTGCAGAAAAGCATGTAAAAAAACAATTTGAGTTATGAAAGGAACTGTGATGAAAAAACCACTCTCTATTTTCATATTAAGTATATTAATTTTAATAAGTTTAAGTGCATGCTCTAAAAATGAAAACAGATTTCCAGCTAACGGCGTATTAATCATTGGAGATGAGAATCATACTTCAACAATTATGAATCGTTATAAGGAAAATACGAAAGAACATGAAGTTTTTTCGGTGAAAACAGGTAGATTTGACCAAAAAAGGGTTTTGATATTAAATGAATCTACTGCAAAAGCGATGATTAAAGCAAAAATTTTTCGTAAAAGAGATCATTCATCCCATTCTAAACCTTTAGATACGTTACCGAGTTTTCCAAAAGAAAGTTCACTATTATTTATAAATGAAGAAGAAAAGAATATAAAAAGTATTGAAATAGAAGGTAAAGCGATACCAGTTGCATATGAAAGTGATGCTTGGCTTGGTAATAATCGAAATTATGGAACACTATGGTATGTAATTGTGGCGAGCAATAGTGTATATAAAGAAATACAGGCAAATGAAACAAAAATGCAACTTCTTCATCTGAAAGAATCTTTAGGTGACGAAAAACCTAAAATGTCGACAGATAATACATTGACTAATGAATATGTAAAAGTAAGAAAGTTAATTAAAGATTTTGAGGAAGAAGTATCAGTTCAATTTGTCACGATTGGAGAAAAATCATAAAAAAGAGTTCAAGGTTGATAGGAATTTTATCAGCCCTGAACTCTTTTTAATTTTAGACCATTTAGATAACATAGTTTACATTACTTCATTTAATCGCGTCTCGCTCGGTTCTTCAATCGCATTTGAATTTTGAACTGAATTATTTTGAGATTCTTTTTCCTTACGAGACCTTTGTAGCATTTCAAGTATGATCCATAAAGGAACACCTTTATCTTTTAACATCTTCCATAAATCTAATTCGTTAAATTTATGCTCAGGTTGTTTCATTTCTTTTTCAGATGAACGAATATCAAATTTGATGGGATCATTTGATTTTTTATCTTCAAGTTTAGTAGAAGAGATAGTATTATGCTCAAGATTAGATGGAGTTATTTTAGTAGGTTGAGATAACGTATGAATATTTAATCCGATTTGCATGCCTTTTCCTCCTCCTTAAGTAATAAAATTAGTTTTCTTATAATTATTAAAGCTATTTAATATAAGGAACCTATATTTAATTATAAATTTAAATAATTAGATTTACAAGTTATATTGTAAAAAGTAATTCCTCACTTGAATTAATATTTATCAACATTTGTGTATGTTTTCTCTATATACAATGTATATAAAATACTTTACATTATGTTTAAGTTAAGAACTCATTTTTAATAGGGAAATGTAAACGCTTTATTAGGGGGAGGAAGCATGGGGAAATTATTTTTAAAAATATTTTTATTCGCAATAGGGACTGTGTTTTTATTCGCAGCAAAAATAACTTACGCTGAAGAGAAACAACAAAATGATTATCCTATCATATTAGTGAATGGATTTGCTGGGTGGGGTAGAGAGGAAATGTTAGGGGTTAAATATTGGGGTGGTGTTCATGATATACAAGAAGATTTAAAAAGAAGTGGCTATACAGTACATACTGCTGCTGTTGGACCAGTTTCTAGTAACTGGGATCGTGCATGTGAATTATATGCGCAAATTAATGGAGGTACAGTAGACTACGGTGCCGCACATGCTGAGAAACATGGACATAATCGTTTTGGTAGAACTTATAGTGGTTTTGCACCGAATTGGAGTGAAACAAATAAAGTTCATTTAGTTGGGCATAGCATGGGCGGACAAACAATTAGAACATTAGTACAGCTATTAAAAGAAGGTAGTTTTGAAGAAAAAAATCATGTGAAAAATCATCCGAACACGAATATATCACCACTATTTGAGGGCAAGAAATCATATGTTCATAGTGTGACAACATTAGCAACTCCTCACAATGGCACGACACTTGCGGATGGTAGTCTTCTACTACCGTTCGTTAAAGATTTACTCATTACAGCTGCAAGTTTTGGAGGGAATAATAATTTATCGTTATATGATTTTAAATTGGATCAATGGGGTATAAAAAAGAATACTGGAGAGTCTTTTTTCCAATATACTGATCGTATTGTAAATAGTTCACTTTGGGAAGATACAAAAGATATAAGTCAATGGGATTTAAGTACAGATGGTGCAAAGGAGCTTAATAATTGGGTAAAAACGCAATCAGATGTGTATTACTTATCATATAGTGGTCATGCATCACAAGCGGCACCTATAACAGGTTTACATCTACCTCATATAACGATGAATAAGGTGTTAATGGGTAATGCGTTTTTCTTAGGTTCCTATGCAAGATATGAAGAAAATCGACCATTAATTGATACTTCTTGGTGGCAAAATGACGGTGTAGTAAATACAAATTCTATGGTCGCGCCCTCATCTAATGCTATTGTAAATAGTAATGAGCATTTACAGATTGGGAAATGGAATCATATTGAAACAAAAGCAAATTGGGACCATCTCGATATGGTAGGACTTAGTGTTTCAGATACGTTAGGTTTTTCTAGCATTCAAGAGTTTTATAGAACAATTGCAGAAAAATTATCAAGATTACCGAAATAGGTAATAATAAAGCGCTCTCGATGGAATTCGAGGGCGCTTTATATTATATTGAAAGAGGGATATGGTAGAAAAATATGGGGGGATATTATGAAAGTTCAAGTTGTATTATCTGGATATGGGACAGTAGGAAGAGAGTTTATAAAATTATTAAATGAAAAATATTTATATATAAATGAATCATATGGAATAGATTTAGTGGTAAGCGCTGTATTAGGTAGAAATGTTGCAATACATAATGAGGATGGATTATCTATTCATCACTTATTAATGTATGGTGGCGGTAGCGCTGCAATTGAAGAATACATTGAACATCATCCAGAGGAACGAGCAACAACTAGCATAAGTGGAACTGTATTAGTAGAATCAACAGTTACAAACCTTAAAGATGGAAATCCAGGAAAACAATATATAAAACAAGCGATTGAGAACCATATGGATATTGTAGCAATTTCAAAAGGCGCACTCGTTACAAACTGGAGAGAAATAAATGAAGCAGCAAAAATCGCAAATGTACGAATTCGATATAGTGGTGCAACTGCGGCGGCATTACCGACACTTGATATTGGTCAATTTAGTTTAGCTGGTTGCCATATTGAAAAAATAGAAGGAATATTAAACGGGACTACAAATTATATCCTTTCGAAAATGAATGAGGAAGATATTACGTTTGAAGAAGCACTGAAAGAAGCGCAAAGTAAAGGAATTGCTGAAACGAACCCAATATTAGATGTAAGTGGTTCTGATAGTGCGTGTAAATTGTTACTTTTGACAAACAGTTTAATGGGAACAGAAAATACGCTTACTGATATACATATAAAGGGTATTGAACATGTTACAAAACAACAAATTCGAAATGCTAAAGAACAAAATAAATATATTAAATTAATAGCTTCAGCATATAAGGATAAGGATGGTAAAGTGGCTCTTCATGTGGAACCGTACGAAATAGATAAAGATCATCCACTAGCAAAAGTAAATGGAACAGAAAAAGGAATTACGTTCTTTACAGATACGATGGGGCAAGTTACTACAATTGGTGGTGCTTCCAATCCACGTGGAGCCGCAGCAGCAGCTTTAAAAGATGTAATTAACTTATACCGCAAAGATTTATCCCTTAGTAATAGGCAGTAAAATGCCTGTTACTAAGGGATAATAATCAGTGGGTGATAATCAGCCCCATTGATTAAAGTTCCACTTTATAAGACCGTACCGCCCTTTATAAAAAATACATATGTAGTGGACCTTTTGAGAATGAAATAAATATGCAAAAATGATTGCAGGGGGTAAGGAATTGTTTAAAGATTTTAAAGTTGTGAAAGATCGTCCCGTTTATATTCAATTGAAAGATTATTTGAAAAAGATGATTATGAAAGGTCATTTGCTCGGGGATCAAAAAATCCCTTCAACTAGGGAACTAAGTGAATTACTAAGTGTGAGCAGAAATACTGTACTCGCTGCTTATGCGGATTTAGAGCAAGAAGGACTCATTTATGCAGTTAAAGGGAAAGGGAATTTTGTAGCGAAGGTTGATATATCGAACACTTCGTCTGTTGAAATAGATTGGAAACATAAACTTAATACAGTTACCTTATTAGCGGATGAATTAGATTTAATGAAACATGGTGTTCGCTGGGAAAAAGGAATGATTGTTTTTAATAGCATTGCTCCGGACGAAAAGCTATTTGATGTGGAAAATTTCAAAAGAGCTTTTCTTACTCGTATGTCCATTGAAGGGGATGTCGTATTAAACTACGGATACGCAAAAGGTTATAGACCTTTAATGAATTATCTACTTCATTATATGGAAATGAAAGGTGTAGATATTTCGAACAAAGATATTTTAATTACAAATGGATTTACAGAAGGATTAGACATCGTGCTATCCTCGTTATCGAAGAAATCAGGGCGGGTTATTTGTGAGAATCCAACTCACCATGCTGCATTGAAGCTTTTCCGTTTACATGGACTTGAAGTTCACGGAATTAATATGAATGAAGATGGCATCGATACGAACGAAGTAGAAAAAAGTTTGCGTGAAAAAGAGTTTGATTTCGCATATTTAATTCCTTCCTATCATAATCCAACCGGTATTGTTACGAGTTCGGAGAAAAGAACGGAACTGATGAGATTATTCTCCAAATATAAGGTTCCTATTATAGAAGATGGATTTAATGAAGAGCTACGTTATTCAGGTTCACACTTAGCACCATTATTAACTTTTGCTGGCGCTGGTAATAATGTAATTTATATTAGTAGCTTTTCAAAGGTACTTTTCCCTGGTTTACGTGTAGGCTGGATCATCGCCGATAAAGAACTGATTCATCATTTAGAAAGTGTAAAAAGAGCAAGAACGATTCACACATCTACGTTAGATCAAGCTGTTCTATTTCAATATTTACATGAAGGATATTTTGAAAAATATTTAAAAAAGGCAAGATCAGTTTATAAGAAGAAATATGAATTAGCTGTTGGGGCGTGTAACGAGTACATTCCGTTTCAAAGAATGACCGGTGATGGTGGACTTCATTTATTTATAGAGTTAGAAGAAAAAATTCATGCCCGCACACTTTTACAAAAGTGTTATGAGCAAGGGGTTACATTTTCTCCAGGAGATGTTTTTTATTCTGATGGAGGAGGAGCGACTACTTTTCGATTAGGATTTTCACGTCTGAAAGAAGAAGAAATAGTTCGTGGAATCAAAATAATCGGTGATACAATAAAAACTGAAATTTGGAGTTGAGGAAATGAGAATTGGCGTTATTATGGGGGGAGTATCCTCTGAAAAACAAGTATCAATTATGACTGGAAATGAAATGATTGCAAATTTAGATAAAAATAAATATGAAATCGTACCAATTACGTTAAATGAAAAAATGGATTTAATCGAAAAAGCGAAAGACATTGATTTTGCGCTGCTTGCATTACACGGAAAATATGGAGAAGATGGGACGGTTCAAGGCACGCTTGAAAGTTTAGGTATTCCATATAGCGGGAGCAATATGTTATCTAGCGGTATATGTATGGACAAAAATATTTCGAAAAAGATTTTACGCTATGAAGGTATAGAAACACCCGATTGGATTGAACTTACAAAAATGGCGGATCTAAATCTTGATGAATTAGAGAAGTTAGGATTTCCGTTAGTGGTAAAACCAAACTCTGGTGGATCAAGTGTTGGGGTAAAGATTGTATATGATAAAGATGAATTAATTTCAATGCTGGAAACTGTGTTTGAATGGGATTCTGAAGTAGTAATAGAGAAGTATATAAAAGGTGATGAGATTACATGTTCAATTTTTGATGGAAAACAGTTACCTATTATTTCAATCCGACATGCAGCTGAGTTCTTTGATTACAATGCAAAATATGATGATGTTAGTACAATTGAAGAAGTTATCGAACTTCCAGGAGAATTGAAGGAACGTGTAAACAAAGCGTCACTGGCTTGTTATAAAGCATTGAAATGCAGCGTTTATGCAAGGGTGGATATGATGGTAAAGGACGGAATTCCATATGTAATGGAGGTTAATACATTACCAGGGATGACACAAGCAAGTTTACTACCGAAAAGTGCAGATGCAGCTGGTATTCATTATAGTAAACTATTAGATATGATTATTGAAACTTCATTAAAAGCAAGAAAAGAAGAAGGATTTTAAGAAGCGCTATCATGAATACTTTTGACAGTAACATGAAGTATGTTATGATGAATACAATACGAAAATTAAATATTTATCCACTAGGGGGGCCTATTATAGGCTGAGATCAAATGAGAATTTGAGACTCTTAGTACCTGATCTGGTTAATACTAGCGTAGGGAAGTGGGAAGACATTACTATTTTATGAATAAATACTGTCAATTTCACTTTCTTTACGTTTGTAAAGAAAGTTTTTTTATTTTACAGATTTAATAACTGTGGGTAAATACTTAAATTTTATACTTTATTGGAGGGATTTAAATGACATTTTCACAATCATTACGTCAAGAAGTAGATTCAATTTGGGAAGCTAGTTTTCATCACCCTTTTGTAAAACAACTTGGTGAAGGAACGTTAGATTTAGCTAGTTTTCGCTATTACGTACTTCAAGATTCATATTATTTGAGTCACTTCGCTAGAGTACAAACTTTAGGAGCTGCAAAAGCACTGGAATTAGAAACGACAGCTCGTATGGCACACCATGCTCAAAATACATACGAGGCGGAATTATCTTTACATGAGAACTTTGCGAAGAAACTAGGGATAACACAAGAAGAGAAAGATAATTTTATCCCTGCTCCAACTGCATACGCTTATACTTCACATATGTATCGTGCTGCGTATGAAGGACATTTAGGCGATATCATTGCAGCAATTTTACCTTGCTATTGGTTGTATTATGAAATTGGGGAGCGTTTAAAAGAATGTCAGCCAGAAGAGCCAATTTATAACGAATGGATTTCTGCTTATGGATCTGATTGGTTCCGTACATTAGTTGAAGAGCAAATTACACGGTTAGATACTATCGCTGAAAAAGTGACAAAGTCTGACCGGAAGCGAATGAAACAGCATTTTATTATTAGTAGTCAATATGAATATTCATTTTGGGAAATGGCTTATACTTTAGAAAAGTGGCCAGTGAATACAGAAGTAGAAGATGTCATTGGATAATGAGTAGGGGTATGGATAATACTTATGTATATGATTTCACAAAAGAAGTATCGCAAAAAGACGCATCAATCTAAGTGCGTCTTTTTTCAATTTATAAAAATGAGCCTATGGAAAAAATAACCTAAAAATAGGTATATGAACAAGGTGCATTATCTAGTGATAGGTCATATTTTGTAGGGGTACGTATTGAACTTAGTTTATAGCGCTATTTCTACTTAGATTTAACGAACAGAAATATAAGAAAGCATTGGAAAAGTTGAAGTTTATAAACGGAGGTAATGAAAATGAATAAGTTTCAACAAGAACTACAAGCGTTAAGCCTTAATGATTACCAATCTGGAAATATTGTGTATTGGGACCAACAAAACCAATATCCATATTACTATATTGAAGATGCTGCTCGTCGCTGTGGCGGTTGTGGTCGTTGTGGAGGTTGTGCAGGTCGCTGTGGTGGATTTCGTTGTGGTGGATTCCGTTGTATTGGTTGCTTCGGTTGTTTTGGTTGTGGAGGTTGTGGAGGTTGTGGCGGCTGTGGCGGCTGTGGTAGTTGTTCTAATTGTTTTAGTGGTTTTAATGGTACTACTGATACAACTGGTACTATTGTAACATATGAATATTGATAAGAGAAAAAAGGAATCCAATAGTGAAGTATTATATAATTTTTATTAAAGAATTTAATAAAAACACATGTAGCATTCAAGTGAAAGAATGATATTTAGATTTTTAGTTGTAAATCAAGATAAGATATATAAAGCAATGACTAGACTTAAAACCTAATCATTGCTTTTTTATATTTTTACCATCAAATAAGGAATCTGTTGCTTCTAGTTAGTGGGTAGCGAAAGCAATTATTACAACTATGTAAGATTAATGTAATGTTAATCGATAGTAAATGAAGATACTTGAGTGTATTTTAAATAAGATTTAAAAGTACTGTTTATTTTTAAAATATTGAGGTAAGTAAAATTCTATTAGGAAGTGTATTAAAATGATTGAACTTAAATCTATTATCCATTCGTACAAACTAAAGAGAAAAATAGCAAGGGATTTATACGGAAACAGAGATGAATTGACACTGTTATTAAATGAATTTAATAAAATGAAACACACAGTAACATGTGAAAAAAAGAAAAATAATATATTATCTCGTTTACAATTAATTTATCAACATATGAAATTAGATAAACGGTATCCTCTTCCAATTACTTTTAATAGTAAATTATTGGATCGATTAGAAAAAGAATCTCTTCATTCTATTGAGGAAGGTATAGCATGTCTACAATTAATGTTAGATATGAATTATGAGAAAATAAAACAATATGGATCGAGTACAAGTAGGTCATTTGTTCCATTATCGCAGTCTTCCATTTGTCTTGCTGATTGTATTTGCATAACTGGATTTGTATTAGGATTACTAGGTGCAATTACATTTGGGGGATTAGTTTTATCTGTATGTTCAATTACATAAAGGTTGATATTTGCAAGAAGGGCACCGACTTAAGGTGTTCTTTTTTAGTTTTATTGTAAATGATAAATATTACATCATTCTTATCGCAACAAAGTAGTTCAGCCCCTAACGGTATGCGTCAAGGTGCTGAAATTTGAGAACCCTTCTTTAATAGATAAATATGATTATCAATCTCTTGCATTATAACACTAGGTTAATTAAATGAGAAACTTAATATTTATATGTATTTATATAAGTGAGAATGTGAACAAATTTGAATGGGTTATTGCGATTCTAGAGATTGTAAAGCCATACATGGATGAAAAAGATTTTGAGCAAGTAATGTTTAAAACTGTAGTTCTTATGCAAGAGGAAATGGATATTAAATAAAATTGTTATTTCATTGTAAGTAAAAAGAGCACACATATAAGCATGCTCTTCGATAAGAAAGGTAGATCCCTATGAGCGGAGAGACTACATACAATATCGTATGTTCGTTTCTTTTAAATGTGAAGAAAAAGTCAACAAAAGGTCAACGTAAAGTCAATGAAAATTCAATAAAAATACTATTTGGTAAGTACATGTAAAAAAGAGCGCCTTGTAAAGGCACACTTTGTAAAGTTTTTTTCTACTGTCGTGTTTTTTTATAGAGTTGAAAGCTATTATCCCACTTATAAAACTAGGCAGTGGGCTCCAAAAGAAGAACCCCTATCGACCAGTTACTAGGGTGACAGTTAAGAAAAGGAGTGGTACTAAAATAATCATTATAAAAGATATTCTTTGATATGGATTTATATAAAAACGCCCCTTTATAGATATATAGTAGTGTATTTATATTTACAATTCAGTAGCTTTGAAAGTTCATTATTTTTAGTAAAGATTTCACTTGGTCACAAATAAAAGAGCAGCTAGCAAAAGCTAACTGCTTTTATAAGAAAATCGGAGAAAGATAACCATGTGTCTAAAGTATTGACGGAATTTTGAGTTTTATTCAGGAGAGAGAAAGAAATGACATATTTAGAGCAAATAAATAAGCTTTCTTCACAATTACCTTTAGTAGTTCTTCAAGATATTCATAATCATGTAAGAGATTGGTTGGCAAGTGGTGGAGAAGAAAATGATTCGTATATTGGTCAGAAATTACGATTCGCAGAAAATTATCTAAAGGCGAGAGGGACAGAATGAAATGCAAACATAAGTGGATTGACATGGAAGATGGAACAAATGACAAGTTCTGTGTGAAATGTAGCCAAAAGGTGAAACAAATGCAAATTGCATTACCTATAAGTATTTCTATTAGCGTTAGTGCAGCTTTACCAATGGCGAGTGAGAAAATGACTATAATCTCATATGGGAGTTTACAAGAATTTTATAAAGATGAAGGAGTTTAATAAAGAAAGAGGATTCGGAATTCAACCCTTGGGAAATGCAACAAAATAGTTATTTTAATAAAAGAAACCCCGATTGTTTGCGGGGTTTCTAAGGGTAATCGTCAAGTAATGAGGTAATCGACTAATTAACCATATCATGAGTTTTTTTGTAAATGTGTCCGAATAGATAAGGTCATCATTTTGAACAAAAACGCTATTTTATAAAAAAAGAGAAGCGCTTAATCAAGACGCTCCTCTTAATGCCAATATACAATAACTATTCCATTATAATGTATAAGCGTAAAATATTTAACAATTAGCTATGTGGTAAAAATTTCATTTTGTATTAGTTTAAAACTAAAAAAGAGCACCATATAAGTGCTCTTTTCAAGAGTGAGTATAAATACCAATCATCCTATAATAGTATATGCACCGCATTATGTAGTTGCTACTAAAATTAACTTCATTTTTTAAAATTAGAGGTTTCTTTTAATGAAACCTCTAAAAAGATAACTAAATTTACGTTATTGTAAATTCGATTGCGATAGGAGTTCCTCCATCTAGGACAGCTCCTCCTACAATAGTAGCAGCTGTAGTAGTCACACCAGTAATAGTATCCCCTGTTTGAATAACGCCATTAATATAAAGTGTTAAAAAAGCATAAGAAGCAGGGAATGTTGTTACAGCACCAGTGTCATCAGTGAAGTCTGTGTTAGCAAAAGTTAAATCTGCTCCAGCGACAGTCCCTGTTGCTGCTGTACTTACAAATCGTCTTCCAGCTATAAAGGGCTTAACGATAGGCATTTATGTTCACCTCTTTTTTGAGAATAAACTCAGACAAGTTTTTTGAAAGTCTTGTCCTGTATTTTATTCTATGTTGTGCTTCTTTTAAAAGATACGGCTTGTATACTAGTAAAAAATTATAATTATTATGTGTTTAATAGATGCTGTATAAATTTAAATAAAATAATTCGTTTATAAGTGAGTAGATCGAACGGAGGGGAACCGTATCGTATGAATCAATTGTCATTTTTTAAAGACATCGATGAAAAGGAGATGCATAGACTTGTGGTGAAGGAGCTGAAAAACTACAAAGCATTGTGCGTCCGGATGAAAAATCAAGAAGAACAGGCTCGAGCGGGGGGCATCGTTCTTTTTCCTAAAATGAAAGGTGACGAAAAGAATCATGAGATACGTGTTAAACAAATTGAACGGACGTTGTAACATCTCTTGATGAAGAGGAACGTAGGATAATAGGGAATCGAAAGGTTAAAGATTCGTTTGTGTACAACGAATTTATGATAAAGCGTGATCCGTTTTATCATAAAGAAAAAAGTGATATTCAGTTGATAGCTACAGCTGTGGGGATTATATAAACTTAGTTTTGAGGTATCGGAAATGGGATTCTAGTATTTTGTAATGTTGTATAGATTGGTTAAGATGAGGTTGTTCTGCTTTACATGTTATATTATTTCCCTGCCCTGCCAATTGGTAGGTTTTTTTCATTCTATTAAAAATAATAATAGCTCGTCCAAACCTTTTAAATCTATCTTACATAGTATGTAGTAATAAATTTAAAAGGGGGAAACTAGTATGTCTTATTCCTACTATGATCATTGTAAGGATAACAAAAAGAAATATCATGATTGTCATAAAAGTAGTAAGAGTTATGACAAATGTGATAAAAAACATGATGAAAAGCCTTGGGTTAATGTAAAAGTGAATTGTTGTTCTGATGATAACCAATACAATCTTGTAAGAGCGTCTGCTTTTAGAGCTGTGAGCACAGTTAATCAGATTGTGCCAGCAAATACTTTTGTAAAAGTCTTATTCCAAAATGAACAATTTGATTTAGCAAATGAATATAACCCTGCAACATCCATTTTTATACCAAAGACAAGGGGTGTTTATTCTGTTATTGGAACAATTGCGTTCATTCCCAATAATCTAAACGTAAACTATAGAGCGCGGGTAGAAATTCGAGTTAATGGAAATCCAGCAATTGCAATAGATAATGATTTTTTTGGTCCAATAAACTTTGCTAATGTTGTTGCCGTTTCATCAATAATTCAATTGAATGCTGGGGATGTAGTCGAGGTTTTTGCACAAAGTAGCGTAGCTGGAGTTATCTCTACTGTAGAAAATAGTACGCATTTTGAAGCTGCAAGATTTCCGTCTCCAACAGAATAAGTGATATGAAATCCATCAGTAATCTTATCTAAGTAAAGTCACTAATTTATATTTGACCTGCATAAATGCAGGGCTTTTTTTCGATAAAAAGGGAACGTTTCCGGGGATTTCTCAAAACAGAATCAATATTACTCTATATCTATACAGTTCTTTGAAAGAAGAATAGTGTGGGGATAGCGTAGCCCCTTTATCAAAACGTTACCGGAGAACGGGCAAGGGCGGTAAGAATCCGCAAGAAGGACGAAAAGACCAATTGAATTTATATAGTCAGCCACGATGTGTGAGTGTCGTGGCTTTTGTGTTTCTTATTGAGCCTGGTATATTTGCTGGGTTGATTGGTGATATAAACGTTTGATATACAGGTGCTTTAATTATATATAGGGGATTGCTCTTTTTCGTTTGCCCCTTTACATATATTGAAGAGTGTAGGACAGGCTCACTCGCTTGTATCTACCTTATTTCAATACTCATAAGAAACTCTTTATCACATTAAGAGCATCTACTGGCGCAGGTGCTCTCTTTTTATTGAACAAAATGGGGGAGGGTTGTTATAAATGATAGGGCTTAATCCACTCCATGAATGGTGGAAGATGAGTAGTTACACAAAATGGTATCACTACTTCTGGTTGACGCCAATAATTGCAGTGTTTCTCGGAATAGCTTGGGTAGTTTTAACAATCGTTGATTCTGTTTTATTTAAGAAATAGGAATGATGCCGAATGATAAGACCAATATCAATTATCGTAGACGCTGCCATGATCTGGTTGGTGTCTTGTTTGTTGTTAAGGAAAGATAAGGGGCGAGGCAGACTTGCAAATTGGAATATTATTAGTGTAAAACAAAAAACATAGGCTAGTAAACAAGCTGTTTTCAACTTTTATTCATAGAATATGATGAATTCTATTTTTAGAGGAGGGAATCATATCTATGGGATGCAACAATAATTTTGGACATTCTCGAGATTGCAATAGATTTTGGGATGATTTAGTATTTTGCGGATGCGGTCGTAGACGCAGAAGAAACGATTTTAACGACTGTCATTGTAGACGTGACTGCGATTGTGATGAGTGTCGTCGCAGACGTAATCATGACCGTGATCGTGATGATCGTCGAGATTGGTAAAGCCTTTTAAAAGAGTGCATATCTTTATAGCACTCTTTTTTATTAAGATTTTTAATACTTAATAATTTGAAAGGCGCAGTCTCAATTGGATTTAGCGTTTAACAAAACAAACGAACGAAAAAGAAAAGTAAGAATCAAATGATTCCTGCTAGGTGGAGATATAAGATGGATAATCCGATAGTGCTAATAAATTCTGGTGAAATGTAAAAATCTGATTTAAATCCGTTTGGTGTTTTGATTTTAAGGTTCATGTCCCGACTCCCTTAGCTCTTTTTTATCTTACATTGCTATATACAAACCAAAAGGAAGTTCGTAACAAATAAACGAGAAATATTTTTAAATAAAATTTATTTAGCAATCAGCATAAGTAGTGAACTCATGAAAATATAAAAACTTGAACGTGAGGTGACAGGTGAAATGTAGATGGCGAGACAGCGTAGTCCAGACCGTGATAAAGTATTTGGCTTAGTTACATAAAATAGAAGATATGAGTAAGTGAAGAAACGGCATAAAAAGAAGCGTAATTCGTCAAAGGAACATAATGATCCATTACCATCAAGTTAAGAAATTTATTGTTTCCGATTAATAGTAACGTTTTTATGTGATTGTTATTGATTTTAAAAAATAAAAAATCGCCTTATTTAAAGGCGATTCATAATTTATTTATAAGAGATTACATTAATAAACAACAAGATAGCAACGTTAGAAGAGTTAGTTCGAAAATTAATAAATGAGAAATCAGAGCAGCCGTAAGCTGTTTTTATTTTGCACAAAATACGGATTTTGTATGGGATTTCCTGCGATAAATTCACCATGAATAAGGTTGTCTCATATCATGTAAAGATTGCTTTATTAAGATGATAAAAGGATGTGAACGTATTGGAAGATGTTTATGTGAAAATTGATAGTTTAAAAGCAGAACAAAAAGAAATCATGCGAGATATTCGTAATTTAGAAACCCGCACAACAATTAATGAGAAAGACATAGCAACAATTAATAAGCAATTAGAAAAGATTAGCATGAATACAACTTGGATTTTGCGAATTATTATTAGCGCAATCACTATGTCAGTTTTGGGTTTAATATTAAAAGGGATGATTTAAAATATAAAAATAAAAGTACTTATTAAGAGAGGGACAAGCGTCTCTCTTTTTTTATTATAAATAAGGAGTGAAAAGATGGATCGTATGGATGTATTACTGAAAGCATTTATAGTTTTATTCGGTGGCTTCTGCGGATACTTTTTGGGAGGACGGGATACAACGTTGAAAGTTCTTGTTATTATGGCAGCAATTGACTATATTACCGGTGTATTCGCAGCAGGAATTAATGGAGACCTAAAAAGTAAAGTTGGTTTTAAAGGCATCGCCAAAAAGGTGGTGCTTTTTCTTTTGGTCGCAGCAGCCACACAAGCTGATGCAGTTATGGGAACAAACAGTGCAATTCGTGAAGCGACGATTTTCTTCTTCATTGGGAATGAATTACTTTCACTTTTAGAAAATGCAGGTCGTATCGGAATCCCTTTACCATCAGCTTTAACTAATACGGTTGAAATTTTAGATGGGAAACAAAAACAAACGGAGAAAAAAGGAGTGGATCAATAATGGGACAAATAAGCAGCAACGCAAAAAGAAAATTGGAATGCTTGGATAGAAAAATTTGAAGGATGGAAAAGGGGGTTACTGCATGAGCATCGTGTCGGTTGAGAAAAAGCGTGAGTTTATTGAATGGTTCAAAGAGCATTACAAAATGAAATGGAGAGAGTGCCTTTGGATTTTGGAATATTTACTGAAAAATGAAGGGGCATTAAAAAGGGTTCATTTTGTAGAACGAGTTAAATTCGATAAACCAATTTCATTGTTTATGTCTACGCAATGCACAAAAACAGTACCATTTAAATTTTATAAAAACAATTTAGTTTCTGATGATCCAGACAAAGCTTTTGATCAGATCCGTTTTAATCAAAAAGAAACAATTTTTATTGAATTAAACTTCGCTGATAAATCCAGATATCCGTTATTCATTGAGGTATTAGAAGGTGAAGTATCTGATGAAACAGATATACCTTTTACTGAAAGATTGGAACTAGCACAGGTAGTTAATGATTTAGAAAAACTCGCCAAAGCACAACTTATCGATCATGCACTAGACACAAGAAACGAAGAATTGTTCCGTAAGTTGATTGCGAATTAAGGGAGAGGTGGAAGAATGGTGGTCCTTTACAAATTCAAACTCACAACTATTTTCGAACATTGGCCAAATGAAAAATTTGTAGTAGCGGAAACGGAAGGAAAAGCAAGATTCCTGTACTGGCAGAAGTTCAGAACAAGATTTCTAACAATGCCAATGGTTGAATTTATGAAGTTTGTAAAGTGCGAGAATGAAGGCGTTTTTGATATCAAGCGCATGTACAGCGCAGAGAAAGCTTTCAAGAAAATGCAGAATTATCGCAACCTGCATTTCGCTTACATGGGTATGCGAGTAAATATAGCTGGCATGTGGGGTACGATCGTCGGAAACTGGAAAACTCATTTGTTCGTTTTGTTCGATGGAGAAATTGAGAAGCACAACTGTCATCCTTTTTGGGAAATTGCTTACTACGATGATGAGGGGAAAGTGGTGCAAAACTCCCAAAAAGGAGAGTATGCGGTATAAGTAAAAAAGGACGAGCAGTCGTACCTGCCGTCCTTTATAGGAGAAAAATTATTCTGGATTAGAACTACGAATAACCAGAAAACGCGCTTTAAAACAGTGTTGTCAAAGATGTAATAATCTATGCAACAAAAAGCTTAGTCGGAATTCAAAACACCAAATGGCTTGCATTGGCAACAGGCTCAAAAGTAGTATATGTAAAATGAAAAATTCCATACAAAAAGCAGACAACATTTTCGGTTGTCTGCCAGTTAGTCGAATGAGTTAGCTAATTGTGATAAATTGCATTCCCATTGCGAGAAGAGTGAAGCTGCTAGTTCAAACAGCTTGTTGGTATTATTTTCGATATTTTTAAAAATATACAGTAAGAATTAGAAAAGTGATGAACCAATCTGCCTCTTACTGTAAAAGAAGGAAGTACCAGCCGTGGATTAAGCGGCTTGAAAATAGTATGTATTGATTTTTGAAAAATATTCAAGGGGTGAAGAAACATGGAATGTGCACAAAATGCTGTATATGAAATCACTCAGTTAATTAGTGAAGCGAAAGGGGAAAAACGATAATGAACATCGCAAAATTACGTGGATTACAAAAGATACTTGATAATCGGATTATTAAACAACATGGTTTGGAAGGTCAAAACTTAGTTAGTAATTTAATCTTAGCGCTACAGGTTGAAATTGCTGAATTAGCAAACGAAACAGGTTGTTTTAAACATTGGAGTAATAAAGGCCCAAGTGAAAGAGAAACCATTCTGACAGAGTTTGTGGATGGACTGCATTTTATTTTAAGTATCAGCAATCAGTTAGATGTGAAAATAGAGTTTCGGTGCGAGGATGAAACAGAAAAAACAATCGTTGGAACATTTAACAAGCTATTTTATTACGTAGGAGATATGTGGGATACAGCACACAATTATCCAAGTAGTAAATTGCAATTAGCGGATGATGTGGAAACAATTTTTAACTTGTTTATGGAATTAGGAACAAAACACCTCGGCTTTACTCATGAAGACATAGAACAATCATACTTGGAAAAGAACAAAGTAAATCATCAACGTCAGGATGAAAACTATTGAGTAAGTACAATAACAAGAAAGTTAAACTTGATAGCCATGTATTCGATAGTAAAGCAGAAGCGGATTATTACACGGGTTTAAAAGTTCGCAAAGCTGCAGGTGAAATTACGAGCTTTGAATTACAGCCGAGATTTACATTGCAACCGGCATTTACAAAGAACGGTAAGAAATTTAAGGCAATTACATATAGTGCAGACTTCATGGTCTATTTGCCAAATAGTGATGTGGAAGTCGTAGACATAAAGGGTATGGTGACGGAAACATTCGCGGTGAAAAAGAAGGTGTTCGAATATAAATATCCACACTTACAACTCATTCTTTTAAAGCATGTTATCAAATATGGCGGATTCATCACACTAGATGAGTACAACAAATTAAAGCGTGAAGAGAAAAAACTAAAACAAGCGAAATAAGGGAGCGGATCATATGTCATATATCGAATTCAAACCAACTTTAAAGAAAGTAAATCTTAAACCTGATGGTAAGAAAGAAATTGTTTTGGAAGTAACGGATTCATCATTGCGCGGTAAGTTGGATGTACTTTCCGAAATGATCGATACAAAAGTATTTATCTCGCTGGAATCCATGCAGGTTAATTTCAACGTTACTGTTAACGCAAAAACGAACGAACCAGTAACGCAGTATGAGGTTGATGACAAAGGGTTTGTGAAAGAAGTAAAGGCATCATTTGAACAGTTAGAAGCTGATTTCGATATTCCAGAAGAGAAAATTCCAACTCGTGAAGAGAAAGAGCAAGCGGATCGTGAAATTGTAGATGCGTTTATCATCAGCGGGCTCGCTCCAGGTTTAGATGATTTACCGCATGATTTTGCTTACATTGTAAAACGAAAACTTGAAGGAGAGTCATATCTAAAGTTAGCAAATGAGCTGAAAATTTCTAACGTGAAGCTGATTGAAATGATAGATGATTACCGCGCTCGTATCGCACCAATGGCAATTAAATGGCACGAATGGAAAGAGAAACAGCCAGATGTAGCAGAGCAGCCAAAAGCAGAAGAGAAACCGAAGGAAGAAACAGAGACAGAAGAAACGGTTGTCACGGAAGAAGAGCAAGTACAAGTGGAAGAATCGGAATCTTCTGATGGATTTGAAGTCTCTGATGAGGACAAGCCTTTTGATGAAACATTAGAAGACTAATAAATACAGGTTGGTAGTATGACAATTTCGTTGTACTACCTCCCTTTCAATCTCATATGGGGTGATGGATTGAACAAAAAGGAGAAACGGCAGGTCCGACTTAGGATTTTAAATATACAAGATGGTCACTGTAAAGCGTGTAAAACTGTTCCGAAATCAATTGGAAACAATTATGCAATAGCGCGTTGGTGTTCAGAGAACTGTGAAATCGGTAAAAATCTAAAAAACTTAGGTGAGAGCCTACTCGAGGAGAGAACGGAACATATGGCTGAACAAAAAAACTGGGATCAAATTTGTGCAACTGCTGAAAAATTACGTGAAGCGGATAGTAAGAAATGGACTTGGGGAGTTATCGCAGCAGAGTTTGGAGTAACAGAAGGGAATTTATATTATCACGTTTCAAAAAGACGCGAAGCAAATGCAACGCCTGATAAGTGTGTAGGCGCACCAAAGAAACCTCAGAATACAAAACCATCACAACAACCTCAAAACGGCGAGAAAACGAAATCCGAACTACCAAAATTTAATTCTGTAGTAGCTACACATATCGAGAAAGTAGAAACGCTAGATGTTTCTTGGAAAGAGCGATTAAATGACATTCTTTGTGAAAAAGATGTACTTCAAAAAGAACTAAACGAAGTATCGAAACTGTACGAAGAATTAAAAGTTATAAAAGAAAAACTAGCGCAAGATTTCATTGCTGAAAAGAAAGCACGCTTTGAAGCGGATGATGCACTCAAACTCATGCAAGATCAGCTACAATCTCGTGATGAGGATTACAACACGTTATTAAATGAATTTAATTCAATTACAGAAAAGAACCATGAATTACATCATGACCTTCAAAAAATGCATATCCAAGTTGGCGCTGCAAATGAAACAGCAGAGATGGAAAGAAAGCATCGTATTGAGCTACAAGGTAAAACACAAGCGCTTGGTATGGCGCTAAAAGTAGTCTTATAGGTGAGCGATATGAAACTGACAAAAGAAGAGCGAAAAGAGCTCACATACCAAATTGGTGACATTATCGAACAAAAATGTAGACGTTGTTATTACAATCGTACATCAAACGAATGTTTCAGTATCAATGAATGTAAAGCATGCCCGACTGGTGATGAGTTACGCCAGTTGGGTAGATATTTTGATACACAGCCTAAAAAGAATGGTGGACCTAGAAGGGAAGCTCCGAGTGGTTTAACACCTGAGGTTGTCAGGATTTTAAATATACAGGGTATACCGGATAAAGATATTGGTATTATGTATGATCTTAGCTCCTCGTATGTTGGGAAAAAGAAAAAACAATGGAAACAAGCAGGTATTTGGAAAGGGCCAACTGATATGAGAGAGATAAAAAAGGCACTGTCTCCAGTGTCCCAACTTACTACGAGAGTTTTATGAGGAAACTTAAATAGGTGAATTTAAGTTTCTCTATAATATATGAAACTGCAATTAGAAAATCACGTATTTTTTAAAGGAGTTAATGGGTATTTGTATGTGCTGAAATCCTTATTAAAAACATCTTGTACTAATTGGATAGTTTCATGATCATAAAAACTATCGTACGTTGGAAGGCGTGGAAATAAAGGATCAGTAATATCAACATCTGCAAAATTACCTCTAAAAATCGCCCTGTCTTTCTGATGATGCCATGATTTGGTTAGTATGTGTAAAGGAGAA
>NZ_JASHJA010000023.1:0-56430 GCF_030733445.1 Bacillus sp. MMSF_3353
AAGTTACGGTATGATATGTGCTTAGATATACTAATATGGGATTTAAATGAAGAAATAAATGGTTTTTAAAAATATGAAGAATTGAAACATTAGTCAACCAACTAAATGTATAAACCTTTCAAACAAACAGCGGCAGTAAACGAACATTCAAAACTTCCTATTTATAAACCAATCTTTTCAAAATCCATAGTAGATAATTTGTTTTTGGGATTATCAAAATATTTTTGCATTGATTTGGGTTTTATCAAATTTTTCTTCTGCCTGCCAATTGCTTGTTTGGCATGATTATGTAGCTCTTCGACAGATTGCCACACCTTCAATACAATCACTCCTTCAACTTTGGAATCTGATCAAGCTTTTTATGTGTCTAAAGCTAAAAATGCAAATTGAATCTCTTAATATAAGCCTTTTCAAAATCAAATATTGTTAGTTGCTCAGGCATTATAATCACTCCAAACCCTTACTTTTTATTTTTCAGCTTGATCATAGACTAGTAAAATTGCTTACTGGGGCTTCCGTTTAAATATTTTCAAAATGTTCCCTACAGAAATACCAAATTTCCACATCTCTCGAAAATCATTAATCTATTGGATACTACACCCATGATTAAATTTCTCTCGCATAATATAATCTACTTCCATTTGACTTAAGCTTCTTTTCGATATTTAGCTAATACTTGTTCTAAACGTTTACATTCACCTTAGGCGCATTCTTTTGTAAAGCTATTTCCATTGCCTTGAGAACAAGTTGTGAATTCAAATCTTCAACCCCCGTATTAATCCCTTCAGCCACAAATGGTTTACTAACTCCAAAGTTTGCTCGTTGAATGCTATTGGGTTTTCTTCTACTACTTTTCTATCACTTGAGCAACTTGCTGCTTCTTTTCCCTTCATATCAAAAACCTTTAAGCTAATTTTGCTCGCTTTAGGTTAGAGCTATCTTGTTAGGTTATTAGGCATAGATCCTTTTTTTCTTATCCTATATTTCTGACCTTTTAATCTGTCCATTTCCACGAATCACATATTATGAATTCATTTATAAATCACCCTTACAAATATAAAAATAAGAAGATCCATGCGAATAAACGCTTTAGAATCTTCCTATTCCTCCATATACATCCTTAAAAATAGTTGGATTATTGCTTTGTATTAGATAATCCCCTTTTTCAATAAACTTACATAACTATTATCTCCAATGATGACATGATCTAGAAGAGGGATACCAATAATAATTCCACATTCTTTTAATCGCTTAGTTACTTCAACATCTTCTTGAGATTCCATACTATGGCCTGAAGGGTGGTTGTGAAAACATACTATTGAAGATGCATTGTTTAATATTGCTGTACGGAACGTCTCGCGTGGATGGACTAACGATGAATCAACAGTTCCTTCAAACACAATGCTACATCCAATAATTTCATTCTTTGTATTTAAGTTAAATACACCAAAAATTTCATTCGGTCTTGATTCTATATCGAATATAATCTGTGCAAAACGTACAGCATCCGCTGGACAAGTGATTTTCTTTTTCTCAATATCATAAATACGATTACTGTCTTTTACCAGCTTTACAGATTGAACCATAATTTTCTTACCCATGTCCTTCTCCTTTCGAAATAAAAAAGACGAGATTCCACCTCTCATCTTTTTTCACCTTCTTTTGTATTTTGAAATCCAAAATTCTTATTTCCCCACTACAATTCTTAATAATTTAAGATAATCTATCACATCCTTGTTAGTTTATTACTTGCCCTATTCCTAGAACGCAAAAAAACCTCCCAGGAATACATTCGTATTACAAATTAGCGTATATGTTTTATACACTTCCTTGTAATGAATCGTAAACCCGAAAGGTTTGTGGTTATTTAGGAATGATTAAAAAGGAAAAAATTTCTTAATTTCATTGTATAACACAGGTTATATTTTTTCAATTCTGAATTTCAATTCAAAATACCAATAAATTACCTAGCGATTTGATGTATATAAATTAAAACCCGGTTCCAACTTCGTGGGACCGGGTTTTAATACTCCACTACGGATTTGAACCGCAAGCCTCCCCGTTCATCAAAATACGAGTTCTTCGTATTCTCATGAGCGGGGCGCTCTAACCAATTGAGCTAGTGGAGTATATCTTATATATTATCAAATTATTTCCATTAAATCAACATCACCTAAAATTTCTTTAACTTCTTCCTCATTTAGACTGTAACGAGTTCTTAACTCAGAAGATATGGATTTTTCCAATCTAGAACGGTTATTTCGAAGTTTCCTAAAACTCTTTAAATCCAATGTTTTAATTAAATCCTTAGAACTCGGTTTAGATAACACACATAATATTCTGCCTATTTCCTTGGTAACTTTAGTAAATAAAATAAAATCTTCAAAATTTATGGAATCTATTGCATTTGGTGCATTTGTTACTTTGTACTTGACCATTATCTCCTCTTTTTTTTCTAATATTGCTTGATGCATATCACCTAAATCCTTCTTACTATGCGGATGAACGATATTATTTCGTACAAGCCTATAGTATTCAAAAATATTAAATTCTATTTCATCTTGATACTTAAATCTTGGCGCAATGTTTTCAAACACTTGTGGCAATTTACTTCCCTCATTATACTCCCAACCCTTTCCTGCTATCTTACAATACTCATGTCTAAAATCTCTCAAAAATAAATCCGCAGATTGGTAAACTGTAATAATATAACTTTTTCCCATTATAGTACTTAATGCACTTGGTACATTAGGGAAATTAACTTGAATCCCATGAATCTCTGTTAAATCTTTAATAGATTTTTGTGGATTAGGTGATGTTTCGACTTTTTTTATTAATTCTCTAACTGCAATCTCATTTAACTCCGTTATTGAATCATAATAACCCAGTCGATGATTTAAATCTCGATATACTTGTAAAGTGAATCCCATAATATCTCCTTTGCTAGCTCATTTTTTTCAACAGCAAAAAATCCACATCCCTTTGCTGTTGAAAGTTTTTATTTACATCAATAATTAATAGATTTTTCTTAACAATGGTACCGTCTGTAAAACAAAATGAAATATACTTATTTTGTCTCCAAAATTATTGCTTTATATTTTGAAGCATATTATCTCATTTATGTATTTCAGGTAAAATGACATATTTAGAAGTCTTTCCTAGTATCAAAACACTCCAACCATTCCTTACTCAATTATATTAATCTGATCTATCCTTATAAAAATACTATTTCTTTTAATATATCATAATACAGGGTTACATATGGAAAATTCAGTTAAATCGCAATGCATTTTTAAGTTATCTAAGAAATAGAATTCTTTAAATAAAAATGCGCTTCAATTTTTTTACATTCATTTGTTGTATTAACAACATACTAAAACTACCTTAAAACGCAAAAATACATCTATATATTTAAATATCAAAATTTTATTCCGTTAGTTTTAATCTAGCACTTTACGTAATCGCCGATCTATTAAATCATAATTATAATTATTCCCTATTAATTTTTTACACTATAAGCAGAAACAAATTATAATTAACAAAGACAGCGAGTTTATAATATACCCACTGCCTTTATTTATAAACTCATTATTTAGTTATGTTTATCAACAAACATGTTAAATTTTTAAAAAATGAACTTAGTGTATTTACAGGCCTTGAAAACAAACTTCTTTGACAATGGATGTGGCATTGAGAAATTTATACCGTTTCCTTAAATAAACTAAAGTCTGTATATGAAATTAGTGAATTATTGCATGAAAGTTTAGAAGCGTTTAAACAAACGATTAAAAGTTCTAAATTAGGGAACATTATTAATATATATACTATTACGAAACTTTATTGAAGCAATTAAATAACTTATTTATTGCTTAATTGAGAAAATGGTTCATAAAAGACCTAAACTGCCACAAACAATTCATGTAATATTCCATGAATTTATTTAATGAGTTAAATACTATTAAGAATTGTGATTTAAATGGTATACTTACTCTTTAGGGGGAACATATTATGACAGAAACATTAAATAACAACCCACAAATGGAGCAAAATAATTTACAAGATAATAATGGATTATATGTAGAAGACAATATACCTTCTATCATCAAATACATGGGATCTAAACGTGCTATCATTGAATATGTAGTAGAAGGGATTAATGAATGCTACGCAGGAGGCACAGTAGTTGACTTATTCGCAGGCTCAACCGTCTTGTCAGGAGCATTGCGTAATCAAGTACCTATGCTGTCCAATGATATTCAACAGTATTCAACAGTTTTAGCGAATACATATTTATCTAACTATGAATGGGACATGTACCCAAATCTTCTTCAAGATGTATTAACGAAATCTGCAGAACTTGTTAATGTCTTTAAAGAAGCATACCCTGACTTAGTGTTTAATTATAACCGTGAGTTTACACTAGAAGAATTTAATAAATTAGAAAAAGCACAGCAAGAATTAATTAACATGGATTTTTCAGAGTTTCCTTATCATTTGTTCGTAAAAAATTATTCAGGGACTTATTGGAGTTTTGAACAATGTCTATGGATTGACGCTATAAGGGAAGTAGCAGACAGATACAAAGGTGAACCGGTGTATTATCCGATCTTAGCTAGTCTAATGTACGCAATGTCTTATAATTCACAAAGTACAGGGCATTATGCACAGTATAGAGACGCTAACACGATTGCCTCAATGAATGATATTTTAATTTATCGTCGAAAAAACATTGTTTCATTCTTTGAAAGAAAATTTATAGAACTTCAACAAACGTTAGAAGAAAATAATTTACAGCATAAAGTAATTTCAAAGGACTATATGGACTGTTTGGAAGGATTAGAAAATAATTCTACTGTCTATGCTGATCCACCATATTGTTTCGTGCATTATTCACGCTTCTATCATGCGATTGAAACACTTGTGCGTTACGACTATCCTGAAGTGAAATTTAAAGGGAGATATCGTACAGATCGTCATCAATCACCATTCTGTATAAAAACGAAGGTAGCAAGTGCCTTTCAGTCTATGTTCGAGAAGATAAATGATAGAGAATCTAACTTAGTATTAAGTTACAGCAATACTGGAATGATTGAATTAGATGCATTAATTCAATTAGCAAAAACAAGCTTTAATAAGAATTACACTATTGAAGTACGTCTTCAAGATTATGCCCATAGTACAATGGGGCGTCGGAATGATAAAAGTAGGAATGTTCAAGAATGTTTACTACTTGTAAAAAAAATTTAGTTATGTAAGACCTATGTTCTAATACACCATAGGTCTTATTTTTTAGTTCTATATTATCTTTTATGACAAAAATAAGTAATGGACAACCAATAATACTACTCTCTATTCATTCTACCAATTTATCCATGTGTTTTGTAAAAGCCCTATAAGAATTACCTTTCCCTAGGGAATTAAAAAGAGTTTGTAAGTTGGATTGTCTTAGTGATAATTATACTCATACCAATTCCATCTATATTATATAGGATTCTAAATCCCGCGAAAAAACTCCGCCTTTGATATTACAATCAAATTCCATACTAAGTTTTTTTATATAAATCTATCTTTTGGATACTTCCATTTTTCAATATTATTTCATTTTTATAATATGTTCTTACTTTTACTTCTATACATCCTCTATATACAAACTTTCTTTTATTCCGAAGACTAATATAGGACATCCACCACCACCACCGCCTTCAATACGTGGAACTAATTTATCCATATGTGTCGTAGAAGCCCCATAAGAACTACCTTTTCCTAGAGAATTAAAAATACCTTGCAAGTGAGTACATCGGGTGATAATTACACCAACACTAACCGCACGAAGTTCAAATAATAAACGGAAGTTATTCAAGTCTCTATCGTAAAAAGGATCCTTGTTATTCCATTCGATTTCAACAGCAATTCTATTTTTAAAGCAATCAATACTATGTGTTGGAGATTGTAGTTTACTTTCATCAACTACAATCTTAGTATCAAATGATTTCTCTTTCCACTCTAAGCTATAAAAATGCGAGTCAATTTTATTTGAAATTGGTGATTTACGGCCGCCTGCTTTTACAATATCACTTCCCAGTAATCTAAAATTACTTAATACATCTATAATTTCGTTCCACTCATTTGGAAAATCTTCCTTTAATATAGCACAAGCATGTCTCCATTCATGTACTTCGTAGTTGTCTCTGATAAACTGTGGTAATAATTTAATAGTCAAGTCGACAGCTCCCTTTTTATTTTTACAGGATAATTTTACCACGTTTTTTATTAATTATATAGATTGTGTAATATATTAAATTTTAGATCCTTTATAAAAAACATTTAAAAATAGTTCTAAAGAATATCTCTTTAACTTCTCTGCTAAATTATATATTTTTTCACCCTAGCCCTTATGTCATTTAATATAGGAGATATTTGTTGTACCTGTAGAATGAATAATGAAACTAATTGCCCCTAAAAAGGTAGTACTCAATAATGCTTGAAATTATAAGTACTTACTAAATAAATCTTAAATTAAACCATAAATACTTAAATAGAATAGACTTTCACACAACTTAACAAAAACTGATGTAGCTAAAAAGCTTGATATAAGGCAATGTATGTTTAACGAATATGCAAATAGAAATGATCCCGATTTTAGTCCAGTGATATATTCATAAGGAAGTGAACTAATGAGAAGATATTCTATAGGCAGCTATGAGGTAGGTCATTCTAGAAAATCCATAGAAATAAATGTCCAATGAGGTTACAAAGTTTAATAAATTGAAAGAGAAAACACAAATTTTTTAAAAAAGGATTTGGAAGCTACCTTAGAAGTGAGTAAAAGAATTTACTTCTCCATTGAATAGGAACATTCATCAAAAGAACTTCAAATATCTGAAGTGTACTTAAAGTAGTACACATTAGGTGTGTGACTCAAATATATTTGAGTCACACACCTAATGTTGCTGAAGACATTGATAAAGAAATGAAGTTAACCTTTAAATGTAAGACTTTCTAATACTATATTTAATAATTGCTTAAACTAAAATATGAAGGATTTCCCCATTATATTTATCGCTATATATTAATAACTTAATAATTGGTAGATTCCATTATCAAAAAAAGATTACAACTGAAAAGCCTCTAGATGTGGAATATCTCAATTTATGCTTAAACACTTTATTTAGCCAAAAACAGACAAAACACAATCAAATCCAACAGCTTTATCATTCACTGTAATTCATTTTATGGAGAAACAGTCAAATAAACTAGCCTTTAATCATAATCAGGAAGATATTATTGTTAAAATTTATATAAATACTTTCTATTCCCTAGACAAGGTAGGGAAACTCTGATCCGAGGGCAGTCGGAATTATACGAAGCCCCCCTTGATATTCAAGGGGGGCTTTATGTAGCAATTAGTCTACTTTTTAAAGAGTAATCTTTTCAACCAATCAAGATTTGATTAAACATGGTATCTTTTGGCCTCCAATTAACCTCTCTGCTAAAAGAATTTAGCAAGCTTAAAACTCTTTCCTTTGTAAATAAACTATAAACAATTATTTATCATCAATACGATAGCTAATAAATCAATTTCTGAACAGAGCGTAAACTTGATAAAGTGTAGAAAATTTTTAAATAACTACCTCTCTACCCAAATCCGTTATCATGTACTTTACCAAGCCGCTACTTCTATCTTTTTTTAGATAATAGTAATCCTCTTCTAATTTTTTAGTTAACCAACCTATTTTTTGGACTGAAGTATCTAGCTCTTGAGCCATCTCTTGAGCTGTTACTTCTGCACCTTTTAAAACAGCTAAACTTAGAAATCTATATTGTTCTACTTCTAGTAAATTTGATTTCTCATTAACTTCCGTTACCTTTTTTTCAAGATCTTTATATATTGGTACCTCTTCTACGGCTTTTCGACTCATACATTTTGGACAATTCATTCCATATCTTTGTAACATTGGCAACTCTTCTGAGTCAAACACATTGTTACAATCTGGATTATTACACTGGATTTTCTTTGTTTCACTAATAAATTTATTTACAACCGGATTATAATTAAATGGGCTTTCAATAAAATATGTTCGATGTTCATTACCATCTGGTTTCCCCCATCTAATATTTTCATATAAAGAAAGTCCGTAATTTAAAGAATATATAGAAACTTTCTTCCCGGATTTATTTGACATTTCATTATATTTACTTATGAAAAAATTCAATTCAAGGGAGGAAAGTAAATCTTCATATTCAGTGGAAACGTGAAAATGGCTACAATATGGATTATTACGATCCCTATCAAAGATAACCGCTTCATACTTATGGGTTCTAATACCACTCTTAATTTCTTTTGCCTTTAAAACTAGTAACTCATTTAAATGCTCTAATTGAAATCTTTCAATTCTTTCAGAATAAGTCATTAAAGCTGATTGACCCTCCTTAAAGAATAATCGTAATCTCTCGTCATATAATCTTTTTGAAGCATCAACCAAATTATTTAATGTAATAGGCTTCCCTTGATATAACGATGCATCCTTAGCATAATCTAATATTAAACCTATGTGTCTGACTACATTCAATGTCATTTGGAAAATCAATTTATAATATTCCTCAATAGGCGCTTTACTGATATCAAAGAAAACTGAGACTTCTTTTTTAGTATACACATCTAATCGTTTTTCAATTATCCTTCTAGTATAATCAATAGCACTTGATTCCATATCACTCCGCTTATCATATCTATATAATTGATAATAATCTAAATATCTAATATCAATCTTTTGTCTGTCAAGTTCACCTAATTCTACTCTTCCAGGATACGCCGAAATTTTTAATTTTATGAAATTGTCGGAGTTATTATTCAAAGTGTTAACTATTAAGTCGCAAAACATTCGCAATGCTGTCTGATCAATTTCAGAATAATCATCCAATATAACAAAAAGTCTCTTTAAATTCATCTCTTCTAACACATTTTTTATTTCTTCTATTATTTTTGTTACTTCAAATATCCTAGCAAAGACCCTATTATATTGTTTTTCATCCCCCTCCATAGAACTCTGTTTATTTTGTAAAGCGGTATTTGATTGCACTCCAAAATTCGGTCCATTTTTTGATAGTTGTGTATTTGCGCCAAAGCTAGTATTTACACTATCTTCTGCTGAAATTGATGCAGTGGATTTATTAGTTACTTCTTGTATTGTTTGTAGTTCTATTTTTTCTAAATGATCATTATTAGATATTCTTTCTTTTATTTCCATCAACTTTTTTATTGCAGAATTAGACTTAGATCTACCGATTGTTGACATAAATTTATCCCAAAAAGAATTATAACTTTTTTCTATTTCTTTTATTAATTCCGTAACAAAATCAATAATAAACTTTCTTTGAATAGAATATATTTCTACTTCATTTTGATCCCTTAAGCCTAGGTAACTTATAGTTGTATAGTTTCTTTTTGCTTTATCAAAAATATTTTTCACATCTATGTAACATGCTATTATATCATCTCTATCTCTAAGTTCATTTTGCATTCTCATAAATATTGTAGATTTCCCTGTTCCTTTTCTCCCAATCAATACAGTAGTATTATCTTTTAAGCAAAGGTTCAAGATAGCGTCATTATCCATTGGATCTACATATACACTATTTAATAAATCCCTATTCCTACTATCGACTAATTCATACCTTCTATATTGTCTTAAAGATTCCACTGCTTTTTCAAAGTTTCTCAGATCTACGGCATTAAACACATAATCCCTCCAATTTCAATAATTTAGTAATATACTTAATTTTTATAATAGGCAAATATAGCCTAATTGTAAATTATAAAATATAAATACACAAAAATACTTTTAAAAGCATAAACAAATTCTATTTTACTTAATTAAAACAAAAGTCCACAATATAAAAAATAAAGTTATTTTACTCCTCTTTCATTCTCTTATCATAATATAATTAACGGTAAAAAGGCCCACAAAAAATGACTATCAGCTAAAATTACTATATAATCACTATATCCCCCTAAGCCTTGCTAAATTAATTGCTCTTCAGTATATCGTATAAAGATTTTTCTTATTTGATTAATCTCCTCCTTAATCACCAATTTCTGTTTATTTTTCAAATCGCTAGTTTTCAACTTTAGCAACTCTCCAACGCGTAACCCAGTATTGATTCTTACCAGGAACATTATATAATCGTGTTCACTACAGTGACGTTTCAACAGTTCTAGTGCAAAAACTTCAGGACAATTGGAATAAATCTACAAATCTTGGACATACTGATACTACTAGTCTAAAGAAGGTGCTTAATTGGTATGGAAAAGGAAAATGTATTTAAATTAAAGAATTATCAGCCTGATATTATTTTGTTAACAGTAAGATGGTGCCTACGGTACAACCTCATTTTTCGTGATTTAGTGGAAATGATGGAGGAACGGGGTTTATTCATTTCTCATACAACGATTATGCGTTGGGTTCATCGGTACGGTCCTGAATTGGACAGACGAATCCAGTCTCTTCTATGTATGAGTTTAAAACAATTTCAAAGCAAATTTCATTTGTTGTTTAATATGTTTTCTAGGTCTTCTCTCTAGGAATTCCTCATTCTGTTTTACAGTTGCTTTTCCTTTTTAAGTACACTCCACAATTCTATCTCTTTCAAACTTTGCAAAAGCACTCATAGCTCTAAATATAAAATCTCTTGTCAAAGTTGTCCTCTACTAATCCCATGTTAAGAATATGAATTGCTCTCTATTAGTAATGAATTCATCCTAAACTCATCTCCATAAACTATACAATATGGAATGACTCAACAGGTGATGGTAATGATCATTTTAAAAAGTAACATTAGAGAACTATTAAAAAGCAATGGAATAACAGGAAATTGAAATCCACAGAGATCAAATATAAGCCAACATCAAATGAGTAATTATATAATTTAACTATTATTTTTTGTGAAAATTCTTTATAAAAGAACATACACTGCCTTACTAAAGGGCGTATATTCTTTTATTTAAAGACAAAATGAGAGTGTTGACTGCTCAGCCAAATCTAGACAGAAATTAAAATTCTATGCTCAAAATATTCACAGTCGGAATATCCGCTGGTGCCCACTTTAATTCTAATAATTTTTTAGCTTGAACCCACTTGATCTCTTCATGCTCAAGTGCTTTAGGTATACCGGACTCTATGCATGCCTTATAAGTAGTAAGATGAACTATAATATTCTCATACTCATGATCCACTTCTTCTATTTTTTCACCAACAGTAATTAAACATCCTAATTCTTCTTTAATCTCACGCACCAATGCTTCTTGCTGCATTTCTCCTTCATTAATTTTCCCACCTGGAAATTCCCAATAGTTCGGTAATGACATTGTAGGAGAACGTAATGCACATAATATTTCATTCTTCTCATTAAAAATGACAGCTCCAACAACCGATACTTTCTTCTTCATGAATCGTCACTTCTTTCACATCTTATTTAATACTTATACTCTCTACTTCTCGTCTTCTTGTTTATACCACAGTATCTTTTTCACTAATTTGGAAACATCTTCATGTTAGTTTAAAACATGCAACTTTCTATGACAGTTTGCACATATTCCAACAGTGTTACAAATTGTATCTTCCCCGCCTTTGGATAGTCATTCCACATAATGTGCTTCTAGATATGGATTCCCTTTTTTATCTTGGAAAGGAGCATGCTATTCACATAACTCCCATATACCTTGCGCACGTCTTTTAGCAAGCTCAACTACATACTTATTACGTTGATATACTGTATATTTTATAAAGCACCTACTATAACCATGAGATACTACCTTTGTAGGTCAATCCTTTAATTTGTTATAACTTATTACGCCAAAAAAGTTTTTTAGTCACTTAAGCCTGAAATTCATTCTCTCTATGCCATTGCATGTATTGACGCTGCATTTCATTCATTTGGATCTGTAACTTTTCATGTATATTCAAGAAGATTTTTAAAGCTTCGTCTAAAGTGTTCGAAATTAAAATTCTCCCGTCATCTCCAAAGCTAATATAACCTTTATCAAATAAAGCATCATGGTTAGGACAAAGTAGTAGTCCATTGTTTATATCTAACCTTTCCCTATGATTAGATTGGCTCCAAGGCTTAATATGACTTGCTATTAGAAAACGTTTATCAGAGACTCCACATAGTTTACATTTCTCTTCATTCTTCAACAAATTCTTTTTAAAAATGGATTGTCCAATTCTAGATTTTATAACTTGTTCTTTTTCAGTTTGATCTAATACATACGACAAATCCTTCTCTATTTCTTCCAGGATAGTTTCTTCATCACTACTTCCTATGTTTGATAGCTTGTTCCAAGTATCCCTATTTTTTTCTTTAACTATTGTTAATAAATAATTCGCAAGTTCTAGAGTTACTCTAAACAGGTAACCTGTATTACCACGCTCAATTTTATTAAATGGAGCGTATTTATCACCTTGTAGCTTTAATATGTTTTCCATGAAACTTTTATATAGAATAGGGATCTCCAAATCATGGTATTCTACATTTACAATCCATCCTTCTTTTTCCCAGATTTCAGTCTGTTCTAGTCCAATTGGCTTATCATGGACCTTATAGTCTTCTTTTGCAACCAAAATTGATACTAGATTTCCTTTAAAACTATTAAAAATGATGTCACCTTTTCTTATCATTTTCATATCTGTCCAGTGATGAAATGTTTGTCCCTTGTTATTTTTTTGTGGCGCCCAGAGAAATCCTCCCTCCCTCTCTTCCTTATAACTTTTATTTTGAAATACAAAAAAATAATTCATTTTTCTACTCCCCATATATTAGATTGGAAACTTATCTTATCAATATTTAAGTAACTGTTTATATTCAAATAAAATATTATCAAATCTAGTACTCTTTTTCACATGAAACATCTAAATTATTCCTTATTGCTTATTATGGTACTTCATCTCATGCACAAAATAATTTTAATCATCTTTTCATAGACAATAACGAAGTAACAAATTTGAAATTAGGACTAAGTGAAACATTTGCTGTGAATGGGAATGTAGATTCTTTTAAATTTACCAACAACAACATCGGAATTGTTCTGATTGGACATGAAGGCGTATCTCCAGTAGCTGTTTTAGATCAAGCACGGAATGAAATTGTTCGTAACAATATCGTTCATCACAATTCATCCATCAATAATACTAGTTATAATGAATATTCAGCTGATGGTATTTACGTGGATGGCGGGAAAGAAATTATCATTGAGCAAAACCAAAGCTATGAAAACGACCTTGGTATTGAAGTAGCCAGCGAACGTACAGGAAAAAGTGCAAGCCAAATTACCGTTAGAGACAATACAATATCCAATAATATCATGAGTGGCATTGCAATTGGTGGATATGATAGTCAGCAAGGATATGCTGAAAATAACACGATTACGAACAATGTGATTTATAAAAATGATACAAAAGATCAAGAGAGTGGCCAAATCGAATTAAATTACGATACCCGGAACAATCTAATTACCAACAACCAAATTTATGCTAGTAACAGCCGTATTTTTATCAGCAATAATTTTAATAAAAACACTGGGAACAAATTGGATTACAATCATTACTATGGTGAATTCGATCAAAGTAATGGCTTATGGCAATGGAAAAGAAAAACATATAAAGGATTTTCATCTTATCAAGCAAGTATGAGTCAAGAAGGAAATGAACAACATAGTGAATTTAGCAAATTATCCCCTTCGTCCAAACTAATTTTAAAATAAAGCAAATTTAATAAAACAACATTAGCTTAGCTCACTTCATCTCCCCTCTCCTATAAAAGTAAAATGAAAAGTTGTAGTTTCAATTGAAACTACAACTTTCTCATACTCATAAAAACTCTGTATTCATTCTGTAAGTACATAGGCGTACCTATAATTATATTAGTAAGCTGCGGCTAATTTCTCTAAATATTAAGTACTAATACCTCCGCAGAAATTAATCTATTATTAATTCAGTAACAAGTATATAAAAAATATAATCCCTTATTTTTAGTATTTCTTTTTATAATTAAAAAAGATAAATATAGTGACTATTAGCCATTACATTTGTGATACTATATATAATAATATTATCAATGTAATGGAGGTCTACAACATGAAAAACATAAAGGAATTTCTCAACAAACCATTTATTAAATACCCATTAGCTATCATTTCAGCTATAGCTATAATAAAAACGGGCTATGATTTAGGTTCCTTCATAATAAAATTAAAACATATTTAAATCGTAAAAAGGAAATTGATCTTTTTAATAAAAGTTCAATTTCCTTTTTATATTTATCGCATCTTTTTTCAATGCATATTGACCTTATTTAAAAGTAACAATTGGGTAATAATATGATTTCGTATTCTAGTTTAGGAACGACGTTTAAGCATAAAATATCTTCATTCGAATCAATTCTTTTGTTATCGATAGCCCTCAAAATATAACGAAAATCTTTTATTACTACACAATTTCCCAGAAAAAATACAACTTAACTCTTTTCTTATTCCAAACTAGTTATATCATTTCGTATAATAGAAATATACATATATCCTACTACACTTCAAGGGGGCCTTTATCTTGAACTATGGCTGGGCTGGAACTATTGAACAATTTAAGCAATTAGATGTACATTTTTTTGTTAAACAACTGCTAGATCATGTCTATAAAACTAAAACAAATGATCCAAAAATAGATTCTCAAAAGAGAGCATGGATTGATAGTTATAATGAACTACAAGATTTATTTAATCGATTTTCTGATTTAGATGCATCACTTATTTTTGAATATGAGATTTTACGCGGAGGTGGCCGTCGTCCAGATATACTTTTATTAATCAATGGTTATTTGATAGTTATCGAGTGTAAAAGTTATAATCACGTTTCACCTTCTGAATACATTCAAACATCACTTTATATGCGTGATCTCCAGCATTATCACTCAGCTATTCAACAATCTAACATGCAAGTCATAGGTATTCTACTGCTTACAAACTATGAAGGTGAACAATGGGAATTCCAAAAAGATTATCAAGTAACCCTTTCAACAGTTGATGGATTGGAAATTATTATTAACCGAATATTAGATAAAACTGAAGTACAAACTTTGACGATAGAGGAAATAATCAATGGTTTCTATGAACCTTCACCTTCTATGCTAGAAGCTGCTCGTTCCATTTTACATAATGAACCACTCCCTGACATTAAAGCTGTATCAAGCAGTAATTTTCCAGAAGTACAACAAACTGTACGCTCAATCATTGAAGAAGCTCAACATACAAATACCCATCATCTCATTTTAGTATCTGGCGAGCCAGGAGCAGGTAAAACATATCTAGGTCTAACCATTGCACATGAGATGAAAAATGCAGTTTATTTATCTGGTAACGGCCCATTAGTAGACGTATTACAAGATACGTTGAAAAATAGAACCTTCGTACAAGGTCTATATGGCTATAAAATGGATTTTCTCGAAAAGAAAATGATTCCAAAAGAACAAATTATCATTTTTGATGAAGCACAACGAGCATGGGATACAAAAAAAGTCGACCAGTCACTCACTCGAAGAAAGCGAGAAGCCCAACACTTAAGTGAACCGGATATTATAATGAATATTACGACAAATAATAAGCCGTGGAGTGTAACAATTGGCTTAATTGGTGAAGGTCAAGAGATCTATTCTGGGGAAGAAGGCGGTCTCCCTCTGTGGAATACTGCGATCGCTGGAAAAAACGTGACTGTTCACTCGAAACATCCTAATTCTGTATTCACAAATGCAGCACATTATAGAACTCATTCTCAGCTACATTTAAACTCATCTTTCCGTGCTCATGCAGCTTTAAAATACTATGAAATTATTAATACTTTATTAGATGTTAGTTTTGAACAAACGAAACAGCTTATTCATAACCTACCAAAGGAACATTATCAGCTTTTTATTACGCGTGATTTAGACAAAGCAAAAATCACTTTAAATCAGCTTTATCAGGATGATACAAAAACAGTTGGTGTCGTCTGTGCTGGTGGCGCTGATCGTCAAAAAGAAGTCTCTGTTTTACCACGAGATGAACGATATGAAAGACCTAGTAAGATCGCTCAATACTTTAACTATCCCGGGTCTCAATACTATTGTAAAACCCTCAACTACAGCTCAACTGAATTCCAAACACAGGGACTTGAACTAGATATGACGCTCGTTCATTGAGATGATGATCTTTATCTACAGAATGGGGCTTGGAGGGGGCAGCACTATCAATGGGGTGTTGAAGATCCGTTCCAAATTAAGCTCAATGCATATAGAGTTATTTTAACAAGAGGTCGGGATGGAACAATTATTTACATACCACCAAAACCGATTCTAGATGAGACTTGGAACTTACTTAAAAATCAATTAAAAATCCCTGAATTAATGTTTTAAAACCTATAATGATAGACTATATTCTAGATTCCCTCAGAATATAGTCTATTATTTTTCTATTTCACAGCAACCGGTGAATCAGTCTTAAAAGACTTAAAACATTTGACTCTTATATGATAATAACGTTCTTTTAGAAGGGGTTTTCAAGAAAATATTGCTTAAAACAAAAAAAGCCGCCTCGATTAAGAGCCGGCAATTTCCTTAAATAATATAAATAAAGGGAGACTAGCATACAATGAATATAGGAATACATTTTCACGCTCCAGAAGATGAAACTTTAATTTGTCCATATTAAAATTACTAGAACTTTTTAATTCTAACAATTTCATTTGGCAAATAGATACTGCCGAAATATACCTAAAAGACTCTCATGATAACTTTACATTTGAACAATTACTCGGCGACGAACGTTTCATAACTGAAAATAAGTTAAAACAATCCTTAATAAACAAAAAATACTTTTTAGTCTTCTTAACAATATGCGCTTTTCCTGATATGAAAAAGAATATCCCAACATGGATAAGAACAGCATCAGATTTTAATACTAGTGATTGTGAATTTTTATTAAATATAGTTGATGGTTTTGATATTAGTATTTTATGTACAGATGAGCGCTTACTTCAGAAGTTACATCAACATGTTCAAGACCTAGGTTATTTAGATACTAAGTATTTAACAGAACGGACTGCAGGAACTTTTTAACTAAATCTTAAAAAGAAGGATTCAATACTCCTATTAAATCCTTCTTTTCCATTACTCACTACTTCACATTTACATAATAAGAACTAGCTGTAATATAGAACACATTACCTCTACTATTCTTCACTTTATATTGTGGTGAACCATTTACAGATACTTTATCAACGATAGTGAACCCTAAACCGTCATCGACAGTTCCTACAACATCTCTATCAGCCCAGGAAGCTTTTGAATAGAATCGTAAGTCACTCACTTTAGAAACTACACGTTTACCTTCCACAGATGAAGATTCTTCTTTATAGCGAATGTATGATGAATCATTATAAATCCACTGATTCCCTCCAAGATTCAACCAGTTTCCTATTTTACCCCAGACTTTATATGATTCACCCTTTTGTACCTTACGAATGACATCATTGCTTGTGGATGGTCCAGATCGAAGGTTTACATTTAAACCTTCGATATAAGCTACTCCTGTTACATCCGTTACACTTTCAGATGGTTGTTGTGGTTTTACTTCCACAGTGACAGAATGACCATTATACGCCTTTAAAACATCAGAACGGAATTGAGCTTCTGATACACCATGTGAAGCAAGATACCCCAGTGGATCCTCATGATCTGTACCGCCTAATTTGTATGTGATACCTTTATGAGTCCATAATCCAACACTCGGATGGATATTTCTATCTTTTAAAATTTTCGCAAGTAACTTTATATATCTTTCATATGATTTTGTGAAATTAATTGGATCACTAGTCTCAGAAAGTTCTACATGTACAAATCTAGCATTTGCCGCTGGACCTGCACCCCATGCACGATATTTAGTAGAAGCGATTTGAATTGTTTCATCCCAATCCGTTGCATAATGAACGAATGCATTTCTCCATGTTCTAGCTTCATAATTTCTAATATTGATAGCAGGTGCTTCTGGTGTCGCTGTGGAATGTGCTACTACTCCCTCATATGCACCCACACCATATCTGTATCCTTGCTTAGGTAAATCTGGAATAATCATTTCTCTATCTGCAAAAGCACTTGCAGAAAAAGAAAATAAAATAATACACATGATAAATAACGCGCTACATTGTTTCATTAATTTTTTCATTTCGTATTTTCCCCTTTAATATTTGCATAAACAAAAAGAGCACCTCAATTGAGAATGCTCCTTTTGCTATCACTTTTTATATTTGTCTTTATTTAATTTTTTTCTTTTCTAGATTTTGATCTTCTAATTTTTGCCTCAATTTCAGAAGATACACTTTCTAACAACCAAGTAGGAATCCATTTATCCCACCCAATCCGTACACAATTGGCTGTAAAGCTATTAAAAATATGATAAATTAAACCACCAGTTACCATAAAAAAGAAAAACTCTGGTAGTTTAAATGCAATATCAAATAAATGCGCTAAAGAAGGTAATAAAAAAAGAACCACAGTTCGTGCAATGCCCTCAATTCCATATTGTGATGAATACGTACCATCTAATTTTGAGGCCTTACTACCAGTTATCCAATCTAATACAACCACCCATACCAAAATGATAATCCAAATTAAATTAGATTTACCATATAAAAAATTAAATATAGTTCCCACTCCCCCACTAATTACAGAAGCAACTTTAAATTGGGTGGTATTAATAACATCCAGTACATTTAATGTTTTTACAAGCTCATGAATCCTTTCCAAACTTTCACCCCCTTTTACATTTCAAAGCAAAATAAAAAAGCCTGCTTTGGCACGCTATCGTATAAAAGATTTACATATTCATTTTCTTCCACGCATACTCTAGTGGTTCATTTCGTGGCGGTTTCATTACTTCTTTTTCAGAAGTTCCTCCCTTATTTTGAGATAAGTTATGCATAACGCCTCGACGAATAGAGATTTGCCTAATACCTGTTCGTATCCAATCATCGGGATTTAAAATACCCCCTTGATGTGTTAGGAGTTGCCTAACGCCTGTATGTGAAAAATCGATTGGATTAACAATACCCCCTTGACGATGTGTATTGATTTCACGTATTCCATCATGATATAGCATTGTTGGAGATATGATTATACTTTGAAGTACTGTCATATACTTACCTCCTTCTTACTCGATGCGTAAAGCTACATAGTAATCACTAAATGAATTATATTGACTAGCTATAGGGGCCGACGTGTGAAATAATTTGTACTTATGAATCTCCCCATTTTCAACAACCTCTGTAATATCACCATAAATAAAACCGCTACCTCTATAGATGTAAAAACCATCGTACTTCCCTCTGAATCCTTCACTACTATCTCCCATGTATAAAGGAGTGAAAACTATCTTTCCTTCATTAGAGGGTGCCTTTAGAAAGACTTTATCCCAATAAAATGTAGAGTTTGTATTAGAATATGGATAGGACCCTGCAAATTTAGTTCTATCAGTTGTATGTGCAGCTGCTTGAGCACGAGAACCGCAGCTAAACATAACACTGAACGGGCAAGAATACGGTGAAAATAATTCCGGTTGATAGTATTCGTCTGGAAGGCCTATAAAACCAATCACTGTCTTTCCTTTGTGAGATGGGATTTCATCATCATTTGCATATACACAATAAATGACAGTATCTTTATCAACGTATAGATATAGGTCAATCATATATTTTTCAAAATCTAAAGCTGTTGGTGTATTAGTATTAGTTGCTTTTCCATGGTGAAATACTAGTGAGTACCAGGTATTTTCTCCGATTCCATCACTGGTTTCTTCGTTGTATCCCCTTATAAGCCTATAACTCCCATCTGTGTAATTTACTTTTGGATCTCTTATATCAAGGCCGGATAATAATTTAGAATTATTATTAATGGTATCAAATGGCCGTAGTTCAATATAGTTATTTTTTGTTCCATCGTTGCCCGCTGAATACATAACAAAAAGGTTATCTTTATTTGTCTTGTCAGCATTTAATTGCTGCCATCCAGCCTTTTTCATTTCATCGATAATCTTCATAAAAACTTCTCTGCGCTCTAGTCTGTGTAACTTACAAATTTTATTTGTCATTTTGTATATTCCTCCTTAATTTAAACGTATTGCTTTCATAGAAACATTAAAAGTAGAGGTTGCTACGCCCCTATTTTCTATATAAAGATGTACCTTGTTTGTATGATCTTTATCCTCACAAGGAATAGCCAAAATATCATATGTTCTTTTTTCTGATAAGCTTTTATAAATCTGATTCCCATTCTCTTTTTGATCGTACATAAATAACATTGCTTCAACGTTTGAATCATTTGTAACTTGAATGGTACGAATATCGTATTTGTTACAACCTATATCCAGTGGAGCATATAGAACTTTCCCTGGTTCAATTGTAATTTGTACATTCCTCTCAATAAGGATTGATGGTGTAATCTCACTTTCGGATGTATATCTATATAATTTCATTACAGTTCCCATATTGTATTCACCTCAATTATGTTTTAGATGAACATTAAAATAAATTGGTTCAAATGCTAGGAATTTTGTATCCTTCACAACCTTTACCCAAAAATCTCGCGTACTTTGTGCGGCTATGGAATCAATCTGTATTTCATTCAAATAGTTAGTACCATCTAATGAAATAAGTGCCCAGGTGTAACCAACTTTCTCCATGTACTGCTGGATTGATAGTTTTATATTTGTAGCAGCACCAATGTTATCATTTACGATTGTCATTTTTACAATTCGCTCATTATCCACCATGTAACCTAAATTCGTTGGATCCGTTGTATTTAATTCTTCGTTATTCATTTTAATTTGTAGGGATGAACCCATACAATACATATCCCCACCATAGAAGGTGGCCTGTTTCTTTGCTAGTAGTTCGTTTTCTTCGTCATATATTTCTACGATTCCCTCAAACTCTAAAGAAGGAAGTAGAATATCAATGCCTGTATCCGGTGCAGCTACAATGTTAGTAGACAAGATATTATTTGCAGAATCTTTTAATACAATCTTATAATTTTTATATAGTTGACGCAGACGTAACATATTACTCTTTGTCATAATAATTTTATTGATGTCAAGCGGTACAAATTCCTCTGCAGTTCCTCTTTTTAAAACAACACCAATTCTTTTTGCTACTAATGAATCATTATCCATATAATCAAAGGATGTATCTGTCTTTGTGTAAAAATCCCATTGATTCTCCTCACAAATTGCCATCCACTCTTTATGGCTTTGAGAACTATTAGCAGAATAGGATTCAAGGAATTCAACCTTATTCTTTTCATTTTGATAGATCAGTAAGCCGCCTTCATCTCCTTCTTTTGTAGGAGCATAATCCGCAATAACTTGGATTGCAAAGTTACCTTGTGGTTTATCAATTAACAGCATAACGTCTTTATCTGCAGAATGATTCATACGTAGGAATCCTTTTTTGATAGTATTGTTAAATTCATTTGATGGTGACATAAGCCATTTTGGATTTATGGAATCAAAATCATCTACCAAAATGTTTCCATTGACCTTTTTGTATAAAGAAACTTTTTGTTTATATGGTAAAAGTTCTCCCTCTGCATCTATTTCTATAGCATCAATATTAAAACCGTTAAAAAACCCAGAAATTTTAGGATCACTTAAAATTACTGTATGTTCTTTCAAGTCAAGGTTAGTTTTTTCATAAACAAGAACTTGTCGCTTTCCTGTTCGCTTACCATTTTCTAAAATTCTTTCGCTAAAAAACTCTTCAACATCATCAATTTTTATAGATATTTTATCAGAATAATCATCTGGAACACCTGCTATGATTCTGATTTTTGTTCCTTTAAATTTGAATCTTGCAATCCCTTCTCCATCCCTATAGAAATAGTGAAGGGTTTTGTTATAATAATCATCATATTTCCCTGTTGGATTTGTATGATTCCCATACCACTCACCTATATATTCAATATTATGATTCGTGTCATCATAACGTTTCCATCCAAATTCTGTAATGTTATATACATCACCAATTTTTACTGTACTAGCTAAATATCCAGTTTCATCTATATCAATTGCATCAATACCATAAAGCTTTGTAGCATCAGAATTGTATATCTTTACACTATGTTTCTTAAAATCTAATCCATTTTTCTCGTAAACAAGTGTACTACCTTGTAAAAAGTCCGTGGTATTAAGATTTAATGCTGAAAACTTCTGCTTAACACCATCTATTTCAATGGCAATATCACTTGAGTAGTCCTTGTATGTAATTCCTAAAATTCGTAGTTTTGTTCCTACAAACTCAAATAATATAGTTCCAGCTTTTCCTGCTGTATAATCATTCATAAAACAATTTCTTTTACCTAAAGTATCGTCGTTTGCTAATTTCATATCTTCAGTGTATTTTATTAATGAGTCTGTATTGTTAACTCGCTTCCAACCCATTTCTGGTTGTTTTAAAAGATCACCAACTTTTACACTTAAATCCGCATAGTCAATTGCTTGTAACCATGTATAATATTCTTGACCAGTATTTCCGAGAGAATGCCCCTTAGTTGTTATTACAACATTATGCTCCTGATTAATTAAATTTAATTTTTCAAACACCACAAATAAATTAGGAGTTTTTACCGGTACTTTTGCCATAAAAGAATTACCATCAATAGATACCTCAAGATTGAAAGACTGGATATCAAGCTCGCGAGCCATTATTCGTAAAGACGTCCCTCTAAATTTAAAAGAAAATGAATTACTTTCTCCACTAACATACCAAGAAGTTCCATTTCTAAGATCCCTATCGTCTCCTACTTGATACCATCTACCGTTTGGAAATTGACCGTTCCCTCTAACCCCTTGAAAAAATGCCCCTATATTTTTTTCACTACAATACTTACGCGTCCAACCATCTTCTGGGTTCAGTAGACTCTTACCTAATTGAATTTCCATTTTATCACCTTATATTATCTAGCTTTCTTTAATGTAAGACTGTTATCAAATAACTAATACTTCACATAGTTTCAAACCTATATTTTCCCTACACCCTCTATTTATTCTCCTTTTTCTATGCCTAGCGCTCTTTCAAGTAAGTTAACTATATTTGCATACTAACTACTTAATCATGCTTTATTCCCCCAAAAAACAATCCACATTCTCTTTTAATTTCCCTATCATGACAGAATTCAAAGAGAGTTCCCCGGCTAGGCTCAGGATTTATTCCAATGATTACATTCTATATCTTCGTCATATAAAAAACGTTTTTGGGGTCAATTGTGTTTTAGATGGATATTGAAATAAATTGGTTCAAATGTTAGGAAATTTGTATCCTTCACAACCTTTACCCAAAAATCACGCGTACTTTGTGCAGCTATTGAATCAATTTGTATTTCATTCAAATAGTTAGTACCATTTAATGAAATAAGTGCCCAGGTGTAACCGACTTTCTCCATGTACTGCTGAATGGATATTTTTATATTTGTAGCAGCACCAATGTTATCATTTACGATTGTCATTTTTACAATTCGCTCATTATTCAACATGTAACCTAAATTCGTTGGATCCGTTTTATTTAATTCATCGTTATTCATTTTGATTTGTAGGGATGAACCCATACAATACATATCCCCACCATAGAAGGTGGCCTGTTTCTTTGCTAGTAGTTCGTTTTCCTCGTCATATATTTCTACGATTCCCTCAAATTCTAAAGAAGGGAGTAGAATATCAATGCCTGTATGAGCTGACGCCACAATATTAGTAGACAGAATATTATCCGCAGTATCTTTTAATATAACCTTATAATTTTCATATAGCTGGCGTAGACGTAACATATTACTCGTTGTCATAATAATTTTATTAATATCAAGCGGTACAAATCCCTCGGCAGTTCCTCTTTTTAAAACAACACCAATTCTTTTTGCATCTAATGAATCATTATCCATATAATCAAAAAATGTATTAGTTTTTGTGTAGAAGTCCCATTGATCTTCCTTACAAATTGCCATCCACTCTTTATTGCTTTGTGTACTATTAGCAGAGTAAGATTCAAGGAATTCAACCTTATTCTTTTCATTTTGATAGATCAGTAAGCCGCCTTCATCTCCATCTTTTGTAGGAGCATAATCCGCAATAACCTGGATTGCAAAGTTATCTTGTGGTTTATCGATTAACAGCATAACGTCTTTATCTGCAGAATGATTCATACGTAAGAATCCTTTTTTAACCGCATTGTTAAATGCATTTGATGGCAACATAAGCCATTTTGGATTTATGGTATCAAAATCATCTACAAATATTTTTCCGCTTTCTTTTTCGTACATGGATACTTTTGGTTTTTTAATTACATCTTGTGATATTAATTCTCCACCTAATATATCGATGGCATCTAAATACAATGCGTCTGTACTAATAGTGACAGTATGAGAACCTGGTGCAAGATTTAACTTTTCAAATAGAATGCATTGATATAATACATTTATAGAACTTTCATACATCTCAAATGTACCTGCGTCTACTCCATCAATATTAACCTTAGTTAACTTACTTTTAAAACTTGTCGTTCCGGATTTCACTGCAATTAATCGTAGTCCCGTACCACTAAACGTAAACTGAATTCCACATGTTCCTGGCATGGAATATGATTTCATGTGAATTGAGTTATTGTAGTAAATACCTAGACTGCTTTGATGCACCAGCCAATCGCCAGTATAATTAATATTGCTATCCATATCATCAAACCGTTTCCAACCTGGTTCTGGTTCTTTTAATACATCACCAACTTTAACAGTTGTAAGAAGTTCTCCCCCTAATATATCAATTGCATCTATAATGTTGTCTTGAGCTTCAATTACAACTGTATGATTTCCAGATACTAGATTTAATTTTTCGTAAGCTAAAATCTGAGTGCCGGCTACTTTTGGTGAGATTGTATACGTTTCTGCTGAACCGTCTATTGTGATTTTTATCGAGCCTCTGTAAAAAGTTGGATTACTGCCGTATTGAGAAATAACTCGTATGCCAGTTCCCGAAAATGTAAACTCGCATTTGGTATTTTCGTTACCCTGTTCTGAGCTCTTGTACGATAACGACTGATTATAGTAATATGTATAACCACTAGCCTGGCTCCAAGGTCCTGTATATTTAATGTTAATATCCGTATCATCGAACCGTTTCCAACCTGGTTCCGGTTCTTTTAAGACATCACCGACTTTAGCATTAAAATTTGCGTAATCAATAGCAGATAAAAACGTATAATGATTCTCATTTGAACCAGTAGTGAAACCATCATAAGTTACCTCTACTCTATGAGTGCCGCTAGGTAAATCAAATTTTTCAAAACAGACTCTAAACATTGATGGAGAATTAGAAATTACTGAGCCTTTAATCCAATTCCCACCATCTATTCTTACTTTTATATTGTAACGATGTGCTGAACTAGATTTTTGCATTATTCTTAAAGCTGTTCCTGTAAATGTGAATGAAAATATATCATCACTTGTATTTCGGGGGCCATCACCTGCAACCCAACAGTCTTCTGCAGAAGGATTACTATTTTCACCTACTATAAACCAATTAGCATTTGGGTATTTATCCTTATCTCTTATACCTTGAAAAAAAGTGTTAACGTTATCGCGTTGGAAATACTTACGACTCCATCCAGATTCCGGTTTCAGTAAACTATTACCTAATTGAATTGTCACTCTATCACCCTATATTATCTAGTTTTCTTCAATGTAAGCTTGTTAACAAATAACTAATACTTCACATAGTTTCAAACCTATATTTTCCCTACACCCTCTATTTATTCTCCTTTTTCTATTCCTAGCACTCTTTCAAGTAAGGTAACTATATCTGCAGACTAACTACTTAATCGTTCTTTATTTCAAAAAAACAATCCATATTCTCTTTTTAGTTCTCTATTATGATAGAATTCACAGAAAGTTCTCCGGCTAGACTCAGGATTTATTCAAATGATTACATTCTACATCTTTGTTATATAAAAATCGTTTTTGGGATCAATTATAACTTTTTAAAATTTTTTTCATTAATAACGTTGCTGTTCTTATATCTTATTTACATTAATTATGTTTTAGATGAACATTAAAATAAATTGGTTCAAATGCTAGGATATTTGTATCCTTCACAACCTTCACCCAAAAGTCACGTGTACTTTGTGCAGCTATTGAATCAATATGTATTTCATTCAAATAGTTAGTACCATCTAATGAAATAAGTGCCCAGGTGTAACCAACTTTCTCCATATATTGCTGGATTGATAGTTTTATATTTGTAGCAGCACCGATGTTATCATTTACGATTGTCATTTTTACAATACGCTCATTATTCACCATGTAACCTAGGTTCGTTGGATCCGTTGTATTTAATTCTTCGCTATTCATTTTGATTTGCAGGGATGAACCCATGCAATACATATCTCCACCGTAAAAGGTAGCTTGTTTCTTTGCTATTAGTTCGTTTTCTTCATCATATATTTCTATGATTCCCTCAAACTCTAAAGAAGGAAGTAGAATATCAATGCCTGTATGAGCTGCCGCCACAATATTAGTAGACATGATATTATCTGCAGTATCTTTTAATACAACCTTATAATTTTCATATAGCTGGCGCAGACGTAGCATATTACTCTTTGTCATAATGATTTTATTAATGTCTAGCGGCACAAATCCTTCTTCAGTTCCTCTTTTTAAAACCACACCTATTCGTTCAGCTGATAATGAATCTTTATTCACATAATCAAAGAATGTATCTGTCTTTGTGTAAAAGTCCCATTGATCTTCTTTACATATTGCCAGCCACTCTTTATTGTCTTGTGAACTATTAGCAGCATAAGATTCAAGGAATTCAACCTTATTCTTTTCATTTTGATAGAGCAGTAAGCCACCTTCATCTCCTTCTTTTGTAGGAGCATAATCCGCAATAATCTGGATTGCAAAGTTACCTTGCGGTTTATCGATTAACAGCATAACGTCTTTATCTGCAGAATGATTCATACGTAAGAAACCTTTTTTGATAGCATTGTTAAATGCACTTGATAGTGACATAAGCCATTTGGGATTTACAAAATCAAAATTATCTACAAATATTTTTCCGCTTTCTTTTTCGTATAGCGATACTTGTTTTTTTTGAGCATTAAAGGGAATTAACTCTCCGGCCAGAATATCGATTGCATCAAAATTTATATTAAGACCGGATAAACTCACTGTATGAACACTCTCAGCTAAATCAAATTTTTCGTATAATAACGTTTGTTGCTTTACAGTATTACTTTTATAATTGATATTTTCGGTTGGTAGATTATCAATTGAAATTTGACCTGTATCATATGAAGGAGATAACCAGCCTATAATCCGCAAAGCTTTTCCATAAAATTGAAATTTAACCGTCGCCAATTGGTCATTAGATGGACAATTGTGTGCAGAACCACCGTATTTATCTGGGTCTATAGTCACGCCCCACGCTCCAGAATATCGGAAATTGCTATCGGTATCATCAAAACGCTTCCATCCAAGTTCAGGTTTTTTGAGAACATCACCGACTTTAATAGGAGCGACAAGCCCTCCTGGTTCTCCAAAATCCAGAGCATCTAAAGTACTTACCCCATCTGCATGCAAAACAACGTTATGAGTTGCATACTGTAGATCTTTTTTTTCATATAAGAGAACAGAATAGTTTCCTTCTATAGAATCGGGGTCACCAACAGTATAAGATCCATATTTCACCCCATCTATCTCGACGTTAACAGTGCCAGGCCAAAGTTTATAAGTAGCACCAATTATACGAAGTTTACTACCCACAAACGAAAATCGTATTTTTGATTTACCACCACAAATGTGATATTTACCATAAGCAGCGGAAGACAATTCCCTTATTTCCCATGCGCCTTCATACGTAATAAGAGCACTATTTATGGCATCATCATAACGTCTCCAACCCGTTTCTGGATTTTTGAGTACTTGTCCTATATACGCCATTCCATCCCCTTCTCTTTATCTCGTTTTCTTCCAGTTTGAATTTGTCCACCAAGATTGACGGCTATGACGCAGCCATAACTTCGGATCATCATTTTCCTTTTCGATAACTATTATTTCATCTGGTCTTACTGTATCTAGCACTCTCTCCATTTTGAATAGTTTATTATCCTCTAGAACAGATTCTCGTTCTGGTGTACGTTCAAATCGTTCATATTCCTCTATAACGCTTCTTAATTCATGTTCCCTATCAAATATACCTACTTCATTAACTACAACTTCTACACTAGCCTGTCGTTCTAATAATTCTTGTTCACTAACGATTACATATTGTTCAGATTCCCTTGCTGCATCTACAGTTTCAATTACATTTGTATCTGTTGTTATAATGTCTTTATCAGCTGGTGTTATTTCATAAATAATTCCACCTTCAAATTCACGTATAAAGTTAAAGGACTCTTGCTCCGTAATAAAGGCTTGTTGTATCGCTTGTTTATAAGAAATGTCTAATGATATATGTTCAGCATCTAAGATAACTGGAACGATGTCAGAAGCTACTTCTTTAATAACTGCAGTTTTATGTTCTTTCATTGCTTTTTCAGATTCAATTGTTTGTTGTATTTGCATTTGCATTATTTGTAATGTTTTAGAAGTATCTTCGAAAAGTGTAATTCGTGCTTCTAGTTCTTTTCGGATACGACCAAATAAATCGAATTCCGGAAGATATACAGGGATCCCCATACCTTCAAATAAATCAAATTCTTCTATAGAAGCCTGTAATTCGTTTGTTGTTTTATTAGCTACAGCACTATAATCTACATTGGTAATCATTTCTCGTGCTTTTATTTCGGATGAAGAACTTTCAGATATATGTACAAGCTCTCCTGCATCTTCTTTATCTGCACACTCTAGTTTAATTACATTCGCTTGTAATTCATGTGAGACATCTGCAAATGCTACATCTGATGACGAGCTTTGTATTTCTTTTAATAAACGCTGTGAATCGTCTACATTAATAGTGTTGGCAGTTAATTCATTTAATCGTTCAAATTCATTGGTGATGATTTTTTGTGTTTCAAATGTATTCTGTATTTTGATTGCATTTGAAGTTACAGATACTTCCTCAACAGATAACACACGAGAAGTGATTTCACTTTCTTGTGAACTTGTAAACGCTGTGGCAAACACATTTTCTTTCTTTACAAATGCTTGTGTATTGAGCTTAACAGAAACATGTTCTCTTACAATGCGTTCAAAATGATGAGTTTGTACGATATTGGCATTCCGATCATTTATTCTTTCAAATTCACTAGTTTCGAAGTTTTCTATTGTATATACATCTACTTGTTTATTTGAATTTTCTATTATAATAGAATGTGCAAAAAGCTCATTCATCCGAATAGAAGAGTCAAAATTCATATGAGGAGCATCTATAACAAGCTCTCTTTTTGCAGTTGTTAAATCTTCACTTGGAAGTAAATCTGCATTTTCTATTATTGTCTTACGTTCAAAGTCATGCTGTTTTTCAATGTTCGTTGCCAATTCTCTTTGAATTCTAGCGAACAAGTCGTAATCTGGAAGATAAACAGGAGTTCCCATTCCATCGAATAAATCAAATTCTTCTAAAGAAGCTTGTAATTCATTTTCTGTTGTAAATGTTGCGTAATCATCTGGGAAACGAGTTTCTATTTCTTTTCGTTTTGTTTCACCACAATCTTCTGTGTTAATTAATGCATCAATGGTTGGAGAAACGATATTTGATACAGCACACTCGTTATATTCTCCGTGCATTTCCCTAGTTACAATTGAACTTATATCTCCATAAAATTCTTCGCCATATAGCACACGAGCGACCTTTACCCATTCTGGTAATTCATTGATGCCAGCCGCTACGAACTCACGTAATTTATTTTTCAATACATCCTGTTCTATGATTTGAGCTGCATCGTGTTCTTTGGTTATAAGCTGTGATTCATTTGCATGATGCACAACTGCGTCGTTTCTTTCATTTGGTCTTTCGCTCTCTACCCCTTCGATATGGTCTATATCGAAAATTCGTTCATGTTGTATGGATTCATTTGCAGAAATAAGTTGCACTGACATACTATCAGTACGTTTAGATTGCTGTGTTTCCATTTTGGCCACTTCAATAATACGATTCAATTCAAAATCAGTTGAGTCAGAAATAGAAGCATCCATTTCATTTTGTCTTAGTGCTTCTTCAATGACTCTGGATAAGATTCCCTTAGCTCGTACTTTCGTACCAGTGACTGCTGCATTATCTTCCCTAACCGCCTTGTGCCTTGCGTAAGGTGCGATGCAAATCGGATAATAAACATCATTCTTATTTTCTGTGTTTGCTGGAGTAATAGAAAAAGAGTAGGATCTCTCATTTCTATTAGGTCCAGAGCCAACTATGACAACATGACTTTTTTCTTTGGTACATATAGAAGGGGAAGCAATAGAATAAACTTTTTCACTCATTCTTCTGCTACCCCCTTATTTTTAGATATCTTCTTTGTAGATCGCTAAGCCAATTGGATTGAAAGGCGTTGCTTTTGCTTGCGTCATAGGTGAAACAGGTGTGGTCGGTAATGTATAGCGGTATAATTGCGCCATTTCATAATAAGCAATAATTTCAGCATCATTTACTGGTGGTTCATTAAAAGTAATGGTTTTATCATCGGAATTGTACACATATTCTTCCTTTGGGACCTCTATACAAGATCGTAGTAACTTTAAGGTATCACCTTTAGGTTTATGTTCTAAGTGAAACACTTTACGCGCCCCGTCACCTTTTCCTAAAACTTCATTAGAAACTGTTTTTTCAATTTCTAATTCATCAGCTTGCTGGATGTTTTTCGGATGAACTGCATAGACATCATCTAATTTACCTACATATCCATCATTAGGATGAACAATATACACTTGAGATAGATGATATTTACCACTATACACAGACGGATTAAAGCGTCCCTGACCATTATCAACATCCATATTATGAGTAATGAAAGAAAGATAATGATGTTGGTACATAGAGCCTGTATAAGATTGTGCTAATTGTACCGTTTCATTACCGTTACTTGTACTTTCTCCGTAATCTATCGTTGTATTTCCGACCTTTTTATTTGCAGAATATACAAATTGGTCACCTGTACGACACCCTGCTGCGATTATCATATTTCTTCGCGGAGCATTTTCAAATGTATACATTCGGCCGATATAAACAGGGACGAATAAAGCACGAACGGGAGCAGGTGTTGGATCTACACGCATAAACATTGCTATACGATCTCTATTGGCATTGCCGTACAGATAAACCACTGAATCTCGCTTCCAATCTCTTGTAAAGCGTCGTTCGGGTGTAAAGCTAATTGGTGTATAAGGTGAAGGATTTGCGAAATTAAGCGCTGAATATACTTCACCCATAATGCTTAACATATCCTCTGTATCGAATGATGTTTTTGCCGTTAGTGTATCTATTGTTCCATCTGCTTTAGGTTCAACTGTATAGAATCCAGCCATTTTAATATTTTCTGTACTTGCAGGTGCCTTTTTAAACACAACTTTTGTTTCTGTAAATGTGTATTCTTCTGGTGGAATAATCACATCGTTTTTATAAAAAATGGTACGAGACTCATCAAAATTAGGGAACGGATATTGAAACTCCGTTTTGGTTCCATTCCCATTCCCTAAATTACTTGATTGATCCGATAGTTTTAATTCTTTTTCAATAAAATACTGACTATAAGTGAAGAAAATCATGTCATTAGAAGGTTCGTAAGCATCACTAGCAAGTCTACATTCATATGTAATTTTATCGTTTTTCGCTGGTGCATCAGTAAACTTAATTTCCCCAGTACGTGCATTTATTGTGTAACTTTTTTTATCTTTCACGATACTATTTATATAAATAATAAGAGAGCTTTCCGTTACTGGAAATACAGGCATTTGAAATGCTTTCTTTGTCCCATCTCCTATACCTAATTTTCCTAAGGGAGAATCAGCTGTAATGTATCGATTATCGGTAAAATCAGTTACATTTGTATCATACGCAGTAGCTACTCCTAATTTTCTACGTTCCCCATCACTACCAGCTGCTTCAAATAAACGAACATCAATAAATTTACTAATCCCACTACGAATACGGAAAAATAGCTTTCTATCCCATCCATTAGTAGTAAATATTTTTTCCAATTCAATCGGTAATGTTTGTAAATACGATATTTTATCAAACCACATATATATTCATCCGCCTTTATCTTGTTTTTTCATAGATTCCTAAACCAGCTGGTCTATAAGCAGTAGCAGGTAATTTTGTAATTGGTGAAATTGCATCGACCGTAAAGAAACGATAAATGTCATGAGTATCTGGACAAGTATTTTGTCTTACTTTCAATTTATCCCCATTTAATAAACCTAAAGGAGATAGTAGAACGATATAAGGCATATAACCACGAACACCTTCTTCTGGGTGAACAATATACGCTCGTGACGTATGGACTTTATTGCTGTAAACAGAAGGGTTAAATTGATATTTGTATTCATCATTTTCATGATTCTGCCACGCGTTCGGATACTGGCCACCTGTTGTACTTTTTCTATCTGGTGGCATCATGTTAGGTGGTACATTCCAAGCTAGATAATGTGCTTGATATCTTGCTCCAAAACGTGATCGCTTAATTATGATGTTATCAATACCATTACCTGGGCTTTTAGGGTACGATTTTGTTCTCGGCATATATTTTTTAACATCCCTAAATGGAGTTTTACTTTCAAAGTCATATTTATGCGAGTTCGCTTCTGGCCCTTCGTCATAAGCTGTTCCCGCCCATAGAGCATCAGCGATTGTGTCATCAGCTGCATAACTTTCTAATTTCCCCATATAAACAGGAATAACAGGAACAGAGTTATTATCAAATGCAGGTGTTTTGTCTGCTTGTATCAAAAGTACGACACGAGATTTATCTACTTGTCCTGTAATACGAACCATTGAATCTGGCCACCAATTCGAATCGGCATCTATATTTGTTAGTTTAGGATTTCTAAAAGAACACTTTACCCAAGGTGACATCATGAGTTGTGGAGCATCAGTGTATTCATAAGAGTAATTGTAATAAATTTCACCTGTACTCGGATTTTTGCTTGGAGTTTTTATTTCTTTAACATCGGATAATTCAACATCAATTATGGATTGGAATTCAGATCCGTCCTGAGCGCCCGTAGGGATTAAACTGTTGTCTTGATAATTTGGAATTTGTTCTATCATGTATAGATACATACAAGAACGATCTTTATACCTTGGATTATTTTCTACGTAAGATCGAAATTCTGTTTCACCTTTCTCTGTAGACAAATCAATATCTAATTTTGTTTTAGTTTCCCAAGCCGAGGTCTGCACGATTCCGTACATACCACCATCGGAATTTTGCAAAATAACGTGTTTTGCACACCAATATTTATACAATTTAGTAGTTTTACCTGAGATTGGTTGCTCTTTTTCTTTATAAATGTATTTATAAAAGGTTTTGACTTTCTTCCAACCGTTTTCAGTCATTAAATTTATGAGTGAATCTTGAAATTCTGCTTCTGTAACGATTTTCTCAACGTATGCCATTTATTTCACACTCCTAATCTTTTAATAGTTGATAATTAAGCCACACAACTTTTTTCTCTGCAGATGCATTTTGATATTCGAACTTTAGCTCGGCATTAGCAGGTATTGGTTTTACAATAGAGAAATTAAATCCCTCCGGCACATCTTTTACATAAATCTCTTTAAACACTTGTTGGCCATTAATAAATAAATTCCAGTAGTCCGAATCACTGTAATGTGAAGCAGCGACAGAAAAAGAAATCATTTCCGTTTCGAAAGGTACTGAAAACTTATCTATATGGATGTCATTATAAATACCAATTCTCCGCCCCTGGATAAATGGCTCTGTCTTTGTAGGGAAGTAAGGTGCGTCAAATCGCCCACCAGCCATATAGTTAACAGCAAAACTCATAAGTACGTCTCCTTATCTTAAAAAGTGCAATTCAAACCAAACAGTTTTAGCAAGAATTCCTTGGTTATGGAATCGGAATACAATTGTGTCTCCTGCTTTAACCGCTTTATAAACCATAAAGTGCATCCCTTCTGGAAGACGCTTTGTATAAATATCTTGGCAAACAGTTTGTCCATTCACGATTAAATCCCATTTATCATCTAATTCGTAAATGGAAGAACTAACACTAATTGCGTAAATCTCCATGTCTGCAGGTAATATATATTTCACTTCATCCGTTTTATATGATGTGGAATCCATAATGAATCCAGGTACGAATGGTTCTGTTTTTGTTGGATGAAAAGGTGGATCTAATCGACCACCGGCTAAATAGGTTGTTTCAAACAAGAGCAATCACCCTTTTTCTTGTATTAAAAAATTCCCGTGCATCATTACGACACATCGGGAATTGTTAAATCAGATAGTATACCGTTACCTTTATTAAGAAGTCTCGGCTGCACACGCTCTAATTGCTTTTGTGCATTGTATATTAATTGTATCTCCATTTCTTTTCCTGTTACTTTATGAGAGACAAGAACCTTTTCTAGCATGCTGTGTGCATTAAAAGCTAAATCATAGTGTAAATATTTATCTCCATCGACTGCAGATAAACGAGCACCATCACGAATAAGCGTATATCCTTCGGTCATACCTTCTTTAAATACGTCATTTGGATCATTACCAGGAATCGGTTTTCCACCGCTGTAAAATTCCCTATCAATTAACCCTTTCATTAAATACATAATAGGATCATATAAGTTCTTTTGCATTATCATTGAATCACCCCTAATTTACCCTCGTAACAGACCAAGTTTTTGCTGGTCGTTGGATATAATAGTGATCTTTGTTTTGATTTACCCTAGGAAATGATAAATCTGGTAACGAACCATAATCAAACAAGATATTATTTTGCGTATCCAATACTTGCAAACGTCCTGTAAGAATCCCTTTTGGGTTTCGTACTGCTTCAAATACGATAGTATTCACACCATATTCAAGTGGAATATCAACATATGTCGGATTGTTCCGGATAAAATAATTTTCTTCGATTAATTTATCATTACAGTAAATATTTAATAAATCGCCATCCTCTACATCCCAATCCCAAAGTTTTAAACGTAATGTATCTACATTTACTGTAATACCAGTTATATCTGTATATGGAGCTGGTTCATACCCATAGTTAACAGATAAATCTAAAGTTTGATAGAATCCATCATCTGCAGATATCATGGTATTAATTCCTTTAACAAAGTAATTCCATTGTTGACCAGAATCTCTATTGTAAACAGAAACCACATCGAATAATTGAATCCTTGGATCTCCAATGACTGCTACTGTTAATGTTCTGAACTTCTGGATTGCTTTTAAATGATAAGCTGCAGCAACCGCTCGCCTTGCAAAGAACGTTTTCGCCCAAGGAACTTCTATCATTTCCTCTCGTAAATCACCCTGCGATACATTTTTTAATAGAAACGAATTAAGAAATCCGTTTGCATAATCTCCACATTTAACAACAATGCTGTTACTTATATCCTGGTCAGTTAGCTGCATATCTAAAGAGACAAGGTTTTCGCCTTCTCTAAAACTAAACTTTGCAGGTTCATTAACTGCATAGTCTGGCATTTTCATAAATGTACAACTTCCATCTGGTTCATGTTTAATGTAGTGGAATGTTGTATCTATAATATCCCGTACAATTTCATCCCACTTTTGAAACCTCTTTCCAGTTGCCCCTTCAACAATCCAACTTTCATTGGTCCCAGGAATGTTTACCCTACTTCCGTGTAATGTAACTCCTGCTTTTTTAAGGAAGAATTTCACTACATCATATACATTTCCAGTCGGTGCAACAATTTCATCTGATCCCGGCGTTGGAATTACTGATTTTTGTAGAACCTTTTTATAAGATGTTGTGCAGGTAACTGATATTGTGCCGCTTTCGGCATTCACCTTTACGTCAGATACAAAGCCATGTATATAAGGTAAAACCTCTTCACCGTGGCCAATAGACACCTTAAATTCTGTCTGTGGATACAGTTGATTTGTATTTGTTACTTCACTGTTATAAAACCATTCTTGAATAGAAGAAAACTTACCATACCAATTATCAGGAGCCATTTGACCGTATTCATTTGCAAAGGTAATAGTAAATGTACTTGCGAATTGGTCTGCGTTCTCCTGGATTTCTAAACTCGTTACACGGTGTTGAATTTGGACGTAAGAAGAAGAGTCCCTTTTTTTCATAAAAACAATTAAATTAGGGGAGTTATTCCCTAATTGGAAGTGACTCCCCAACATTCTAATTAAAGATACAGAACCTTCCCTCATATGCCATCAACTCCAACGCCTGCTTGTGCTGTTGATATTAATTTACATTTTGCTAGTACTAATGTGCCTTTTCGTATAGTATCCACTTCATTAGGTGGTATAATACCTCCGTAGGTACCATAATCACCAGTGATAATATGAGTACGATATATTTCCCTCATGAAATCACGCCAATATTTTATATCTCTAAATAGAAGGGTAAATTCTACTTCGCATCCTTTATTGCCAGCACTTTGAAAACGCGGATACCCATGCATAACATTGTGAGTTTTTAAGCCGTCTAGTGACTTTGGCATCTTTGTTTGCTCAATCATTGCAATGTTAGGAACATGCCCAAATGCATGATAAGAAGCTTGGCTTACATAGGCTATATCAGAATCACCATAACCGATTGTTGTAAATTCAATTGTTTGTGGGCCTGCACCAACAAATATTTCTCGTGCTTCCCAAGCGTAAGAACCTCTAGCCCTAAACCGTTCAATACCATTTACCCGAACAATAAAGTATTTATTCGGCAGCATACCATCTGAACCAATAGGAACCTGGGACATAAAATGAAAGTTATATGTCCCTGGCCATCCAAAAGTAATGGTATATTTTATTGTGTTTTTTAACTCTACTATATCTTCAAAGAGGTAATATGAACCTGCTTTTCTATGCAATGTTTTTAATATACTCATACATTCCGCACCGCCATTCCCATTAGATCGTCAGCAACTACGTTTTGTAGTAATTTTCTCATTTTCACAAAATCCTCTGCGGTTTGCAATTTTTCAACAGCAACTTTGAATGTAGCATTTTGAATTGTAACACCTTTATCTGTTTTCTTTTCAACAGAAGATTGCCCAGCAAATGGATGTGCAGCTTTTCCAATCATATCAGCAGAATGTGCCCCCATTTGTCCAATTCGGGTAGATACATCCGTTACTAGTTGCATCGGTTTTGGTGGAACAACCGCTTTATTTAACAATCCAGAAGCCTTGTCTACAGCCGGAATCATTTTTTCCATCCCTACACCAAGACCTTCTGTAATATATCCGCCGTATTCCATCATTAGACGCGAAGGAGATTTTATACCAAAGAAACTTTTAACTGCTTTTGGTATTCCGTCTACAACGCCTTTAGCTTTATCAACAACCCAGCCAGCCATAGATGTCATACCTTTACCAATACCAGCAATAATATCTTTCCCCCAGCTTACAGCGTCGTTTGCTATCCCTTTCACTATAGAACCAACTTTACCGAATACATCCTTTACTGTATCAACAATGCCGTCAAACGCTCCGACGATAGCTTTTTTAATTGCTGCAAAGTTACTTACTATGAAATCTTTAATAGCACCAACAACACTAAATATTGTGTTTTTTATCTTATTAAAGTTATCCACCACAAAGTTAACAAATGTCCGAACAGCAACTATTATTGTTTCTTTAATAAAATTCCATGCGGTTACAATAATAGACTTTACGATATCCATTACAGTCGTAATTGTATTTTTTATAAAATGAAATGCTGTAACCACAAAATTCTTTATAGTCTCTAATACAGTTATAAAAACTGTTTTAATTACATTCCAAATCGTAGAAATAACCGTCTTTATTCCATTCATTACAGTTGTAATTATGCTATGAATTGCTTGAAACACACTACTTACAACTGATTTTAAGAAGTTTAATACAGTCGTAAAAATTACCTTTATTCCATTCCACACTGTAGAAATGACGGTTTTTATCCCATTCATCACAGTCGTAATTATGCTGCGAATTGCTTGAAATGCACCACTTATAAATGATTTCAAAAAGTTTAGCACCGTCGTAAAAACTGTTTTTATAATATCCCAGCCAATTTTAAAAATACTTTGCCATATTTTAATAGCAGTAGAAATATAGCTTTTAATAAATTCTAAGGCAAATTTAACAACATTTTTTATTATATTTAGCACTGTATTAAATATCGTTTTAATTAGATTCCAACCAATTTCAAATGTCTTTTTCCATATGTTGATATACACTGTAATTACAGCAGTAATTACTTTCCATGCCCCGCTAAGTATTTTATCTATAAACGATACCGCAGATTGGAATACTTTTTTTGTTCCTTCCCAAAAACTTGAGAAAAACTTTGACAAGCTATCCCATACTGACTTCGCAACTTTAACGATAGCATCCCAGCCTTTAGAACAAATATCACTGACCCATTGTACTGCCTGCTTTGTATATTTCACAATTGAATCCCAATTTTTATACAGCACATATACTAAAGCAACCATTGCAATTATCGCAAAACCCCATGGGCTTAATACTAATGAAAACATTGATTTTCCAAGACCAGTCAATATCTGTGCAAACTCACTAAAAACTTTAATTAGTTTTAAGGCATCTTTAATAATCGCCGTAATTGCACCCGGTATTTGCATTAATGTTTTAACTATATTTACAAGGCCACCAATGATTTCACTCGCCTTAGATATAAGACCAGAAACAGATTTGATTAACTCAACCGTTTGCTTCAACGATGGTATTACTATATTAGAAATCTTCACGACTTGTTGAGCGATAGGTTGAATAGTTCCAGCCAAATTCTTTGCATCTTTTTCAGTTAACCCAAGCATATCCTGTAGTTTTTTTTGAGAACCTTCCAAATCAGTAGCAAATTGTAAAGCTTTGCTATTGACTTGTTCTATTGGTTTTGTAACTTTATTTGAAATAGTGTCACCAAACGTTTGCATTTGCTTGCTAATATTCCCAAGAGAATCTGCTGATTTTTGGATTTTTTCTTGCATTGTATTAGAGGCTTTTTGCACTCTCTCTTCAAATTTTTCTACACCTTTATATGCCTGATCCGCTTTGTTACCAATCTTCCCAAAAACATTGGTCGCCCCGTTACCAAATTTTTGGATTTGGCCATTTATTTGATTAATTACTTCTGCTGGTTTTTGAAATTTTTCTTGTATGTTCTTAGAAGCCTTTTGTAAACTTTCCTCAAACTTTGCTAAATCCTTATAAGCTTCATCTGCTTTAATTCCAATTGTACCGAACAACTGGAATACTTCTGTAAACATTCACTCCCCCCTTTCTAACTAGGAAGTTTTTTATTCCTTATCGTCTTCAAACTGAAACTCTGCAATCAGCTTATTTGCATGGTCGATGCATTCCTCTTTGGACCAAACTTCCATAGTCTCATTTTCTTCCCCATCCGACGTAGATTCCGTAAGTCCAAAAGCTTGCAAATAGTCATGAAAAGTTGTTCCTTCTTCTAATTGCCTTATTTGAAATCCGATAAAGGCCATCTTTTTCCATTCATTTAATTCTTCTTGCTGCTCTTCCTGACTAATAAAAGAAAATAAGTCCATTAAACGAGAATACGGTATGGATAAGACATAATCATCTGTCCATCCATACCGTTTTTGGACTTTATCAAAAGCCCTTAGCATATTTTGCTCTGTTTCTTCTATGTATTTATTAGAATCCTTTTCTACATTTCTTTTTTGTTCCATTTGAGACTTTGAGATTTGATTAGACCCTTGACCTGATTGAAAAAAGACATTAAATCTTCACTTTCTAATAATCCTTCAATAACTGCTACCATGGCTTCTGGTGGTAACTGATCGAATTCTTCACGCTTAATCTGTAATAGACTAGAGAAAAATTCCGAAAACTCATCTTCACATTCCGGAATCATAGACAATAATTGAAAGACAAACTCTAAACCCTTTTCTTTTTTTTGTTTTTCAATTTCATTTAACTGTTCTTGTTGCTCTTCATTCATTTGGGCCAATTGGATTTTTTCATCGATTTCATTCTTTTCTTTCCCAAACTCCATAAAATCAGTCATTGCATGACGACCAACTTTAGAAATAATCTTAGTAAAACGCCAAACATCTTTTACATTTAAACGTCTCATCTTCATCTTCTGACCTGAAATTGTAATTTCTGTACCATTATGCATCATTTTTTCTAGCATTGTTGTCATATTCACTATCTCCTTTTATAACCTAAAAATAAAACCTACAACTTATTTACTTGTTGTAGGTAATTTAGGTGCTTTTTTCTTTGGTAAATAAATTTCATAAGGGGGTGTATTAGGCGAACTTTCGCTATAATGACCAATAAATTTGCATTTAAGTCCTACAGTCCCTTTACCATCTTTTAAATCAATTTCTACAGAAGAAACTACCATTGCATTTCGGATAACAAAAATAACCGGAATATCACTTCCTGAAACTACTCCTACTATTGCAATGTCACTATAACTTGTGTCTTTAATTTCATTGGTTGGTTTTACAATGTTATAATCGTTATCAGTCGTACTATCTACATCTACGCCTGGTAGAGCTAACTCTAAATTTTCTTTCGTAAACTCTACAAGTGTAACCTCCATATGTGGTTCATCTTTTAATAGCCATTTTCCACGAACTAGTTTTCCTAAAACACCATCAATATCAGCATCATAGTATTCTCTAGTAAACCCCACTTTACAGCCACCTGTAGTAGCTCCTAACATCTCACCTAGGTCTTTTACACTTTTAAAACCTTTATACATTACACCCGGTCCAATAACAAAATTATCAGTTGTACCCTCACGTACACCATTAATAAGCTTCCAACTCATTTTTTTCCCTCCTTAATATAATTCCATTCTTCCTACCCGTACAAGAAACTTAATACTAATATGAATAATTGATGGATCTTCATCTGGAACTGTAATACTGCCTGCTCGATGAATCGTAATAATACCAGAATCTCTTAACAATCCCGCTTCTCTGTCTAACAAATGTTCTATTCGCCTTGAAATTACATCCGCTTTTTCATAATCACCTTGGCCACAATATATATCAAAAGTGAGGATCATACGATCAATTACCTCTATATCATCCGGATTATTAGATTCAATTCTCATTACCACATAAGGCATTTTCATATCATTTTGTGCAGTTTGAAATGTTAGAGCGGGCTCTCCTTCATATTTCGATAGATTACTTTGCACAATTGTATCTTTCTCAATAATATTTCTAATTGTTGCAATCGCTTTTGTCGTCATTGTTCTCCTCCCAATGTCCTTTTTAATTCCCCACGCTCTTTTTCAAACGTTTTTAAGAAAAAAGGCCGGGCTTCTACAGTACTTGTACCATTTTCGACATACACCGCTCTTTTTAATTGACTTCCAATCGTTCCCACTACTTCGTTATCTGTAATATGTAAGCCATATTTAATAGAATCTTGTAATTCTCCCGTTCTAGAAGCAAATGTCTCTCCTGGTTTTGAAGCAATATATGTGCGACTTGATCGTGGAATTTTATACTTCACACCATTGTGATTACCTGATACTGTTTGTTTCATTTCTCGTTGCAGTTGATTGCAAGCACTTATAATTCTTTCTACCATTATTTTATTAAGTTGTTCTTTAACTTGTTCTACATTACGTGTAACCATGAATTCCGATGTATTCGTCATTTTATTCCAACAACTCACAATACAATTCAATATGGTGATTTAAAAATGATGGATTTCTTGGTTCTCCTCTTACCTCAAATACATAATCAAGAAAATAGATTACATCATTTGTATGGATGTTATGTTCTGCAGAAGTATAAATTTTAAAATTCGGCTCAAAATTTTGTTTATTTCTTTTTAACCTTTCATTATCTACCGCTGTGTGTGTTGTTACACGACACTTCATTCTTTCATAAATAATGACAGGCTCTTCTTTAAAATTTCCTGCCGGCTGTTTTACCTTTTGATTCCTTTTCACAGTTACTTCATGTATATATAATTCTTCCATATCTAATGTTCACAGCCTATTCTTTCATTCATAATGCTATTAAAGGGTTTCTACTTCGGTATTTTTTTAATACTTTTAAAATCTTTTTATTAACAGTTTCCTCATCTAGCGATTCAATATTTATTTCATATGAATAATCTCCGATATTTGCTGATTTTTTCATATTTTCATATTGTAGATTTGTTCGAATTACCGCATAACACGTCATATCGATGATGCATTTTTTCATTAAAGTCAAAAGCCCATCATAATCTTGTATTGTATACTCAAACTCATATAATTGATTCTCACTTAAACCATATACAGTGCAACCATCAGAAAAAACTGAACTGGTAACTTCTTCTCCAGAACCAATATGGATTACCTTGATCAAATTTTCTGCTCGAAAAGAAAGCCAAGCCAATTTACTTGTTCTAACTTTCTCTTTCATTGGGTTACTTGGCTTACTTCTCAAATAGTTTTTAGTAATCAATTCATATTGACTAATGAGCTCCTGGATTACCGTATCGGGCATTCGTTGAACATTCACCCTGTTCTTTATGTCCTGTACAGTAATTTCCATCCTTCCACCTCTTTTACTTCTCTTTCTTTTTAACCTCTATACTATCTATTAACTTAAAATGTCCTGTACTCAGTAAATAGTTTGCTTTCTCATTTGCAACCTTTTCCTTTATTCCGTTAAAAAAAGTATAGCCATACGCAGTATATGTACCGCCTAATTTCAATTCTATAATCTTCATATGCAAATTACCTTACTTAATTCCCGAATTTATCAGGTATATTAGTAAGAATTGCTACTGCGTCCATTTCTTGAATAACTGCATCATCATCCAGATGAATAACATAGAATCGCTTATCTTCCATAACAGCAGATTTACCTTCTACAGTCTTACGAACTCGCGTGTCATACGTATTTACCGCAATAAAGTTTTTAGGATCTGCAAAAATAATTACATCATCTTGAAGAGAAGGAACTGTGACAATCTCATACCCTAACGGCTTATTCACTTGATCCCCTGTACCTAATAACGCAGCATCACCTAAGCCAGTTGAACGAGTTGTTAAATATTCAATCCACTTCTCTCTACGAGCAGGTGACATAATCCACTTTAAACCTTCATTTTTATATTTATTAGGCATCGCCTTAGATAAATTAAAGATTGAGTCTTTACTAAACCCAGCGCTAGCTTCAGCATCTCCCGTTCCCGTCACTAATTTAAAATGATCGACAATATGAGATTTACTTGATTGTTTAATTTGTTTTAACCAGCCATCATTAATTTGAAGAAATGGGTCCTCTGAAGTTACATCCCCATTCCAATGAAGGTCTTCAAGGTCAATACCTAACTGAGTTGACATTAATGTCATAACAGTATCTTCATATCCTTCACCTTCAATATTTTCTCGAAGTAGCTCCTCCGTAATTTCCCATGGTAAACGAATAGAAATTGTATCATATTCAACTTTCGACGTTTCTACACCTGCTCGATAGCCATCATCACTATTTTCCATTTTCCTACGCAAAATTCGACCACCGATTGCAATTTTATCTAATTCACCTTTTTTCGCTTTGCGAATCTCTTTACGATGCAATTGAGAAAATGGAGTTGCATCAAATACCATTCGGAAAAATTCTTTACTTTGTTCCGGATATAATAGCCCCGCTTTCATTCCTCCTGTTGTCATTGTACTCTTTTCAATTCGTTCAATACGTGCTAATAATTCTTTATTATTCATAGATTCATTTCTCCTTATCTTTATAGATCTAATCCTACCCATTTATTTACTGGTTTTCTCATCTCGTTTGTTGGTTTGGCATCAGCACCAAGACTTTTACGAACTTGTGCTGATCGCTCAATTACTTCAAGTCTCTTTGAAATGGGGTCTATTACCTTCTGAATAAATTCACTTGTCTTTTTAGATTCTCTGTCATTTTCTAATTCATTAGTATCATGAGTTGATTCAAGTTCTTTATTTAACTGTTCTTCCAACTCCTGTAACCTCTCGAGAAAAGGACCCATTTCTCTCTTTACAATGTCTGCAATTTCATCTGAATTTTGATCTGCGTTTTTTTGTAACTTATTTTCTTTAATTTGGTTCATCAAAGAAATCATTTCATCAAATTTTTCATCATTTTTCTTATATAAGATTGTGCCTGCTTTATTCATGGAATTAATTGTAATATCTTCCGGCGAGAAATCTGTATCACCACCCTTCATTGTATTTAAAATGTCCTTCATTTCATCTAAGGTGGAATTCATCCGTTTAATATCTACATTTCCCTCCCAAATCCCAACATAAAATACATCTTCAAACAAATTAAATACCTTTTGCATCTTAGAGTTTTGTTTATTATTTAATGACTGATTATCCATCTCCTGAGTTTGTTCCTCGTCATAATGTGACTTAAAAAAACTAAACATCTTACGAATTACACCTTTCTCATCTTGTGTAAACTCATCCATTTGTGGCATCTCCATTCTTTCTCCAATCCCTCCCATCGAAAAGCCTGTGATTTTCCCTTTTTTGATCTCTTTCCATGTTTCACTATCGTCTACTCGAACAGTCATAAGCCATGTTCCTTTTTTAATATTCTGTTTCCCAACAACCGTATTATTTTTAGAAATCCAGCTTTCTACTACTGTTCCTTTTCCTGCCAACTCGTCATGGTTTTTATCTATGTATCTATATTTCTCTAAAAAATTATAAGCCGCTCTTTCAATTTCTTCGGCCGTCATGATATCACCATGTGCATCTTCTATATTTGGTTCATAAACAACCCCTGTTACAAGCTGTTTTTCATCTTCCCTCTTTAAAATAGGAACATTTTTCAAAACATTAGAGCTATTCATGTTCATACCCTTCATAATTGCAAATGGCCTACCATTAGCCCCCTTTGTTACTAATGAAACATAACTAATTTCTACATTTTTCAATTCATTTGGCATAATATATTCCTACTTTCTAGCAAGACTACTAAATCGAATTTGAATCTTCATTTAAAAATTTATCTCCTTCTAGAACTGGTTCGTATCCAATAACTTTTCGGCATTCATTTCTTGTTAATATACTCTTTTCGTATCCATCTATTGCATATTGCATATCACTTGCTCGATCATCTGTATCAATTTCATTTAATTGAAACTGCCAGTCCAATTCCCCCAACGTTTCTGTAAACTCTTTAAATAATTGTGTATTTAATCGATGTTCTAAAATTTGTTGACCTGGTTCAATAATTGATCTTTTATACATTTCATTCATTTCTTTTGCTGTCGTCTGTCCAAGTGATCCTGTCATAGCCCAACCAATTCTATATGGTGGCACTCGATGAGCTACACAAATTTCCATAGCATTATCTTGGCGATATAAACGAAAGCTCGCTTCTTTGACATCAGGCCCTAATTTCTCTAAGCGAGCTTTTGCCCCTTCAGGGACAGGAACAACTGCTAACTTATGATGTTCTCCTTTGGTTTCGACAGAGAAAAATGTTTTTAATTCTCTTTCAACTGAATCATCTATTTCATCAACACCCTCAACAAACAAAACAGCATCTGGAATTGTTTTACCAGTAAAATAATTAATATTGTAATCTCTTACAGCTTGTGATCCTACAATGGAACCAATGGAACTCACATAATCCGGAATACCATAGTATGATGATCTAGAACCAAATTTACGAATTACAATAACTTCACCAGCCTTTTCTTCAGTGTCTAATAACGAGTTTTCATCTAAGCTATCACTAATCATTTCTCCATCTACTAACCTAAAATCAGATGGATAACTAAATCTCTTAAACCATCTCTCCTCATTATTTACAATCTGTGCAAATCGAATCTTATCTTTATGCGCACGTACCGTATGTGCTGGAATATGGTGAATCTGCGCTGGTTCCCCTTTCAAATTACGAACAACCTCTATAATTCCCCAACCTACAGTTTCATAATCCTCCCAAACTGCCCTAAGTATTTCGCTACTTGTCATTTCATTGTTGCAATATCTCATAAAACGTTTTAATTCTTTATATTGTTCTTGATTTGCCTCTGTCACTTCATCTTGCGGCGCAAAATCAAATCCCATACCAGCAATATCATTTACTTTTGCACTAATACATGCCGAGTGAATAGGGTTACTTTCTCTCAAATTTAATAATACTTGCATATCATATGGAGGCTTTACTAGTTCTTTATCACCGTACACTTGTGCAAATGGATCAATTGCCATTTGTTTACTTTGAAGTTCCTCATTACGTAAAGTCGTCTCACGACTTTGTAATTTAAGTACTTTCACATTCTTAATTGCTTTTTTCTCAACCATAAAACCTATGCCTCCTTTCATATACAAATCATTTATTCAATGTTTTTCATAAAAACTTTACCAATATAAAAAAGCTGAACATGTAATGTTCAGCTAAACTCTTTTTATTTTTCCACCCATTATTTTTTTTTGCTTAGTAAAAAAGTATTCTAAGGCTTGTGACGTTGTATCTACTTGATCATTATGTTTACCAGATGGGAAAGAAGCTAATTCATCTACATAATCATATACCCAAGATTGTATTTTAGGATTAGGTATATATACATTTCCAGATTGAAATTCAGGGGATATCGCCTCAGCACGTGTTTCTTTTGAACCCTGTGGATTTATAGGAATGATTCCACTTATTTCATTCTTTAATGAACTAATAATGGCAGGGCCATTTGCTTTTTTTTCAACTAATTTCGGAATGGACTTTTTAAACCCAGAATTCCGAAGAATCGACTCATATTTATGATGAAAAACAACAAATGCTTTCTTTGTTTCTAGGAAATTCATTTGTGCCCTCACTTGATCAATTAAATATTTGTCTCCATCTACTTTCCCCCAAATTTGTCCAACTACAAATGAACTTTTATTTGTAGTGTTATCAAAAGCCATATCCCAGGAAGTAATAATTTGATCAAATTGTTCCCAATTTGGTAATACATCATAATATTGAAACCAGTTCCTTTTAAAAATATTCCCTATATCACTTGATGGTTTTTGTTGCCATAAAGATAACCATGAGCGTGCAGAGGAAAACTTCTTTTTATCTTCATAATAATTTTGGCCATAGTGTTCAACCCATAAGCCTCTTCCTATTACTCTGTTTAATGGATCATCCTTTGACTCTGCTATAGCAGGAATTGATAACACAGTCCATTTTTCCTGTTCTTTCTCTAACAATCTACCAGCTAAATCGTCTTCATGCCATCGCGTTAAAATTAGAATTACCTTTGCACCTTTTTGTAAACGTGTAGATAAAGTATCTTCCCATTCATCCCATAGTCGATTTCGGTATGTAATTGATTCGGCCTCTTGGCGATTTTTAATAGGGTCATCAATAATTAACAAATCTGCTCCTTCCCCTGTAATTGAACCACCAACTCCTACAGACAACATTCCACCAGAGTGGTTATGTAATGCCCAATCTGTTACGGAACCTTGTCGCTCATCAATTCTAATGTTAAATATTTCTTTACCAAACTCTTCAATCTTAGCACGATTTCTTCTACCAAACTTTTCAGCTAAACTTGATGCATAAGATACCTCTATAACTCTCTTATTTGGGTAATTTCCTAAATACCAACTTGGCAATGTTTCTGTTATAGACTGTGATTTTGAATGCCTAGGTGGCATAAATACCATTAATCTATTAGTCGATAATTTTTCTTCAATTAAATCTTGGCAAATCTTTGTTATTAATTTTGTGTGCTTTGCATGTTTATAGAATCCCTTATGTGTATACTGAACATAGAAAGGGGTAGTTCACTTTTGCCAATTCCTTAAATGTATTTTCATCTATTAACTTATGCACATTCATCCGTGTCATGATTGTAATTCTCCTCCTTGAACTTTCTCAAATAATTTCATAGCTAAATCAAGCATTTCCTCATCACACCCAATTTTCATGGCCATTTTATTATGCTCTACTTTCATTTCTCCTGAATGATTTACGTTTGCTTGCAATTGATCTTTCCTTCCCCATTTAGTTGGGAATTTTCTTTCTAATCTCCATGCTGCCGCTTTCCAATTAGATTTTGCATGCTCCCCGATTGTCTCAACGTCTCTCGCCTCACTAAATGCTAATGCCTGATCAATTTCCATGACTAACTTCACATAAATCTTATCTTTTCTCGGTACTACTTCACCTGTCTTTTCACTCGTTTCAATTGCTCTACGCCCTTGCTTTAACCAAACATAAACTATACTTCTACTAATTCCAACTAACGCACATGCGGTTTCAATATAATTCCCTACTTTAATATATTGGGTCAACCTATTTATCAGCTCATCATTCAATTTCATTGGTCGCGCCACTAGCAGTCCCTCCCGTTTTAACTCATCATTTGTACTTCTTTTTCTAAACACTCAATACATATTGTTGTTATATTGTCGTCAACTACCTCACGAATAAACATTTGTTCACAATACTGAATTGTGATTGGAAATTTCAAAACCCACAAACATTTTTCAAGGCAAATTGAACATATTGGCATTGTATCTATATCTTGTTCTAACATCTAATCGCATCCTTCTGTAGTTTTTCATGTACTACTGCCTATTTTGTAGTAAATAAAAAGATGCCGTTATTTTTAACGTATTCCCCGAAAGAATTCTCCTTCCTCAAGCGTGTGAAGGGCGTAGCCCAACGATAGGTGGGAGATGAATTTCGGTTTGGCATAGCCAAAAACTTTTGATAAACCTTCTGTATGAAGTTCTTTGATAACTTGATATAGAAGGTTGCAGGAAGAAAATAGAGTGCGAAAACCAAGCCATTCGGTTCCTGCGTAAAATATCAACCGTACCAAAAGAGCATCCATGCGTTGGACATCTAGGGGGGGAACACCCCGAAGTAACGCTCAGGGAGACGAAAGGTTACTTTCGTCGTGGAACTGAGAAGCTCCCACTTCAAGCTTTGCTCAGTGGCGAGTAGTTCACATTTCATTTAAACTTATATTATTACTTTCTATTTATAGGTGGCACTATGGTGACAAGAATGTGTTTGTAAATAAGAAAAAGCCTTAACTACTTTCGCAGAAAAGACTTTTTCTTACTTGTTTAGCAATTTTTATTTCAGATCTATATAGAATCGTTTTAATTGTACTTCTTGAAACATTCAAATATTTAGCGATTTTCTCTTGTGTAATTCCCCTTCCTCTTGACATGACATATATTTCTCTTTCATATTTTGTCAAAGTAGAGAGCGCATCTTCTAGTTTTATTCTTTCCCATTCTGAAATGACACTTTCCTTGTTTTCATCATCCCATTCATATGTTGTATCAGTACTACGAAAATACCTTTGCATTAACAAGGAATCATATGATTTTTCTCGTTGGTAAGCAGCTCTACGTTCTATTCCCCGGCGATTACCCGGCATCTTTGCATTCTTCATCCACTCCAAAGCATATGTGACATCACTAATCATACTTGTTAATATTTTAATCTCTTCTTCTTTTGCACTTATTTTGGCACGTTCTAACTTACATAACGTTTCCTTATATTGGACAATTAAATCACGCATATACTATTCCCACCCTTATAACAAAGCAAAATTGTTAAAAATAGAGACCATCTAAATCTACATTTAATTTCCATTTAGTTTTTCTCACCAAAAAACTAAAATTATTAAAAAAATCTTCCTTAATACTATTTATCATTGCTACTTTGTACTTATATGATATGTGTATATAACGATTCATTTTTATCTCTTTTTCATCATTTTTTTACACAAAAATAACCACCTGCTTGTTACACAGGTGGTTATAATCCATATTAAAAACTTATTCATTATTATTAATCTTTACACTCCTCAACCTCAATCCCTAATGCATATGCATAGTTGTAAAAAGCAGTATTTCTTTTTCTATAATAATCTCCCTCGGATAAATTCAGCTCTTTCATAATCTCATATCTATTAACTCGATTCTTTAACAAGTATTTTTGAATAATTATTCTATCACTTTCAATATCTAGTTTTTCTAACCCTTTGTTCATCGCAATAATATAATTGATCCGCTCTTCTTTCGAATTTTCTTTTAATATATTTTCTTTCGAGAGTATCGTTTCGTTAAGATAATTACATTTCATAAATAACCTGTATTTCTTTATAGCTTTCAGTACATTTTCTTTTGTGGCTTCTTTATTTAATACTGGTAATTCTATATTTAACATGTCAAGCTCCTTTCTTATTATTTATCCTTAATCATAATTTGAATTTCATATATCAAGATCATTACAATGATTTGCTATTGAGGCTTACATTCTTTATGTACTATTTCATACATTGCATTGCTAATATTTATTTTCTTATCCTTATGATTTTCGATTAATTTTATTAACTCATCACTATTTAATTCGTATAATTGTTTATCTTTATATTTATAAATTCCATTTTCTATAAGTTGATTAATTAAAAATAACTTCATCTTGTTACACCACCATATCTTCAACGAAAAATTGAATCTCAATATCTTTTGAATTATGATAACAAATTTCCCCCCCATTAATCGGAACACATCCTACTACAATTTGAGATTCACTTCCACTTTTTACAATAGCCACTTTATACAATTTATTATCTCTTTCAACTACATCACCAAGTCTAAACTCATCTATTTTACGCCCTTTGATAGCGAATAATTTTGCCCGTTCAAATAATAATTTTTCACTTTTTTCAGCTTTCCTAATTTTTATTTTCGTACTCTTTTCAAAATGACCATAATTATTAGAGAACTCCTCTCCATTAATCCAGAACCAACTACCATGCTTTATTTCTTTTTCATTTTCTTTACAAAATTCAACGATGAATTTTTCACTTTTTTCATTTTCAATATACAATAATTCTCCTTTTCGAATAGTTTCTCTACAATCTATAAATTCATTCTCAAAAAAGAAATTAATTTGTTGATAACTTTCTTTTTTACCTAAATAATCAGCAATTACTCTTTCACCTTCTATTTTCCAACACATCGGTGTCTCTTGTACTGTTGTAATCCAATTTGTTTTCATTCGTTTAATTGCTTCAAATCCTTTATATGTTCTCATTTTCAAGATACCTCCATTTAATTATTTAAAACATATTAATAAACTTAAAAACTGCTTTCAATGTACATACGTGTAATTTCTGATCAAATGCTCTTTCCATTCCTCATATTCTTTCTTTACTTCCGAATCACTTCACTTGCTTGCTAATTAAAAGAACCGATTCATACAGTACAAATTTCTTGAACAATATGTTTTCATGTGCATCTATATTTCCTACACAATATATATTCTTTTCTTAAAAAGGTAATTTTCTCTTACGCTTATCTCTTGTTTTTTTAAATTCTATGTGTCGATATGTATTAAACATACGAGATGTAACTCTTTCATCGTACGCTTTTATAATTGCCTCACCTGTTAAATTCGTTGTAATAATTGTTTTTTTCCCTTGTCGTCCATCAAATAGTTTAAATAACACACGATTTACAAATGCTGTTGCTTTTAGATCATTAATATCCATATCCCCTAGCTCTGCTCCTAGATCATCAATGACTAATAAATCCATAGAAATTAGCATATTTGTTATGCTATGCTCTGTTTCACATGATTGCGTATTAAATGTCGAACGTATGTAATCAAAAAGTTCTGAACTTGTAACATACATAACTTTATCGGAACTTTGTTCATTCATTTCATGAGCTATAGAGTATGCAATATGACTTTTTCCAGCTCCAACTTTACCCACGAGAATCAAATTAAATCGAATATCATTTAAATAGTCTGTAAGAGCCTTTTTAGCTAAAATTAAATTGTTTTCATCCTCTTCACACTCTGATATAAATGTCGAAAATCTAGCTAATTTAATAGTTTCATCTTTAATAAGACTATGATCGTAAAATATACTTTTACGTTTTCTTTCCTCTTTTTCATAACGAAAAATATTCATCTCTTTTTCTAACCTTCTATTTTCTTCTTCTAAACGACATACTGGACAAATCGTTTCACCCTGAATCTCCATCAATCTTACCATTCGCTTCCTCTCCTGATTACATATCACACATGTTTCAGAAAGGAAGTTCATTCTCTTCGAAAGACTTTGTACTATATCTGTTACCTTTGTTAAAGCCATTTGATTTCACCATCTTTCTCTGCTGCAAATATCCCTCAAATTTAGTTCCAAATAAGGTTTCTGGTCTTAAATATTTTGCCTGTTCTGTATAAAGCCATTCTTTCGCCTTCGTCTCAATAACTTCTTTAAATTCATTTATATTAAATCCCTCTTGTAGTCTAGATTTAATTAACATTTGTGTCTTTTTAGTTGAAATACGATAACTTGTATTACATACACTGTTGAGATAATTAATTATCTCTACTATATCTTTTTGAGTGGTATTCTCTGAGTTAATCTTTTGTGTAGTCTCTGGTATTGGTTGAGACATATTTTCATTTTCCATCATGACAATATGTTCTTTTCGTTGAGACAATTTGTCACAATCGTTATCTATTTCTAATTCAACTAGTCTGTTATAATTTATTGAATACCATTTTGTTTTATCAAACTTTAATTTGTTATAGTTACCACTTATCAATAAATTAAACTCTTCTAAATTTTTAACAATACGTTTCAACGTTCTTTCATTCCAAAACGGAAACTGTTTATGCCAATTTGTAATGCTATTATAGACCCAATAACGATCATCATAATAATGTTTCGAGCGCTTGAGCCAATAATGTATTTGTTGAAGAAAAATTGCCTCGTTCAACCCAATCTTACTTGCTAATCGAGGTAATACTAATAGTGGCTCATCCTGTATTAGCAAACTACTCATTTTATCTTCCTCCAGATTTTTTTCTTAAAATCAATATATTTAAATTCTAATATATTGAAGGTTTGATTCTCCAAAACTTTTAAATTTCCCAACCTATTAATACTCGTATAGCTTGATTAGCTTGCTTCCTTGTAAGATCACTCAGTGATTGAATTTTAAGTTTTTCTTTTAATTTATTTTTGATTTCTTCTTTTGATATTACTCCATCATATTTCAATGCTATTATATGAATTTTGGCATAAATCATTTTTAACTGTTTATTCGAAAGTTTTTCCCATTCAAAGCGACTAGTATTACTAAATTCTTCATTTTCTTTAGTATTCTTGCTGACATATCCTTGTTTTTTTGTCACTTTAAAAACCAAGATTAATCCTCTCCCCTACAATAGACTTTCCTATAAAATTTGTTTTTAAGACGATAGTCTTTCTTTTCTTACACCTCATTCTCTGTTAGCCAATTTAATAAAAATGCCTTCGTTTCTTTAGCTGGAAAATACCATTTCCCGCCCACTTTTAATTTTTGAAAACGCTGATCAAAAAAGAATTCTTTTTGAATAGCATCCCACGACATGCACGTTCTTTTTTAAATCATTTGTATCCCAAAATACAAATTCTACATCCACTTCTTTAAGCTTTTCTTCTAATTTTTCTACATATAATCTTCTGATTTCTCTTTCATCTACTTGAATATTTAACATTCTATATTTACCCTCAATTTTTATATACCAAATACACTTTAGCGTTTCATTTTTTGAATCTCTTTCCTTCTTTTCTAAGTAAAAACCAATATATAAAGCGCCTTTAATAGTTGGATTATTAGATATTTAGTTTAAAATACCTCCAAAACATCCTATAATCCATATATAATTACGTGCATTTTTGTCACAAATTATTTAAAAAAAGATCAGGGAATAACTCTTCTATAGATTTCTCTAAATAGCACGATAACATATGTGCCTCTTTCAGAGTGAATTCACTTTTATTATGTTCCTTTGCCCAATATGTACGTGGAGAAACATTAAGAAAATCAGCAACTTCTTCAATAGTTTTTCTCTTTAATTTTCTTTCTAAAAATATCATTTTGTGCATTTTTGTCACCCCTTTTCAAATTCAAATATAGTACTACGTGACAAAACAGTCAAGAAATTTTTTACAAAACAACGAAGAAAGTTGCATTTTTGTCACACCAATTATATAATCAATCAAAGACGGAGGTGACAAAAAGTCATGAAATCATTCGGTTTAAAATTATCTCTATTGATGAAGAAAAATAATATGACAGACGAACAATTAGCTGAATTATTATCTGTTAGTAGAACTACTGTTTTACGGTGGAGAAATGGTGAAAGAAGCCCTAAAATGTCAAAAATATCACAAATCGCTAAGATGTTAAGTGTCCCTGCAACCTACTTTATCGATGAAAATGAATCCTATTGTCCTGAAGATCAAGCAATTGCCAAACGGGATATTCCCATTTATGGTACAATCGCAGCTGGTAAACCAATTGAAGCTATAGAAAATGTAATTGGTGATATACAGGTACCTGATATCATTTTAGATAAATATGGATTTGAAAAACTACTAGCACTTCGTATAAACGGAGACAGCATGAATAGAATTGTACATGATGGACATATAGCTGTACTTGAGAGGACAACAAATATAAATAATGGCGACATAGCCGCTGTACTTATCAACGGATATGACGCCACTTTAAAAAGAATTTACAAAACCAATAATCGAATTATCCTAGAACCAGATTCTTTTAATCCTAGTATACATCCATTAATGTTTGATTGTACAGATATAGAAAATTGCCCAGAAATAAAAGTAGTTGGAAAATACATTTGGAGTTGTGCACCAATTCAATAATATATCATCAATAAATTAAGTTATTTTTTAATAAATTTTAAAGTAAGGGGGGCTCCCCTTACTTTCTATAGTAGGAATTTATCTTGGCTAGTTTCAGAAAATTACTATTACATACTAAATAGAATAAACTGGGTATCTCACATATTAAATATTATTATTGATGCAAGATATAAACCCTGAATTTTAACTGTATAGTTTAGAAGAAATACTAAAAAAAAGAAGAAAATGATGAACTATCAAGAAATATTCTCCTCATTAAAAAATCTTGTTTTATCTTATTACTTTCTTTCAGTATGTTAATTTTCACACTTCCAGTACCCGCCTTTGCACAATCCAATAACAATACAAATTCTGTTACAAATTACTATGTATCTCCAACAAGAAGCGACCTTAATCCTTGGTACATTAGATCAACCTTTTACTACTATTCAAAAAGCTGCTAACGTAGCTAAAGAAGAAAGTACAATCTACATAAGAGGCGGGATTTATAACCAAAAAGTTCGTGTCACTCATTCTGGTGCCTCAGGACTCCCCATTACTTTTCAAAATTACCAGGTTGAAAAAGTCATTCTCCATGGTTCTAAGGTCAAGTTACATGATAACAACAACATCGGAATTGTTCTGATTGGACATGAAGGTGTATCACCAGTAGCTTCTTTAGATCAAGCACGGAATGGAATTGTACGTAACAATATTGTCCATCATAATTCATCTATCAATAATACCAGTTATAATGAATATTCAGCTGATGGTATTTACGTGGATCGCGGGAAGGAAATTATTATTGAGCAAAATCAAAGCTATGAAAACGACCTTGGTATTGAGGTGGCAAGCGAACATGCAGGAAAAAGTGCAAGCCAAATTACCGTTAGAGACAATACAATATCCAATAATATCATGAGTGGTATTGCAATTGGTGGATATGACAGTCAGCAAGGATATGCTGAAAATAACACGATTACGAACAATGTAATTTATAAAAATGATACAAAAGATCAAGAGAGTGGCCAAATAGAATTAAATTATGATACCCGTAATAATGTAATTACCAATAACCAAATCTATGCAAGTAATAGTCGTATCTTTATCATTTTAGCCAAGAAGACTCCTTCCTCAAGGAACGCGAAGTGAGTAGGTGGGAGATGAATTGGCTTCGAACAAGGGATGGCAGGAAGCCATCTTAATTGTTCGACATACAGAAGGTGTTACTTTACTATCTATCGAATATATGTTCTGTGTATAATAGTTATATACCGAAATGGAGGTGAATGAAATGATGATCAATAAAGCCTATAAGTTTCGTATCTATCCAAATCAAGCACAAGCAATTCTAATAAACAAGACGATTGGTTGTTCCCGCTTTGTATTCAATCATTTTCTATCCTTATGGGATCACGCATACAAAGAGACAGGAAAAGGCTTGACCTATGGTACATGCTCTGCCAAACTTCCTGCCATGAAGAAAGAGTTTGTTTGGCTGAAAGAAGTGGATAGTATTGCGATTCAGTCGTCTGTTCGCAA
>NZ_JASHJA010000024.1:0-56091 GCF_030733445.1 Bacillus sp. MMSF_3353
GGTAAACGTTGATGTAGCAAGAACAGCGCCTGCTATAATAATTTGTTTGAATTTCATTAGTGAGCTCCTTTTAATTAATTTTTTACAAATTAATTACTTATTTCATTAATAAATATAAATATAGCAATTAATATTATATTTATATTTGCAAATTAAATCAATATTTAGTGATAATTGGATATTTAGATAGATTACAAATAAATTTCGATTACTATCCATAACTACTAGGAAAGGCATACTATGTAAGTTTGATTAAATGCAGAAACTTGAATGAAGTCGGTGTCCGAATTGCGAAATAAAGGTCCAGATGTTAACGTTTGATAGCGAGGTTCACAAAGACAATCACAGTCGCATTTTTTACGCTTCTTCCGGTAGCACTTATGTGAACGGTCGTAATAATAGCATGTACTAAAAAGCACGAACCTCCTTTTAATTTATATTTACTAATTTGTTGAATCTAAATTCTGTATTTAAATCAAAGGCACCTGTATAATACACTGTTTCTATGATGAAAGATTGGAATTCACAATTGATGCAAAAATAAATGGCTGGACACAATATAAAGTACATAATAGCAAAGATCAAATATTTTATATTATAGCAAACTCAGAGTTAGTTACTGTCAAGAAAAGAGAAATTCACTTTTATAAGGAAGAACGTTATTGTTTTCAATTCTATTATCTAATTTAATAAATAAAAAGTTATCGTAATCTTTGGTATGTTAAGTATCGAGGTTTTCACAGATAATGCCCCTGAATATATTATTTGAATTTTCTGAAAATATAGGGAGACGTTTGAATTTATATTATTAGTGAGCAAGTCTAAGCAAATTGCAAGAATAAACATAATCTATCTTATAAAGTAGTGAGGCAGTACTAAAAAGATGAGATTTACTTTACTAGTTTTTTTATAGTAAGTAGGTTGGATTCCAAAAGACTTCTTCACTACTTTATAAATTTTAAAGGAAAGGATGATATAAATGGCAGAACATCGTGAAGATGAAATCCGTACTTTGTTACGCGCATTTCAATTAGTAGGAGCGAGGGTTGTATTATTTTTGCCTTCATTTCACGTAGAAGGTCTTATTACTCGAATCGGAGAAACCTTTGTTACACTTCGTCGTGGTAATGGAGAGGGCGTAGAAGTTGAAAGTAATGATAATGGAAATGCACTTGAAAATCCTAACCAAATTAGTGTCAAAATTAGTGATATTTTATCAGTTAGTGATGATCGAGGAGAGTAATTAGCAAGGTGAAAAAATGCACTAGGTATTGTATTCCTAGTGCATTTTTTAATGTTATATAAAATTCAAATAAACAAAAAATGTATCAAGTATGGAATTTGAAATTAATTACATACAAGCCTCTTGATAGGACTCTTATCGTAATTTATAAAAAAAGTTTGAAAAATATAAGTTATATCTATATTTTAGGTAATTGTACTATCACTTTTATACAAGTCATGTTTACAATATAATACAAACCTTTATAGGAGGGGATTATGTGTGTAAGTTCTGTTCAAATCAAGACAATACCAAATCTAAATTCAGATTATTCGATATAAAACCTATTCCGTTTTTTATTCCATCAAAATCTTTTGCATATTCATCAGGACCTCAAGAAACACCTGATATCTCAACACAAACGATTAGACCTCAAGAAACACTTGATACCTCAACACAAACAACTAGACCTCAAGAAACACCTGATACCTCAACACAAACAATCAAATCTCAAGAAACACTTGATACCTCAACACAAACAATCAGATCTCAAGAAACACCTGATACCTCAACACAAACAATCAGACCTCAAGAAACACTTGATACCTCAACACAAACAATCAGATTTCAAGAAACACCTGATATCTCAACACAAACAATTAGACCTCAAGAAACACCTGATACCTCAACACAAACAATCAGATCCAAAAAAAACACTGGTATTTCTGCAAAATCATCAAAAAACCAAAAATCTTCTCGGGTTTTATTAAAATTAAGTGATACTTTTAATACTTCACTAACCTCCAAAAAATTTATACTATCGCAAGATAATTCACAATTATTATTCAATCAAAAAGAATCTTATTACCAAATAGATACATCTAATAATATTGAAAAAATAAAAATTCAAATTAAAAAATTACTATATGATTATCAATTAATTAATTTATACATTGTATTATTTTTAGAAGGTATTCATATCAAAGGCTTTATACTGCATATTAGCGAAGAGCTAGTTACTATTATTGGACCCAACTTAAAAGTAGAAAGTAATTCAGCTGATAACATTATAGAATCACCAAACAGAATTACCATAAAGATTGAAATGATTCAAGCGATTGGTGATGCGGAAACTCCTCTCAAGCTAAGATAAATTTGTATATCAATATGGATAGTAGTTATGTATCCATATTGATATACAGCTATCGTGGTAATATGAAATTAATACTTCTTCTTGAGTTTGCATTGAATGTATAAGTTTTCATTTAAGTTGTTTTTGTATATCTTCTGTAACTGTTGGCTTCGGATTTTTATTTAAATCGTTTAGTATTTCACAAATTCCTGCGAACTATTCCGACATACGTTGTGTACGGTAAGTATACATAAGTTCTGTTTAAAGCGTGAGTTAGTAACGAAAAACCACCGTTCAAAAGTATGGGACTTTATATTTTTATGAATTTAGCATGTCGATAAGTGAGTTGCCATCAATTAATTCAATGTTCTTATTTGCTGCATATTGTCTTGCGTTCTTATTGAAATGACTTAGTGTTACGAAATATCCTCCAACAGCATCAGCATCCACAATTGCGCTATGAAGCTTCTGAATAAAGGGTCTTCCAATGGAGTTTTTCGTATAGCGTTTTACCTCGACGAATTTCATTTTATTCTCTTAATAAAGAATGATGTCTTTGCCGCCATCGTTAGAGCCAGAAGTTACTTGAACTTTATAACCAAGAGAACGAAAGACATCAGCTACAAAATATTCAAATTCCCTCGGATCCATTACTTCTAAATTGCTACGAGTTGCACTTCTTTTGATTCGCTCGGTTCTAATTTCTTCAGGTGTTACGTGCGGACTTTTTGTTATTGCACCAATTAGAAAAACAATTACAAGCAATGCTATTGCCCAAATCATGCAATTCACCTCAGTATGAGTATGTCCAAATGATGATTATTCTATTTCTTCATCTTCAATCCAAATTTCTTCTAATTTCATTTCCAATACACGTGCAATGCGATAGGCGACAGGTAAGGTTGGAAGTCCACCTTTTATTAAATTAGTCATTGTGGATGTTGCAATCCCAACTTTTTTAGCAATAAAACTGTATTTAATTCCACGTGCATCCAAAATTTCTTTCAAACGACTTTCCATATCATCACCCTTTTTTAGTTGTCCTACGAATTTTTTCTCGAAGGACAGGCAAAATCCTCCTTTCTAGGTCATATACCTTTATCAAGACCATGAGGAATACCAAGTGGAATCAAGGACATCAAGAAGGGAGAGGACGCATATGCGTTGGCAATTCTCACATTTAAACGAAACGCCTTACCTATATCCATCGAAAGAGTTGAGAAATATGTATTGGGGTTCTAATGGCAAGAAAGAAACAAACGCAATTGTGGATCACATGGAAAGACATGAGGTTTTTAACAATCGTGAATATAAAGGCTATTACCGTTTATCGAACGATATTATGGATGATTTATATGAAGATAAGGATGAAGTGCTTGATTGGGGAGACGTCATTAATGAGTATCAACCGGTTATGATAGCGAAGGGATTACAACTCATTCGAAAAGAGGGATTCAAATGACAATCGTTGGTGAAGCGGTAGTAGTATGGACTGCAACAGGCTTGTCAGTGATTACGATGAAGGTTGCAGAAAAAATGGGGCAGAGTGTTCCACGTTGGCTTCCACGAATGACCATGTACACAACGCTCACAGGCTCGTTCTTGTATCTTCTACGTTATGTTCTTTTCGCGTTTCTATAGGGGAATACCAACGTGGAATTTCAGGACATTTACTGGTCGTTGGCATAAAGCGTGTACGGGAGTATTCCGAAAATAAGGGATATATACCCTAATAAAGGGTATATGGGGAGTGGAGAAAATGATTGAATTATTACTCGTTCCAGCTGCAGGTATAACAGTGGCATTATTCGGTGAAAAGTTCAAAAGTAAAAATGATGATAAGCGAAAAATACAGGTGTTTTTTGAAGTAGCTGGTATTGCGATTAAAAGAAATAATGAAGAAAAATTGCAATATCCAAAGTTCCAAAAACAAATTGATGATGATCGTAGTACGACTTATGTTTACACTTTACCGCTTGGCATGCCCAGTAAAATTATTCAGAAGGTAGAGGATGTGGTAAGCGAGGGACTAAATAAACCAGTACGGATCCAGTACGATAATTATAAATTGAATATTCGTGTATTCCACAGAGAAATACCGAAGAACTGGTCATGGTCAATGGATTTAGTAACGAAAGGAAAATGGCGTATTCCAGTTGGCCAGAGTTTAGAAACAATTGTTTATCACGATTTTGATGAGAGGCCGCATATGGCTATAGGTGGATTAATTCGCATGGGGAAAACTGTCTTTCTTAAAAACATGTTTGCTTCCTTATCGTTAGCGAATCCAAATCATGCTCATTTTTATTTAATTGATTTAAAAGAAGAAGGACTCGAATTTAGCGAATATAAAAAGCTAAAACAAGTTGAAAAAATCGCAGAAACATCAGAGTAAGCACATGGTATGCTGCTAAAAGTAATGGAGAAAATGCATGAGCGTGGGAAGTACATGAAAGAACGTGGCATCAAGAATATTGTTCATACGATAGAAAAAGACCGGTATTTCATTGTAGTAGATGAAGGGGCGGTACTCGCGCCTGCAAAAGGATTACCGAGGGCTCATAATAAAATGCTGGAAGAGTGTCAATACATGCTTAGTCACATTGCGCGTGTTGGAGGAGCACTAGGGTTTCGTATTGTCTTCTGTACGCAATATCCGACAGGAGATACATTGCCAAGGGTAGTAAAACAAATGGCGAATGCGAAACTTGGTTTCCGTTTACCGACTCGTACTGCATCAGAATTTGTTATTGATCAGCCCGGATTAGAACAACTACCATCTATTCCAGGAAGAGCTATATATATGAAGGAAAACTTCACCGTATTGCAAGTGCCGTATATCGATGACAAGGTCATGTGGGAACATCTAAAAGAATATGAGGTGGAAAAACATGAATATCCAGAGTCACATGAAAATCAACCGTCAGATTTGCAATACTTGCGACGATTAGAAAGCTTCAGTTTGCAACAAGGAGACATTTGATGAGTGTGCATGATATGGGCGGTATTCGAAATGCAAACCGTATTATGTGAGATTTAAAACCATACGTAAGTAAAACAATACAAAGGAAGGAATACGTATATTATTTGAACAAAGAAGGGCATGCCATGTTCGGTGATGATGGGAAAGTTGTGTCGAGAGGAAAACTAGCTCATGCACTATTATGGAATGCAGCATGGTTGCATTTATTTTGTCCGGACGATTGGCAGATTGAAACGGATATACGTTATATAAAGAACAAAAAGAAAAAGAAAATAGTTCCTGATGTGAAGTTTCGTGATGAAGAAAGTATACTTCATGCAGTTGAGCTAGATCGTTCGCATGATGATGGTGTAACATGTCTACAATTAATGTTAAATATGAATTATGAGAAAATAAAACAATATGGATCAAGTACAAGTAGGTCATTTGTTCCATTATCGCAGTCTTCCATTTGTCTTGCTGATTGTATTTGCATAACTGGATTTGTATTTGGATTACTAGGTGCAATTACATTAGGGGGATTAGTTTTATCTGTATGTTCAATTACATAAAGGTTGTTATTTGCAAGAAGGGCACTGACATAAGGTGTTCTTTTTTAGTTTTATTGTAAAAGTTAAATACATTACATCATTCTTATCGAAACAAAGGAGTTCAGTCCCTAACGGTGCGCGTCAAGGGGCTGAAATTTGAGAATCCTTCTTTAATAGATAAATATGATTATCAATCTCTCGCATTATAACACTAGGTTAATTAAATTTGAAACTTTTTATCTATCTTCAACGCTATTCTATTTCATTTGAATTAAAGTAGCAGCAGGTATACCAATTCCTTCTAAATGATGATTTTTAGATACAAGCCAATTGTTTTCATCCAATAGGATTGGATTTACATCGTCTGAAGGTGGATTGTTTTATAATTTAGATTTTTGTTATTCCCCACATACTGAATTCATAATGATATTCCGTTCTTTCGATACATACGCCGTATTCTAAATCATCACCAACTAATATAAAATCAGCATACCCAGTTAGAAATCTTGATATGGTTGATAATTCTTCTAAATTATCAAATACTTCAGCAATGTTTAGCTTAACTGCTTCAAATTTACCACCCTTAGAGAAAAAGAGTCTCCCTTGATTAACTGGAAATTGAATAGTTTTAGCTGTTTCTTTTAACAGCGCTATTGATAGTCTTCTGTTTTCTTCATAATCAGTGCTACCAAAATTTTTTATGTTTGAATTTTGTTCTAGCGTATTAAATAATTCTTTACAAAATAAATCATTAGATTCTGCATCCATAAATGAGTCCATAGAAATCGTAACAATATTAGTAAGTTCGTCTATCAGTTCTTTTCTACTAGCTTTTCTTTTTGCTTTCATTTTTAGAATTTCGATTCGGCTTTTATTCATATTATTCAAAATTTTTCACACCTTTAGTTTCTTAATGTTTTCCTTTTTTCCAGTGGTCTTCCTTTTTCATCATCTGCAGTATGGAAATGGGAACCCCTTCCCATTTTATCTTCTCTATACTCAATTATATATACTTTTTCATTCTTAATATTAGAGCCCACCTATGTTCACTAGTTCCATCAAAGATTTGTGTAGGTTTGTGGTATGAAGTAGAGTTTGGGATTCCAGCGTTTCGTCTAGCTTTACGATAGCCATTACTAGTTAATAATTTTTCCTGTCTCTCAAGATGAGCTTTATAATTTTCAGTAGCTCTAGCTGTGAAGTGAAAAATAAAGCCATTCTATGGATGGATTTTCTAATGTATACTTACTAATTTGATAAATGTTTAAAAAAGTGTCAGCCAGAAGAGCCAATTTAAAATGATTGGCTTTCTATTTACGGATCTGATTGATTCCGTACATTAGTTGAAGAGCAAATTACATGGTTAGATATTATCGCTGAAAAAGTGACAGAGTCTGACCGCAAGCGAATGAAACAGCATTTTATTATTAGTAGTCAATATGAATATTCATTTTGGGAGATGGTTTATGCCTTAGAAAAATGACTAGTGGATACAGAAGTAAAAGATATAATAGGTTAAAGAAAAGAGGTATTGCTATACTTATGTATGGTCAATACCTCTTTTTATACTCTTTTGTAAAATTATTGTAAATCATAAATACAATACTTAATATATATTGTATAATTCTAACGTAATGCATTTATGATTTATAAGGGGGCTATGTATGATAATTTCTTTTAACTTTTATAAGAGTCATTTCATTAATACGTTAATCGAATAAGTAGTATTTGTTGTTCTTTTAAATAAATAGATTATGTGATAATACTTTAGTTTTTTGTGATCAAGAAAAATGAAGAAAGGAAGTAATCATTTTATGGAAAAATTAAAGTTGTTAACATTTGAAAATATAGTAGAACCTCTTTTAAGCGAAAGCGTATCATTTATATATTTTCCTATTGAATGGCTCGATATTGTAGAGATACATTATAAGACATTTTTATTAACGAGTAAGTTGAAACGATTGAATGAAAGATTATATGATATGTTTTCTGATATATTGTTTATTCAGCATAATCCATATGTATTAAATGAAAATACACCATGGATTGTATCCAAAGAACCTATTAGAAAAGAACAACTTGATTATATTTTCCAAAGTTGGTATGAGGTGATTCATGATTGGAAACCTAATAAATTAATAGAATTGCCAAAATATGAATGGCATTACGATTTAATTTCTAATTTAACAGTACTACATGATAATGAAATATATTCTAAGTGGGTGCCCGCTTTAATTTCACATATTTTTTGTGAACAACCTGTACGATTAGAGAATATCAACGAAGAAGATATATATTTTTCTCCTCTTAGATCACAAAATATTTGTGAGGCAATGTCAGAGCCTATTAAAGATGAAAAAACTCAAGATTATTTCGCCTATGTATATCGGTTTGAATGTATCACGCGCGGAGGCGAAAATATTCCGTTATTAAATGTTTCAATAGGAATTCGGAGGTTTTATCAAGAATATAAGATGTTAGGTCAAACAAACCTTGATATAATAGCGTTTGTTTGACTTATTTTTATAAAATGCAAACATTTTGCAAACATAAGTTATCCAAAGATGCTTTTACCGAAGTTTTTAACAGCTTCTTCTTGCATATTCGGTAAAATATGCGAATACACACTTAATGTCATTGAAATGTCTGTATGACCTAATCGCTCACTGATAATTTTAGGGTTAACTCCTTGTTTCAATAGTATAGTAGCGTGTGTATGTCTTAAATCATGGAATTTAATTTCTTTTATACCCGCTTTGTGTGTATCTCTAATGAAACTTTTTCTGAAATGCGCTTTTTTTATAATTCTTCCAAACTCATTACAATTAATTAAATCTTGATCTTGATAAGCGGAGCCAAACCTTAATTTCTCTTTATTAATTAAGATCTTATGTCTTTTTAAAGATTCTATAGTTTCTTTAGGTACAGGAATGGTACGCTTTGATGAATTTGTTTTTGCTGTTTTTTTGATTTTATTGTCATGGCCAGATGTTTGGTTAATTGTAACGGTGTGTTTTTCAAAATCAACGTCCTGCCATCGTAAGCCTAGAACTTCTCCCATACGCATACCTGTAGTTATTGCAAGTAGATACCCAATGTGATATCGTGATTCTTGTGAATGCAAAAGAAATTTCTTTACTTCTTCCTCTGTCCAAGTCTGGATAGAGGTTCTTTCTTTTTTCGGTATCTCAGCAAAAGCAGCTGGATTTCGAGGAATAATATTTTGTTTTACAGCTAGATTTAAAGCGCTCTTTAATATTCTATGCATAAGCAGAATAGAATTATTTGCAATACCTTTATCTATCGCAGTTTTATAGCATTTTTGAATGTGCATAACATTTAATTTATGGAGTGCAACCATTCCTATACTAGGTATAACATGTTGGTTTATAAATGCTCTATAGCCGACAAAGGTGCTTCTTTCTATACTCATACTTTTAATTTCTAACCAATGATTTAGATATTCCTTTAACGTAACTTTAGACGGTTCTATAAAAGTTCCTTCATTTAATTCTGTAATCTTCTTCGCAACATCAGCCTGTGCTTCTTTTTTTGTCTTATATCCAGAAAACCACTTCTGCCTTCTTTTTCCTGTCTCTGGATCAGGTCCAATGTCGACTACAATACAATACTTATTTCCTCTTTTTCGAATATGTCCTTTCACTTAAAACACTCCTTCATTTTGTTTTGAATCATGTTGTATAAGTCTAGTTGTAATTTTGCTGCTATGAAAATTACAAAGTTGGACATATCAGCGATGGATACATTTTACCATATATGAACAAACTCGATTATTTAAAATGTTGGTTGTCTTTTGCAAAAGTTAATTTTATAAAAGAAATTTGTATACTTAAAGCGATATTTTTATTTCAAAAATTTTATTTGGAATAGTACATCTTATATATATCATATTTTGTACAATTGATGTTTTCTTCATTTACAAATGATTTTTATTTGGAGTGACAAATATGGAGAAGAAAAAGAAATGGGAAGGATTAAAAGCTAACAATCTATCTAGTAGTTCACTGGATTCGAGTTTAATAGGACCCACATTACCACCGATTCCATCATTTACTCTACCAACGGGGGGAACAGGTTCGACAGGCCCAACGGGAGCAAGTGGAATAACAGGTCCGACAGGCCCAATGGGAGCAAGTGGAATAACAGGTCCGACAGGCCCAACGGGAGCAAGTGGAGCAACAGGTCCGACAGGCCCAACGGGAGTAACCGGAGTAACGGGTCCTTCAGGAGGCCCGGCAGGCCCAACAGGTCCAACAGGTCCTTCAGGAGGTCCAATAGGTCCAACGGGAGCAACCGGAATAACAGGCCTAACAGGTCCAACGGGAGCAACCGGAATAACAGGCCCGACAGGTCCAACAGGAGTAACCGGAATAACAGGTTCGACAGGTCCAACAGGAGTAACCGGAATAACAGGCCCAACAGGTCCAACAGGATTTGAATCTGCATTCAGAGCTTTCAAATCTACTGATCAGTCCGTTACAGCTAATACACTGTCTTTAGTAACATTTGAAACTACACAATTCGATTTAAACGGTGAATATGATGGTGTATCAACATTTATACCGCAACAAGATGGAATCTATTTAATTATTACTACTATAATTTTTAGTCCTACTGATGATACTCTAAATTATGTGACGGAAGTATTTATAACAGTTAACAGTACTTTAATAGCAGGAGATGATAGCTTTTTTGGTGGAAATACTGGGCTTTTAAATGCGGTAACAGTTTCTACGATTGTACAATTGAATGCAGGGGATATGGTGCAAGTTCAAGCCGGTAGTACCATAGATGGCGCTATTGCATCTCCGCTTCTTACAAATTTTCAAGCTGCGAGGTTTCCATCACCAGTTCCAAATGCACTTTTCTTATTAAATAATTTATCTGCAGATTTGAGTAAAAGGCCATTTAGTAGAAAATCATAATTATGTTCATTTTTAAAATACCCTAAAGAAAATGGTGAATTTAGATTGAGTTTGTCTATTAAGAATAAGAAAAGCCACTTAGATGAGTGGCTTTTCTTATTCTTAAATTATGGCATATACAGTTAAAACTAAATGATTACATAATTGGAGATAGTTAAACTTATACAATTGTGGTTCAGGATAGTAGTTTTAATATAAAATCTCAATAGATATTTGTTAACTTTACATCTCTAAAAGAATAATTGAATTTTTGCGATCACTATAGTTACATATAAACTGATTATCAAATGCAATATTGCATATTTTTAACTGTCAAAAAACTAGGCGTATATTAATTGCATAAACTTTCTCAAGTATTTTCAGAATATGAGAGAATGGATGTTTGGGTTAATTGTGATAGAATATTCTTAATAATATAATTTAACGGAACGAAAAAGACCCATAGCGTGTGTAAATGTGCTGGGAACACGTTTACACCGTTTAACCCTAATTGAAGTAGGGAAAACATTTGCCATGAGCCTTTCGGTTACGAGTTTTCGTAACGTATACGGCTAGTATAACACAGCTTTTGGATGTAATTCAGCATTAAGGTGTGTGTTCATGATAGGGAAGTGTGTCTTGTTCCAATAAGGGGGACAAAGCATGTGGAAAGCTCTAGGTCAAATTGAAAAAGAATTATGTGTAGCTGGTATAAGAAAAAATAAACTAGCAGATCATTGGGGTGTTAAGCCAAGTACTGTTACAAAAGTATTTAAAGGTAACACAGATATTAGTTTTGGTTTTCTTTCTAAAACAATTATTCTATTAAATAAAGGCATACAGGTACAAGGGAATATATTAAAGAATTATATTGATGTCACAAATCCGAAATCAGAGAATTTACGTGAAGCGATGGAGGACTTAGCTTTAAGAGGTAAGTTCAATCTTTTGATTGAAGTAATAAATAGTGAGTTACAGTCTAAGGTGTCTGAAAATAAAGAATTTGCTAGTGTGTATCTGATTATTTATAAACGATATACCGGTGAGTTGAATGCCAAACTATATTATAAAGCGTTGCATGTAGCAAGTAAATCAGTGAAAACAATTGAGATGGAATTGTTAACTGAAATTTTATTATGTCAAGCGCAATATCAAACAGGAAATTATACGGCTTTAAATGAGCGTCTGAAATCAATAGAAACTAAAATTGATAAAATTAGTAATAAATATCTTCGTGAGTGCTTCAAATTACGTTACAGAGAAGCTATTGCTGTTACTTCATTGCAAGGAGGAGAAGTAGATGAAGCAAGAAACGTTTGTATTAAATTAATAGATGATCTTGAGTGGGATAACTATTTTTCTTTTCCAAAAGTAAATGCGTACTTAAAGCTAGGTGAATCGTATGTTTTCTCAGTAGGTGAATATGAGAACTCAAAATATTACCTAGAGAAAACATTACAAGTGATTGGTGATAGAAAGGTTGAAGCTGTAGAGAAGAAGAAAGAAATGGTGCAACATACATTATCATTTTTAAAGATTCACCATGGCAAAGAAATTAGTGATACAGATGTTATACATCCAAGTGAGCTGGCATATTTAATGATTAAACAAGGTAATACAACAGGAGCGAGGGAGATGTTAAATCAAATAAAAAGTTCTACAGGTGAATTAACAGACATACAGACCGCTTATTTAGCTTTAACATATGAGGGAGCTAAAAGAGAAGAGTTAATGAAACAATCTCTTCTAATGTGTCAAAAATCAGGAAATATATTTTATTCGAATTTACCGAAAATTCACTTGGGTTTAATTTGAATATTTGGTATAATTAGCATCGGAAAGAGGGGATTAGATGAAAAAAATAATTACAATTATTCCTGTACTATTATTAGCAACTACACTAGTTGTTAACACTGATTCTGAGAAAGAAAAGCCTAGTGCAAATGATTCAAAACCAGTAGTTCAGCAAATGATGGTTGACCCTGGTGGCGGTTGGTAAGATCCAAAATATAGGTTTACATATATAAATTTAAAATGACATCGTCTTAATTGACGGTGTCATTTGTAGTTTTAAGGGAGATTTCCTTTTTAGGCTTATGAACAAAAAAGAAATTTATGTAAAAAAATAACAAAAATAATAAAGGGGATAAGAGAAGATGAAGAGTAAAGATGGGGAAGTTAATTTGATAAAAAAAGCGCTTTTACTTCTGCAAGAAGAAGATAATCCAAAAGAAACATTATTATCTATTTGTTTAAGTGAACATGAAAGTGAAAAAGCAATGTAAAAAAGACTATCTAATTTTTTTCGGATAGTCTTTTTTTATTAAATATTCCCTTTAGCTTTTTCGTAATTCACAAACATTTCTAGTTGTTCTAATGCTTTTTTTCGTTGTTCTTCAGGTAGATCATTTATGATTTGAAGAATTTCTTGAGCCTCTTCTGTAAGTTGTAGATCTTGATCTGCTGTTAAATCTGGTGAATCAGATAATCCTAACAGGTAATCAGTAGTAACTTTTAAAAAATTTGCTATCTTTTGTAGTGTACGTATACCTGGTTTCTTTTTTCCCTCAACATAGTTATAAACAGAAACATGACTAACACCAATCGCATCAGCTAATTGTTGTTGGGAAATCCCTCTTTTATCAATTAGTGATTTTAGCCTCTCATGATTAAACATAATAAAAACACCCCAAGTTTATTTTCTCTATTTTATATGAAATTATTTCTTCTTTATTACTGTGATAGTGTCACAGTGCTACACTGTCATTATATATTAACTATCAGTTAAGTGGAAAGATAAAATTTTTTAAAAGAAATTTAATAAAACACTTGAACTTAACCTTTGGTTAAGTTATTATGAGTGTAACAACAAAAACGGAAGAGAGGAGTTGCATATGAAAACTCTAAAACAGCTACGTGTAGAACAAGGATATACATGTAAGGAAGTAGCTGAAGCCATTGGTATTACCGAGGTATATTATTGGTACATTGAAAATGGCAAACGCCGTCCTTATTATGACCTAATTGTTAAAATTGCTGAGTTTCTAAAAGTAAAACTAGATGCAATTAAAATTTTTTGTTCGTAACTTAACTAATAGTTAAGTTGGAGTTGGTTAAGTTAAATAGAAGGGAGCAAAACAAAATGGGATTAGATCAAATTATTAAAGAATCAATTCGTGAAGTGATTCGTGAAGAAATCAGATCAGCATTAGTTGATTTACATCAACAATCACAACCAAACAAGGTGTTGCGAGTGAAAGAAGCAGCTGCTTATCTCAACATCGCAGTTTGCAGAGTGTATGAACTTGCAAACCATCCGCAGTTTCCGGTTATTCGAGAAGGGCGCAAATTACTCTTCTTACAAAAAGATTTGGAAGCATGGCTAGAAGCCCAAAAGGGGGAACCAAACGTTGATTGAAAGTACATTCAGCCTTTTAATCACAGGGGTGGTTATCGTGTCAGTCGTGGGTGGCGTAGCGCTATTTGATACATTTGCAAAACTTATCAACGAGAATGATCAGCTGAAGCAAGAAAATAAGCAATTAAGGAAGGTGAAAAAAATATGAGCATTACAGCACCGGTTTTACAAAAGGACATGCAAAAGAAACAGGTGTTAGATGAGTTCTTAAATTATTGTAATCAAATGCAAATCCAAGCATTAAGAACACGTGATGAAAAGTTATTGCGTGAGTGGGTAAAGGAAGCGCGTCTGGCAAGAAGAGAACTTGCAGCACTGTATCGAGCGAAAGAAAAACATGATGCAGAACGTGAAAGAGATTGTAAAAACATCTTAGGGATTATTAGGCGGTTAAGAAGCCAGGGAGTAAACGCGGACGTGGTGGAAAGAGCTCATTACATTACTCTTTCAGAGGAGGTGAGTTGAATGTTAGAAAATCCAATTGTATTAGGCAATCAACAAGATTCATGCAAAAAAAACTTCGAACACTATTGTAGCGATTGTGAAGGTGAATTGTATTTTGGAATGACCTATTACGAATTTGAAGGAAGTTTAATTTGTGAAGAATGTGCCGAAAAGTTTTTAGAGCGGCACGCAACGAGGTTTGTTGCAGGGGAATAAACAAGAACCCACGGCAATGGGTTCCCTTTGAAAAATAAATCAGAGCTAGTATATCACAGGAAGCGAGTGAATAGAACATGCAAGCAAAAGTATTGGTTAATACACTCAATATGGACCATGATCAATGGTTGCAAGCACGTACACAAGGTATTGGTGGCTCAGATGTTTCTGCAATTGCAGGTTTAAATAAATGGAAATCAGCGGTTCAAGTGTTCCTTGAAAAAACACAAGCGATTGAAAAAGAAGATATACAAAGTGAAGCGGCATACTTCGGTAATGTTCTGGAAGAAGTAGTCGCAAAAGAATTTTCCAAGCGTACTGATTTAAAAGTTCAACGTAGAAATGCAATCCTTCAACACCCTGAATATCCGTGGATGTTAGCAAATGTTGACCGATTAATTGTCGGTGAAAAGATTGGTTTGGAATGTAAAACAGCGTCGGAATATTTAAAAAAAGAGTGGGAAGATGAAGAAGTTCCAGCGGCTTATCTCTTACAGTGTCAACATTATATGGCCGTAACTGGCTATGAAGCATGGTGGATTGCTGTATTGATTGGTGGTAACAAATTTGTTCATAAAAAAATCGAACGCGATGAGGAATTGATTCAGTACCTTATCGATATTGAAAAAGACTTCTGGCTCAACAATGTTGAGAAGAACGAGCCGCCAATGTTTGATGGTTCGGATGCATCAACTGAATTATTAAAACATCTATATCCAGAATCCATTACAGATAGCTTTGTAAGTTTAGGTAAACAAGAAGAACTTCTCATTGAAGCTCGTGACCAAGTAGACCGAGAAATTAAAGTTCTGCAAGAACAAAAGGCAGAGTACGAAAACAAAATCAAAGCAAAACTCGGTACCAATGAAGTTGGTGGAACGGAGAACTACAAAATTTATTGGAAGTCATATACAACAAATCGTTTTGAAAGCAAGCGATTTAAAGCGGAACACCCTGATTTATTTGAACAGTATGTTAAGGAATCTAAATCAAGAAAATTTACGGTTAAATAAGGGAGGAAATAAATAATGGCAACTAACGATCAAATTAAAAATCAATTAGCAAATCGTAAGGCAAGCGCACCTGCAACACCGGATAAATTGGTTGAAGGTTATATGAAGAAAATGGCTCCACGTTTTGCGGAAGTTTTACCAAAGCACATGAGTATGGAGCGTATGAGTCGTATTGCACTCACGACAATCCGTACGAATCCAAAGTTATTAGAATGTGAAGTTCCTTCTCTTATGGGGGCTGTAATGCAAGCGGTGCAATTAGGATTAGAGCCAGGTTTACTCGGGCATTGCTACCTTTTACCGTTCAAAAATAAAAAGCAAAACAAAATGGAAGTCCAATTCATTATCGGCTACAAAGGGATGATTGATTTAGCTAGACGTTCTGGTCATATTCAAAGCATTTACGCACATGCAGTATATGAAAATGATGAGTTCGAGTATGAGCTTGGTTTACATCCTCAGTTAAAGCATAAGCCATCATTTGGTGAACGTGGCGAATTTATCGGAGCGTATGCAGTTGCGCATTTCAAAGATGGTGGCCATCAAATGGAATTTATGCCGAAGAGTGAAATTGAAAAGCGCCGTCAACGTTCTGCAGCGGCGAATTCAAGTTGTAGCCCATGGGCAAGTGACTATGATGAAATGGCGAAGAAAACAGTGGTCCGTTACATGTTTAAATACTTACCAATCAGCATCGAAGTTCAGTCACAAGCGCAGCAGGACGAAGTGGTTCGTAAAGATATCACGGAAGAACCAGAATTTATTGAAGCTGATCCAATTGAAGTGGAACAGTCAGCTGAAGGAGACGGACAAGGTGATTTCGTGATTGAAGGTGAGTAACATGTCCAAAGTGCTACTCTCTCGCAAATTGTGGGAGAGAGCACAGTCAAAAGATGATTTGAAGCAGTCGATTGCACGTTATATACAAACTGGTTATCCAGGTTATCGAATAGAGAAAGTCATTAAGGAAAATGAGTCTTACATCGCGATTTGCACAAGGGGGTAGACGGCATGAGCAATGCTGTATCTGAAATTGGAGGTTTGAACCTAAAAGGAAATGTGGTAGATCATGAATGGTTTACTCGTATCACTTTCAGTAATGGGAAACCACATATTGTAGCCATTATGGTTTTAAGCGAAATAGTTTACTGGTATAGACCCACAGTTATACGTGATGAAATAAACGGAAAAGTCACTTATAAGAAAAAATTCAAGGCTGATAAATTACAAAAGAATTATCAACAGTTGGCTGATACTTTTGGATTTACAAAGCTACAAGTAAAAAGAGCATGTGATTTACTAACGGATATGTTTCTTATAAAAATTGAATTTCGTACTATCCATGTAGATGGAAAGGTTTTAAATAATGTGATGTTTGTTGAACCAGTAGCATCAGAAATTAAAAAGATATCTACCATGTATCAACAAGTAAATGAAGACCCTGGTTACTTAGAAGTCACCACCCTCCTTACTTCAAAGTCACCACCCTCCTTACTTCAAAGTAATGACCCTCCTAACTTAGAAGTAAGGACAAATACAGAGATTACTACAGAGATTACTACAAATATAGATGATGATAACCAGCATCCATTAATTGATCCACAGTTTAAAAATAGCTTAGAACACTTAATGAAAAGTAACATTCCATTAAGCGTAATCGCAGAGCAGGAGTTAGGAGAGTTTTGTGATTCGTTTGGTAGTGAATTAGTAAATAGAGCGGTTGATAAAGCTATCGATGAAAATGCTCCAAGGTGGGCGTACATTCGAAAGATTTTAATGAACTGGCAAAAAAGCAACGTAAAAACAATGGCAGATGTAATCAAGCTAGATGAGGATTATAAAAACCAAAGAGGTGGTGTAGACAATGCAACACGTAGGGCACACACTGGCAGAGGTTATGGTACGAGCAGAAGCTATGAGGAAGAAAATGCAAACAGAGAGCGTAACATGCCAAGTTTCATTAAACGAGTATAGATGTTTAAAATGTCAGGATTCGGAAGTGGTTTTCTACGAAGAAGTAAATCAGTTTGGTATGAGGGTTTCAATGCAAAAGGATTGTGAATGTAAAGCGCAACGAGTACTGGAGCGTAGATTGAAAAACGCGATGATTCCAGAAGAATTTACAGATGCTCGGTTCGATTCATACAAACGAGAAACAGAGGAACAAAAGCTTCTGTATAGCACGATGGGTAAATATCTGCAGAGTTTTAAAGAGATCAAGGAATCAAAACAAAATAGCTTGGGATTCATTGCAACATTTGGTGAGCTGCGAATTAAGCAATTGGAGCCAGCAAAGCGAGCGCAAGCCAAGAGAGAACATAACAGTTTTGGACTTGGTAAAACACATCTTCAAGTAGCTGCAGCAAAGTATCTAATGAAGCGAGGGTATAGCGTACTGCTTATATCAGACGGAACTTTCATGGATGATCTTATTGCAGCCAAGATGATGAACGATGATAAGAAAGAATTTAACCGATTGTTAAACCATGCAAAACAAGTAGAGGTCCTCATCTGGGATGACTTAGGGAAGTCAAAATGGTCAGAAGCGAAAGAGAACCTCTACTATCAAATTATTGATTATCGGTATCGCCATAATTTGCCGATTTTATACAGCTCGAATGAAGATGATGAAACATTACCTGAAAAGATTGGTTATGCAGCAAAGAGCCGTTTGTTCGGCATGAGTAAACATTATTTAATCGCTGTAGAAGGCGATGATTATCGTGAGAAGGAGTGAAGAAAATGTGCATGACATGCAGTAACACTGGTGTAGTTCATAAAGAAATTTATCCTGGGATGATAACGATTGAAGGTTGTACTTGTGAGGTAGCAAAGCAGCAAGAAGCCATGCAAAAAGAAAATTGGGATGCTTGGATACAAAAATTTGAAGGATGGAAAAGGGGGTTACTGCATGAGCAACGTGTCGGTTGAGAAAAAGCTTGAGTTTATGGAATTTCTTCTAAGACACATTTTAAAAAAAGGAGAAGAAGGTTTTAAGCTGATCTACACATTTAAAAAGCATCTAAGGTTTTCAGACAGAATTCAATTTGTTGAAAACGCAAAGAAATACCCGTATGGCATTGAGATTTCAGCAGCATTTTCAGAAGGCAACACGTTTGCATTTTATAAACCGAATCTAACTGGTACGGAAGGAATAGCTGCATATAACCATTTTAATGCAAACGATGCTCCGATTTATATTCAAATCAATTTCAAAGGTAAGTACAAAGAGCCGTTATACATGGAAGTGCTTGAAGATGATGAATGCTCCATTGAAACGCATATTGACGGGGAAGATCATGATGAAATTGATCAGTTAATTAAATATAACCTCATCGACCATGCACTGGAAACAAGAAACGAAGAACTTTTCCGTAAGTTGATTGCAAATTAAGGGGGAGATGAAGGAATGGCGGTTCTTTACAAATATAAATTAAAAACCATTTTCGAACATTGGCCAAACGAAGAATTTGTAGTAGCGGAAACCGAGGGAAAGGCAAGATTCTTGTATTGGCAAAAGTTTAGAACAAGATTTCTAACAATGCCAATCGTTGAATTCATGAAGTTTGTAAAGTGCGAGAACGAAGGCGTTTTTGACATCAAGCGCATGTACAGCGCAGAGAAAGCTTTCAAGAAGATGCAGAATTACCGCAACCTACATTTCGCTTACATGGGGATGCGTGTAAACGTAGCTGGCATGTGGGGTACGATCGTTGGGAACTGGAAAACTCATTTGTTCGTTTTGTTCGATGGGGAAATTGAGAAGCACAACTGTCATCCTTTTTGGGAAATTGCTTACTACGATGATGAGGGCGAATTGGTTCGAAGCTACCAGAAGGGGGAATATGCGATATAAAAAAGGACTAGCGGTTGCACCCGCTGTCCTTTAATAGGAGAAAGAGTATTCTTGTTTAGAACTACGCATAAACAGAAAATCTGCTTGTAATTAGTTTTACCCTAAATGTACGTGTCTATACAAAAAAGGGATAAGTAAAAAATACTTATCCCCAGGAAGGGAAATCCCAAGCACCAAAATGGCTCGTATTGGTCTACAGGTTCAAAAGTAGTATATGTAGAACGAAAAAATCTCATACAAAAAGCAGATAAGTGAAGAACCTATCTGCCTCTGCTGTAACAAAAGAAAGAAGTATTAGCCGTGGATACGGCGGCTTGAAAATAGTATGTATTTTTTATTTAAAAAATATTCAAGGGGTGAAGACACATGGAATGTGCACAAAATGCTGTATATGAAATCACTCAGTTAATTAGTGAAGTGAAAGGGGAAAAACGATAATGAACATCGCAAAATTACGGGGATTACAAAAGATACTTGATAATCGGATTATTAAACAACATGGTTTGGAAGGTCAAAACTTAGTTAGTAATTTAATCTTAGCGCTACAGGTTGAAATTGCTGAATTAGCAAACGAAACACGTTGTTTTAAACATTGGAGTAATAAAGGCCCAAGTGAAAGAAAAGCCATTCTGACAGAGTTTGTGGATGGACTGCATTTTATTTTAAGTATCAGCAATCAGTTGGATGTCACAATAGAGTTTCGTTGCGAGGATGAAACAGAAAAAACAATCGTTGGAACATTCAACAAGCTATTTTATTACGTAGGAGAAATGTGGGATACAGCACATAATTATCCAGAAAGTAAACTGCAATTAGCAGATGATGTTGAAATAATTTTTAACTTGTTTATGGAATTAGGAACAAAGCACCTCGGATTTACTCATGAGGAAATTGAAGCAGCATACCTGGAAAAGAACAAAGTAAATCATCAACGTCAGGATGATGGATATTGAGTAAGTACAATAACAAGAAAATTAAAATAGACGGCCATGTTTTCGATAGTAAGACCGAATCGGATTATTACACGGGTTTAAAAGTTCGCAAAGCTGCAGGTGAAATTTTAAATTTTGAATTACAACCGAGATTCACTCTGCAGCCAGCGTTTATAAAAAGCGGCAAAAAATATCAAGCAATTACATATAAGGCAGACTTCATGGTTTATTTGCCAAATGGTGATGTGGAAGTTGTTGATATAAAGGGTATGGTAACAGAAACGTTCGCGGTAAAGCGAAAAATGTTTGAGTATAAATACCCACATTTACAACTCATCTTGCTAAAACATGTGAGGAAATACGGTGGATTTATCACACTCGATGAATACAACAAATTAAAACGAGAAGAGAAAAAACTAAAACAAGCGAAATAAGGGAGCGGATCATATGTCATATATCGAATTCAAACCAACTTTAAAGAAAGTAAATCTTAAACCTGATGGTAAGAAAGAAATCGTTTTGGAAGTAACGGATTCATCATTGCGCGGTAAGTTGGATGTACTTTCCGAAATGATCGATACAAAAGTATTTATCTCGCTGGAATCCATGCAGGTTAATTTCAACGTTACTGTTAACGCAAAAACGAACGAACCAGTAACGCAGTATGAAGTTGATGACAAAGGGTTTGTGAAAGAAGTAAAGGCATCATTTGAACAGTTAGAAGCTGATTTCGATATTCCAGAAGAGAAAATTCCAACTCGTGAAGAGAAAGAGCAAGCGGATCGTGAAATTGTAGATGCGTTTATTATCAGCGGACTTGCTCCAGGTTTAGATGATTTACCGCATGATTTTGCTTACATCGTAAAACGAAAACTCGAAGGAGAGTCATATCTAAAGTTAGCAAATGAGCTGAAAATTTCTAACGTGAAGCTGATTGAAATGATAGATGATTACCGCGCTCGTATCGCACCAATGGCAATTAAATGGAACGAATGGAAAGAGAACCAGCCTGATGTAACAGAGCAGCTAAAGACAGAAGAGAAACCGAAGGAAGAAACAGATACAGAAGAAACGATTGCAACGGAAGAAGAGCAGGTGCAAGAACAAGAATCGCAATCTTCTGAAGAAAATAAAGCTGCCGATGAGGATAAGCCATTTGATGAAAAATTAGAAGACTAATAAATACAGGTTGGTAGTATAACAAATTCGTTGTACTACCTGCTTTTCAATCTCATATGGGGTGATGGATTGAACAAAACGGAAAAACGTCAAATCCGACTTAGGATTTTAAATATACAAGATGATCAGTGTAAAGGTTGCAAGAAGGTTCCGAGGTACAGTGCTACATGTAAAAATCATAAAACTTCTTGGTGTACAGAGAATTGTGAAGTTGGCAAAAAACTAAAAAGACTAGGTGAAAGCCTACTCGAGGGGAGAACGGAACATATGGCTGAACAAAAAAATTGGGATCAAATTTGTGCCACTGCTGAAAAGTTACGTAAGGCAGATGTGAAGAAATGGACTTGGGGAAATATCGCTGAACACTTGGGGGTAAACGAAAAGACTTTATATCATCACATTTCAAAAAGACGCGAAGAAAAAGAAGTGCCTAATAAGCGCGTAGGAGCATCGAAGAAATCCCAGGATACAAAACCGTCACCACAACCTCAAAACGTTGAGAAAACGAAAATTGCATTGTCAGAATTTAAATCTGTAGCTGCTGATTATATCGAGAAAACAGAAACGTTAGATGTTTTTTGGAAAGGTCAATTAAATACAATCCTTGATGAAAAAGATGAACTTCAAAAAGAGTTAAGTGAAGTATCGAAAATGTATGAGGGGTTGAAAGAGCTAAAAGAAAAACTAGCAAATGATTTCATCGCAGAAACGCAAGCTCGACTGGAAGCGGAAGATGCATTTGAAAGCATGAAGCAACAATTACAAGCTCGTGAGGAAGATTACAGCACATTATTAAACGAATTTAATGCAGTTACTGAAAAGAATCATGAATTAGAGCATGACCTTAGAAAAATGCATATCAACGTACGTGCTGCAGAAGAAACGGCTGCGAAAGAACGTGAGTATCGTTTAGAACTTCAAGGTAGAGCGCAGGCGCTTGGTATGGCGCTCAAAGTAGTCTTGTAGGTGAGCTATATGAAACTTACTAAAGAAGAACGAAAAGAGATCACATACAAAGTTGGTGACATTATCGAACAGAAATGCAGACGTTGTTATTATAATCGCTCATCCAACGAAAGTTTTAGTGTTAATGAATGTAAAGCATGCCCGACTGGTGATGAATTACGTCGGTTGGGCAGATATTTGGATACACAGCCTAAAAAGAATGGTGGACCTAGAAGGGAAACACCGAGTGTTTTAACACCTGAGGTCGTCAGGAATTTAAACATGCAAGGTATACCGGATAAAGATATTGGTATTATGTATGATCTTAGCCCCTCGTATGTTGGGAAAAGAAAAAACATTGGCAACGAGTGGGTATTTGGAAAGGTCCGACAGATATGAGAGAAATCAAAAGGGGTGGAGCGAATGCCGGAAATAGTTGATGTGAAAACCTTGACGGATAATGAGTTTTTAAAAAAATATAAAAAGCTAGTTTATAAGTTTGTATGGGAAAAGTACGGATCGAATTTGGAGTCTATCAAAAGTAATACAGGTTTAGAAATAGAGGATCTAATTCAATGCGGCATGATCGGATTACTTAAGGCAAGAAAAGATTTTGATCCTGCATATGGGTGCAAGTTCTCCACTTTAGCGATTCCTAAAATGCATGGGGAAACTACTAGAGCGATTATAAATAATCAAAAAGTTAAAGTGACGCGAGAAATATTCTACTTAAAAGGCAGAATTATTAGAGAAAAATTAGCGGAAGAAAAACCAGAGGTCATTAGTCAGTTATTAGGCGTAACTGTTGAGGATGTAGAAGAAGTTTTGCGATATCAGCAAATTCCAAGTTCTTTACATGACGTAACATTTTTATCAGGAAGTGGAGATACTGATTTAACCCTAGAGCAAATGCTTGTCGATGAAAGCTCAACACGTAAAACAGAAGAAATCGATGAAAAGATAGTAATGCGTTCTTTTATAAATACGCTACCAGATAGAGAGTTAATGATCTGGGATATGTATTCAAATCATATGTCACAAGAAAGTATTGGTGAACGTGTAGGGGTTACTCAGACTCAAGTGAGCCGCATATTAAAACGAATCAACGAAAGAGCTGCAGCCTTCGGTAAGGAACAGGGGGTGGCGAAGTAGTACCAATTTTGAATTTTATTAGAAAATTGGACTAAAAGCATCATCACTGAAATAAAAAAGCTCTGCACACAGGGCATCTAAAAGATACCTTAGCAATAACGACGATTAGGGGGACGTATTAGCTAAGGTATCTGGATGGATGGCTGCATACTAAGTATGCAATCAAGAGCATTGTTGAATGTATTGGGATATTCAACAGGTTTAGAATAACACGAAATTTCTGTTAACTCACCCGGTAAATTTATCCTGAAAATATTCGGTAGGATTTTTAGGTCTAAAATATGTTCATAAATTATAACAAAAGCGTTATTTTGTTGAAACGTAATGCGGAGATAAATAAGGCCGTTCCTTTTATCGGAACGGCCTTACAAATAACCTGTGCTGGAGATTGCATCAAATGGCATAAGATGTTTTCTCTAAGCAGTATAGACAAGGATTTTTGCGATTATACGTAAAAACGGCAGGTAATTGACTAAGTTACCCGCCATGCACTAAACGATACGGAGTAAAGACCTCCGATCTGAAAGAGAGTAGCTGTGGGAAGCTGACCTGCAGATAGTATGTGTAATGTAAAAAAGATTATTCGTAAATGAGAATGAAAAATTATTTTATAAGGACTGGCATTCTTTTAGTTTCAAATCTTTCAAAGTCTATAGGACAATATGCAAACGTCTCGATAGGTTCTGAAGTTTCATTCATTAAAAAAGTATGGTTAATTACTTGGCCAGAAGAAGAATAAAATGTAATTTTGGTTTTTGATAAAGGAGGAAGCGTTATAACTAGCGGATTACTTGAAATATTAATCGCCTCCTAAATTATTTGATGCTATAAGAACTTAAAATGTATTTAATAAATATGTATGAACTCATGTTATAAAGTTAGTACTTTATGAATTGAGAAATTCAATAAAATAGTTAATTTATAAAAAGCAGTTAGCTTTCGCTAACTGCTCCACTCCCAACTGGAGTTCTAGTTATGTAATTTAGATGATAATACTACCTACTAGGATTAAGGCTCCTAGCAAAATTAGAGAATCAACTAAAATCAAGAACTGGTTTTTCTGTGGCTTTTTCAATTCTTTTATTAAGCTGAAAATTGCACTTAATCCGAAACAAATGTATAACAAAATCATTATCGTTCCTGGCATAATTAACACCCCTAATATATCGATACTTTAATTATATAACGAAAAATATATACATGTAAGTTTTTAATCAAATTCTTATTGTACGACCAAAAATAAAAGAACCCGTTTGTTATAAACGGATTCTTCTCTCAAGGTCTGCAAGAAATTCAAGGTAACTTGACCAGAGTAACCTGTGGAATTCCTTGTGATAATACTGTATGCAAAGGAACCAATAAGGTTAATGAATTTCAAACAAAATCGTTATTTTAAATAAAAGAAGCCCCGTTTGTCTGGGGGGCTCCTAAGGGTAATCGTCAAGTAATGACGTACTCGACTAATTAACAATATCATGAATTTTTTGGCAAAAATACTGGTAAATGTGTCCAAATGAACGGGCTTCATTTTAAACCAAAACGCTATTTTATAAAAAAAAGAACCCGCTAACTGCAACGAGTTCTAAAAAAGAGTTTAACTCTCTGTGAGTGTTTCTTTTCTATAATTGTACAGGCCAGATATTGATCCCAAAAGAAGTGAGATGGAGATTATCATGATGAGATACTGTCTGAAATAGATAGTATTTGTAGGCATCCACAGAATAAAGATGGCTAATAAGACAAGTAGTGAAGTACACATTGTATAAGATATTTGGAACTTGATTCTAAGCCTTTCTGTGTCGTTGGTACCTATTTTCTTAAATGTTATAGAGAATAAGATGACAGACGCTAGAGTAAGAAAGGTTGTTATACCTACAAATAAATTAAAATGAAGAATGTCACTAGATAACCAGGATTCTAACCATTGAAAAATAACCATTTTATCATCCTTTCTTAAATGTCTAAATGATAAATGTTGTTAATCTATGTATATATTAACATATTGTGGGTTTTGAGAGGGAGTATAACAAAAACTTCATTTTAGAAGAAAAGAGGAATGAAAAATGAACTTAAAGGAGTACGTCGTTTATAAAGGTGAAACATTCGTATGTATTGGAACTGCAAAGGAATGTGCTCAACATATGGGCGTACTTCCTGCAACAGTTCGTTATTATACAACGCCAGCTTATCAGAGGAAGTTAGGGAAGCGGAAGAGAGCAAGAAACTATTTAATTGTTACAAAACTTGAGGAGGATGAGGAATGAACAAAGTAACTATTAAATTAGGGCAAGGTGATAGTGCTTGGAAAGAAAAGAATGCAGTTGTCGAGTTCTTAGGTAAGCGAGGGTATGACATGCAGCCGTATGAAGAGATTGGAGTCATTCATTTAACAAAAGGGATTACTGAAGAACCAGTAGAATTTGCTGATAATGTTTTTGATCATCGTCCGAATTTAGAAAATCTAAAAGCCATTGGTAAAGATAATGATTTCATGTTCCAAGCACTAGCATACATGGGAAATGCATCACATTTTATGAGCTGGGCTAATACGGTGTTAGAACTTGTTGATGAAGTTCCAGAAGAGTTAAAGGAAGACATTAAGAAAGTTCATTCCGGTATCTGGGTAATGCAAGAACGATTCATGTTTATAACACAGAAGGCAATGTGATGGAATTACTTTCAACTAAAGAACGGGTTCAAGAGGCTATCGATTATTTAAAAGAATGCCAAAAAGAAATGAAGTAATGTTCTAAAGAGTAAGCAGATCGAACGGAGGGGAACCGTATCGTATGAATCAACCTTATAGACATGTAAACGAAAAGGAAATACGGCCTTTCGTGATAGAGGTGTTACGTGATTATCGTGTACTAAAAGTGAAATTCCAAAACATACAGGAACGGACGGAATTTGGAGCGGAACTATTATTTCCGGAACTTAGGAAAAGTACAGATGATGAAATTAGATATAGACAATTAAAACGTGCATTTGAAGAAGCTTTGGATGAGGACGAGCAACAGATACTAGAAATGAAGTATATGAATCACAAAGAGTTAAATGATGAATACATTTATACAGTGCTTGGAATGAAGAAAGGGAAATTCTATAGAAAAAAGAAAACGGCTGTAAGGAATGTAGCGAAAGCTTTGGGGATGATCTAGCTCTACTTTGTAGAGCTTTTTATTTTTATAATCATTATTGGGTAAAAGTGGTAAAATTATCGTAGGGTTAATACATAGAAGGAGATGGAGTTATGTTTAAATATCCGTTTAACAAGCAAACGATTGAACCATTCGTTATTTCAGATTTATCTAATGATAAAATTGAAAATTCATTAAGTGATGATTATGAACAAACTTATTCAACGGAACTATTGTTTGAGGGAGAACATTGGTGGGGTAATTTACATATTTACTTTTTAGCTAAGGGATTTGCCGATGGAAAAGATAAAGGGTATATCGATGTATTGTTTAAGCCTGGAGCATTTGGATATCGTGATAATAGCAAATCAGATGATTTAGAGTTTGTGGATGATGCTAAAGCTATGCAATTGATATTTAGTGCTTTTTCAGAAGAAGTCCAGGACAGTGTTGATGAAGGATTAGAAGCTTTATATGATTATATCGAAGAAGGGAAATTTGTAGATTATGATATTGAGTACAATAAACCTAAGAAGTTGTATCAAGAAAAAATAACAGATATTTATGTTACACAGACATTAACAGAAGATGGTGTAGTTGAACTGATTTATGATGAAAATGGTTGTACAATCAAAGCTAATACATATAAAAGTATAAGTGAATGTGAGTTTAATGATAAAGTTATGAAATTTGAGTATAATGGTCAAAAGTTTGTATTGGAGTCCTATGTAAATGCAATTTTTCATGGGAAAGAAGAATACCATTTCGAAGATGAAGAACGAAATAGAGAATCATTAAAGTTAATATAGAGACAAAAAAGGCACTAAATCGGGTACCTTTTTATATTGGAATCGGCGATATGATATTCCTACAGTTAATTGTTCTTTGAAAAGAGCATAACGTGGGGATAACGTATCTATGCGCTCATAATCAATGATCATAGCCCCTTTATCAAAACGTTACTCGGTCGGAATGGACGGAGAATGAAAAGGCGAAAAGACCAATTATATGTATATATTCAGCCGCGATGCATGAGTGTCGTGGCTTTTTGTAAATATTATAATCGGATGGTAAATTTCAATATCTTAATTAGAGGATGTCTCGTCTTTTTGTCGAAATTAGTAGACGAAAGGTGGAGAGATTTTTGCTAAAATTTATAAAGCGTAATAGTAAAGAAATTGGCATTATCTTAGCGGTTGCAGTATTTACTCCAATTATTTTAGGGTTAGTTCTCAATATCCCTACAGGGCATTTAACCATTGGCGATGAAAATTCATGGGTTGGATTTTTTGGAAGTTATACTGGAGGGATTATTGGAGGGATAGTTGCACTAATTATTGCAAGTTCTCAAGTAATAAATGATAGAAAAAAGAACAAAGAAAGCCAACGTTCTTTTTTGTCAGCAACTACTACAATATGCGATTTTTCTAAAGGGGGTACCTGGCGAAAAAAAGAAGGTCGTACTGTGATAACAAAGGGTGCTTTGGATTTAAACCTGGATTGGGAAGAACACGAAACCACTTATTATTCAGTTATAAGGTATGGTGGGCCTGATATTATAGTAAATTGTAACTTCCAAATAATTATTGGGAAAGATAAGATTTTTAGTGAGGAAGAGATTATAGAAGTATGGCTTGATTATTTTGGGAAAGATGAAGAGATTCTTATACCATTGTGTACGAAAAAATTTACTGGAGTTGCAAGGTATCAACCGGCAGTTAAAGAAATTCAAGTGGTTTATGGCACATTAGCGGGAGAAAAAATAAAATTTCAACAAACAGAGAAAGAAATGAAAAGAATTCATTGGCTAATAGGGGATAAAGAAGAGGAAATTCTTGCCCATGATATTCGATATACTGCTTTTAAACAAAAACAATAGTAAACTTGCGCCTTTATTGTTAGGGCGCTTTTTATATTGTATAAATAATGGTATTAAATAATAGAAAATCATTATGTTATGATATCTTATGGTTATAGATACAGTAGAGAGGATGAATACCATTGCAAACTAGTTTTTGGCCAGCGGTGATCACTGGTGGAGCCGCTATAATAGTAGCGTTCATATCTGGTTACATTACGTTAAGAATTACATGGATTAATAATAAAAGACAAGATGATAGATGGCGTGCGGATTTTTTCTTAAAAATGAAGTTTGAAGCTTTAACTGATTTCCGTCAAAAATCAGCAGTAGCAATGAAAAGTATGGAATATTTTTGTTCTGAAAAAGGAAATTTTGAATTGCTGAAAACTTTAAATTTGAAAGAAAAAGACCTACATCATCAACCACCAAAAAGAGATTACACTACAGTGTATGTAACTGAGGAGTCAAAACAAAAATTTATTAAATTAACCAATGAAAAAGCGAGAATATTAGAAGAAGATTTTTTAGAATTAGATAAATCTTATAAGGTAATCGCAATATATTTAACTAAAGAAGAAAAAGAAATATTAGAGAAATTTATCGAAGAAATGAGGAGATATGAACATTTTATATCAGGGAATATAAAGAACTATGGAAATGGTGAAGATATTCGTTTGTTGGAGAACTTTATTCATTATTCAGCTACTATATATAAAGAAGGCTATCAGAAGTTAAGGGTATATGAAAATGAAGCAGATAATATTCTAATTAAACATTTATTCCCTGGAAAAGTGAGGAGATTAGTAAATTAATAATCAAAAAGCACCCATTCGGGTGCTTTTATCTTCTTCTTTTCTTTGAATTACCTGATTGAGTCCAAAGCCATATAAAAGCAAATAAGGCTCCACCTAGTAAAAGGATTACAGAAAGAAGAACAATGCCCAAAGCGAACAATGTGATTCCTGGCAAGAAAAGTGCGATAGCGAATAAATATATTACTATAAACAACCATGTCTCAATTTCTTCTTTTTCTGTATTAGCTAAATGAAATTGTGAGCCGGCTAGCATTAGTAAAATAGCCCCGCTAATAAAGCACTCAATAATTCCTGAAATGTGGGCATCGGGATGTGTGAAATAATATAAGAATAAATCTCCAAATTCATCTGGCATTGCACCAAGGTCTAAAAGACTTCTTCTTGCAAAAAAGATACCGACAATCAATAACGGAATAAAAACATAAAACTTTCTTATGTATATAAATGCATCAAGGAAACCGTTCCAAATTCGATAAAACATAGTATCACCTCCTTTAGTATAAAATTCGAAAACAAACTTACGTTCTCTAATTATATTTTAATATCCAAAATATAAGATGTAAAGAGGTGTGGTGTTCTACCTTGTGGATTTATCTTACATTTTTAATATGAATGGAGGTAGGTGAAATGTAGATGGCGAGACAGCGTAGTCCAGACTAGTGATAAAGCACTTGGTTTAGTTACACACAATATAAGATATGGATAAGTGAAGAAACGGCATAAAAAAGAAGCGTAGTTCGTCAAATGGACGTAGCGCCCCATTACCATCAAGTTAAGAAATTCATTGTTTCCGATTAATAGTATCCGTTTTTATGCGATTGTTATTGATTTAAAAAAATAAAAAATCGCCTTATTAAAGGCGATTCATAATTTATTCATTTTGCATTTTTTTGATAAATAAATATCTTTTAAAATTAAATGCAATGTTCTACATTAACGTCTTTCTGGTTCTGTGTCTTTTTTTCTAAGACCGAATAAACCGACTAGTCCTAATAAACCAAGCCAAGCCCAATTATTATTTTTATTACGATTAGCATTTAAATCATTTGTCGTATTTACATTTCGAGTTCTCACATCATTATTAACTCTATTCATGTGATAGTCATTAACTCTATTCGTGTTATAGTCATTAACTCGAGTTGTAATATTGTTATTGTTAACTCTATTCGTATTATATCCATCGTATTCAGCATGGACGCTTGTACCAAAAACCATAATAGTTAGTAATAGGGCACTTAAAATAGATGAAAGTTTTTTCTTCATGGTTTTCCCTCCTTTCGTATTTAGTAATGTCTCCAGTTCCTTTAGGCAATATTCGGTTGAAAATATATAAAACCATTTGAATTGAAATTAGGATAAGCATCTTTAATTTTTATTATTAAAAGTACTTAATAATAATGGATTAAGTTAATTGAAATGTATTTATTCTTTATAAGAATAAATTTTTGGTAACGGTACATTCTATGAGAGGTAATTACTATATTTAGGTAAGGTGTTCCTTATGAGTTATAAGAACTTATTTTCTTTAATCCAGAACATGGTTGGGAAAATTTTTTCTATAGTAAATATTGTTGCTAAAAGTCTAATTTCTTTAAGGAGGAATCTTTTTATGGGTATTTTAAGTGGAAATCCACAAAATGAACCAATGCACTACGGAGAAGTCTTTGGGATTTGGAGTTATCTTGCAGCGGCACAAGGCGCAATTGCTGGATATCAAGTTCTTATTAACCACACAGGAGACGAGGATTTAAAGAAATTTTTAGAGAACCTTGTAGAGAATGATATCCAATCAGAAGTTGAAGAATTAAAAAATTTATTGAAATCGAATGGTGTTGCATTACCACCAGCACCTCCAGAAAGACCAGTTGCATCTATTGAAACGATTCCTCCTGGTGCTCGTATTAATGATGCAGAAATTGCTGCAAAAGTTTCTATGGATCTTGCTGCTGGGCTAGTAGCATGTAGTCAAGCTATGGGACAATCTCTTCGAGAAGATGTTGGAATGATGTTTGGTCAATTTCATATGAAAAAAGCACAAGCTGGAGCTATATTGCTTCGTCTGAATAAGAAAAAAGGTTGGATTATTCCACCTCCATTACATGTTCTACAATCAGATCAAGCATAATTACTAAAAGAAAATTCGATCTATTTTTCGTGGCTGTTGCAGTGAAGTAGTCTAGGAAAATGAAGATTATTAGCGAATTAAAATAAGTGGCAGAGTCATGACCGCTTTTTGGCAGTAAATGTGCCGGTTGTTTTGGAATTAGCATGTTATATTTGTATTGTGAGTAGTGGCGGAAAACATCGCTCATAAAATTCTTTATAACTTGAAAATGGATCGTCATAACCGGTGGCGATGGTTTCAGATTGGATGAACAGTTGTTTCTTGAGTTCACATTCAATTGCAATTCACTATGTATACGGAGAAGGGCTTTTGCTCTTCTTCCAGCTACTTAATAAAGTATGTAGTACAGATAGATTTAATAATATTAGGTATCTGGAAGAAGAATAAAACTTAGCGACGTTTTTATTTTGATTAAAACAATATTAATGATTGTAGGCGCAACCTTTACCTGGTTAGCGTCTTATTTGTTGTTAAGTAAAGATAGGTAGAAAATATGGACAAGTAAACAAGCTGTATTTGACTTTTAAACATATAATATGATGAATTTTATTTTTAAGAGGAGGTAATCAGATTTATGGGATGTAATGGTAATTTCAGGGGTTTTCGAAATTGTAATAGATTTTGGGATGATTTAATGTTCTGTAGACACAGACGTAGAGATTTTGATGATTGTCGTTGTAGACGTGACCGCGACTGCGATTGTGATGAATGTCGTCGCAGACGTAATCAGCATCATGACTGTGATCGTGATAAGCGTCGAGATTGGTAAATTCCTTTGGAAGAGTGCTTTGAAGAAAAGCGCTCTTTTTTTTGTTCAAGAATTTTCTGTTCTTATTTGTTAAGGGATGATAAGGGGTGAAAACAAATGAAACTGACTAAACAAGAGTAATCAGTTGTTATCGGTACATTCATTTCAATGTTAGGACAGGACCGTGTAAATGAACGTATCGATAAACAGAAATTAGAAAGTGCAATTCCGATCTTTAATGAGCTGGAAGATAACACAACACCAAAGCAAAAGAGAGAAGCGATGATTAGTTTGCTTGGTAAGGCGATGGATGAATTTTTAAAACAATAGCCATAAAAAAGGAAAAGCAACTCACATGGGGGCGAATTACTTTTCCAGATGGCAATGTTAATTTTATTATATCAACTGGGACATATTTGTAAAATGTTTATTTGAATTTTCTGCAAAATAATCCAGGAATTACCGCGGGGTGGTGGTTATGGCTAGACAACGTAGCCCAGACAGAGATAAAGCGTTCCAAATATATAAAGCAAGCAATGGTGAGAAGCCGCTTGTTGAGATTGCGAAGGAATTAAACTTAAAGCCATCTCAAATCAGAAAGTGGAAATCACAAGACAAATGGGATGAACAATTAAAAGGTAACGTTACTATTGCGAAAAGGAGCGTTACTAATGTTAAAAATCCCAAGACAAAAGCCAAGTTAAAAAAGATGCTAGATGATGAAGAGCTGACGGAACAAGAACGGCTCTTTTGTTTGTATTATGTGAAGTATTTCAATGGTACGCAAGCTGCATTGAAAGCCGGTTATGCGAAGAGTAGCGCGCATGTTACGAGTAGCCGGTTGTTGAGAAGAGAACGTGTAGCATCGTACATTCGTGAGATTAAAGGCGAAATGGTTGAAAACATATTTGTAGAAGCGATGGATGTATTGAATGGGTACATCAAAATTGCTTTTGCAGATATTACGAATTACGTAACCTTTGGCCAGAAAGATGTAGAAGTGATGGGCCGGTTTGGACCTGTAAAAGATGAAGACGGAAAACCAGTCATGAGAACCATTAGTTATGTTAATTTTAATGAATCTGACATGGTTGATGGCTCTATCATTGCGGAAGTGAAAAAGGGCAAAGAAGGTGTGTCTATCAAGCTTGCTGATAAGATGAGAGCACTTGATAAACTGGCGATATACTTCGATTTAGTGCCTGATAACTTCAAACGAAAAATTGAAGAAGAGCGTCACAAAATGCATATGGAAGTACAGAAAGCGAACATAAAGAAAGCTAATGCTGAAATTGCAAATTTAACTGGTGATGAAGATGATGATAATGCAGAAGCGATCCAAGACTTCTTGCAAGCAACTGCTCCTGATCCAGAAAAGATGAAAGAAGTATTTGGTGATGCAGATGGCGAGGATTAAAAAACGGAAAACCAAATCCTTTAAGTTCCAGTCGTTTTCAAATAAACAATTACAATTATTGTGGTGGTGGCGTGATGGTTCGCCATATGAGAATCATGACATTGTGATTGCAGATGGAGCGATTCGTTCCGGTAAAACAATATCCATGATTTGTAGCTTCTTACACTGGTCACAGGAAAAATTTAAGGGTGAGTCATTTATCATTGCTGGTAAATCAATTGGTTCATTAAAACGTAACGTAATCAACCCTATGATACAAATACTTACCGCATGGGGTTGGCGATATGATTACAACCGTTCTGAAAACTATCTGCAAATTGGGTGGAATACGTACTACTTGTTTGGAGCTAATAAAGAAAACTCCCAAGATACATTACAAGGTTTAACCGCTGCTGGCTCATTAGCTGATGAAGCTGCTCTATTTCCTAAATCATTTATAGATCAAATGATTGGGCGTTGTTCTGTTGATGGCGCAAAGATATTTATGAACTGTAACCCTGGTTCGTCATATCACTTTGTAAAAACAGAGCTTATCGATAAGAAAAAAGAGAAGTTAGTTTGTCATTTAAAATTCACAATGGACGATAACTTATCTCTTTCTGAGAAAGTGAAAGACCGCTTTAAACGTATGTTTAGCGGTGTGTTCTATCAACGCTATATCTTGGGCTTATGGGTAATGGCGGAAGGTTTAATATACAGTATGTTTAATGAAGATGAACATGTTGTACCATCACATCCAAGGAAATATGAGCAGTATTATATCTCCTGCGATTACGGTACCCAAAACCCGATGGCATTTGGCTTATGGGGCTTATCTGGTGGCATTTGGTACAAGGTGAAGGAATACCATCATGACGCTCGCAAGAAGAATTTACAAAAGTCAGATGAACAATATTATGAGGATTTAGTTGAGTTTGCAAATGGTCTAACCAAGCGTATTATCGTAGACCCGTCCGCAAGCTCATTTATTATTTTACTGAAACAAAAAGGCTGGAAAGTGAAAAAGGCAAAGAACGATGTATTAGATGGAATACGTAATGTAGCAACTGCATTGACAACTGAATTAATTAAATTCTGCGATTGTTGTAAAGAAACGCTGCGTGAGTTCTCTTCTTATGTATGGGATGAGAAAGCAATGGAGCGTGGTGAAGACAAACCGATTAAGCAGAATGACCATCAAATGGATGCTGATCGCTATTTTGTAAATACCGTAATTATGTCTAATAACAAAGCAAGAGCTGTTAAATCAATCTATTAAGGAGGTGAGACGATGTTTGAACACTACATTCCGTTACTGGATGAAAACAATGGGGAGCCTACACCCAAGCTGCTCAAAAAGATTATTGATGAATTTGAACCGTTAAAAAAACGAATGATTAATAGGTATGAACGATACAAAGCAAGTGAAAAAGGCGTACCTATCTTTACTCGTGAGTTTAAAGGTGATGGAAATAAGGATAAGGTAAATAATAAGCTAAACAATGACTTCTTTTCTGAAATTATCGATACGAAGATTGGTTATATGTTTGGATTACCTATTTCATATAGCTTAGATCATGAAGATGAAGAAGTGTTAAAACGAATCCAGGACTTCTTAAAAGCGAATCATACTGAAGATGCTGATGCAGAAACAGGTAAATTTGCTTCTATCTGTGGATACGGGGCAAGGCTACTTTACCATGATAAAGATGGTGAAGAAAAGGTTATGAATATCAAACCTTATGAAGCTATTTTCCTTACTAATTCAAGCATCGCAGAACCCAAATACGCTATCCGCTGCTACCCAATCAAAGTAATTGATGGTGACGATTTTAAAGATGGATACAAGGTGGAGTTTTATAACGAAACTCATATCATTGAGTACACTGGTGAAGATCTAGATAAGCTGCAAGAAACAAATCGAATCCCTAACTTATACAAAGGTGTGCCACTTATCGGATTTCCTAACAATGAGGAATTACAAGGTGATGTAGATAAAGCCATCGCGCTAATCGAAGGGTACGACAGAGCTTTTTCGGATGTTAATAGCGAAATAGAACAGTTTCGTTTGGCTTATATGATTTTTAAAGGTGTTGATATAGATGATGACACTATCGAGAAACTAAAGCAAACTGGCGCGCTTGATGTAGGTGAAAATGGTGAAGCTTCTTTCTTGACTAAGGAACTCAACGACAACATATTAGAACATCATCTCGACAGATTAGAGAAGAACATTTGCCGTTTTACAAAGCATGTTAATCTTACTGATGAATCATTCAGTTCTAACCTTACTGGTGTTGCTATTCGTTATAAGCTATTAGCTTTAGAAACGAAATCAGGGACACTGGAAGTAAAGTTCACCAAGTCGCTGCGCCAACAATTTAAACTGTTATTTGATGCCTGGAATTTACGCTCAAATAAAGAAAAGTTAGACTATCTTTGCATGACGTTCCAGTTCACGCGAAACCTTCCTGTTAATTTATCTGATGAAGCAGATGTACAGGGAAAATTACAAGGTTTAATAAGTGAAGAGACACGTTTATCTTTATTCTCTGCTGTTCATGACCCAAAGGCAGAATTACAAAAGATGAAAGAAGAAGAGGTTGATTCTATTGATTTAGACACCGTACATAGAGGCGGTGAAGATGATGGAGTGGAACAAGAAACAGAAACACCTCCAAAAGATAGAGGACGAACTGGAAAAGGCGATTCTCTACCTGTATAAAGATGCTTTAGAAGAAGTCAGAGGAATACTGGCTTTTTATTATGCCAAATATGCGGTAAATGAGCGGCTAAACATTCAGGAAATGCGCCGATTTAATCGATATAAGAACCTGCAAAGCGAACTGCAACAAGTTATTAATGAAATAACATATGAAAAAAAGAAAACTCTCAACGAAAAACTCTCCACTCAGTATGGGGAGTCTTTTTATTACACGAGTTACTTTGTTGAACAAGAAGTTGGTGTATCCCTTTCATACGGTCTTCTAGACCCGAATGTTATTAAACGTGCTGTGCAAATGCCAATCGATAAAATGACACTCAATCAAAGGTTAAGTACACATCGAGTACAGATAATTAGACGAATACGTAAAGAATTATCCATCGGCCTTAGAAAAGGTGAAGGATATGCTGTAATGGCCAATCGTATTAAACCGATACTTGATGGTGATGCAAAGAAAGCACAAATGGTTGCTTGGACAGAAAGTGCTAGAGTACAAAACTTAGGTACTTATGACAGTGCCTCTCATGCTTTTGATGAAGGTGTAGCGATGGAGAAGATTTGGATTTCTACATTAGATAAACGTACACGACCTACTCACCAAGCAGCAGATCATCAGAAAGTACCGTTTAAAGGGTTGTTTAAAGTAGGTGGTTATAGCTGTGAATATCCGCATGACAGTAATTTACCTGCTAAAGAAGTCGTTCGTTGCCGCTGCACATTCATTACTGCAGTAGCGGATGTCAGTCCATTCATTGAGAGAAGGGCTAGAAACCCGACAACAGGCAGGAATGAAGTGATTGGTGCAGTTAGTTACGAAGAGTGGAAAGACTCTCTTGAATAATAAAAACACTTGAGGGCTTATAGATTACGAACTATATAGGGCGTATTCATAGGAACTCAAAGGAGGAATAATAATGAAACAATATTTAGTTAAAGATTTACCAGTAAAGTTTGTTAAAGAAACAATACAAGCGCCATTACGATTGAAAGGTATGCAATTCTTCTCTGATTCTAATACACCACCAGCAGAAGATACACCACCGACTGAACAAACGCCACCTGCAGATGATAAAGAGGAGGCGCCAATTGATGGACAGAAAGAGCCGAAATTAGATGATGCAACAAAAACATTTATCGAGAAAATGGTGCAATCAGCAGAAGATAGAGTTCGTTCAAAATATTCGAAAGAACTTAATGCAACCAAGAAGGAACTAGAAAACTACAAAACCGCTTCTATGACCGCTCAAGAAAAAGCTGAGTATGAGATGAAGCAACTTCAGGAACAGCTAGAAGAGCGAGAAAGAATACTTCATCAGAAAGAAATGCAAAGTGCGGCAGCAGATGGATTATCAGCGATTGGATTAGACCTTAAATTTGTAGATTTTGTTATTGGTTCAGATGTAGAGGATACAAAATCTAGAGTATCAAAGTTTAATGATTTGTTCTCTTCTGCGTTAGAAGCAAAAGTAGTCGAAAGATTTAAAGCAGCGGGTCGAGAAATTCATGTTAGTGGTGGAACTGGGACTGGATTTACAAGAGAACAAGTAAATTCAATGAGTCAGGATGAGATTAATGCGAACTGGGCACAAATTCAGAAGGATATGCGCAGTTGGGGTAAGTAGTAATAGAAAAATTAAGTAGTATGGTTAAAAAAATATAAAACGAACAAAAGAGATTGCTATTTTAGCGGTCTCTTTTGTTATGGAAAAACATTAAGGAGGAATTAATATATGTCAGTAGCAACTTTTATTCCAACAATTTGGGAAGCTCGATTAATGGCGAATTTCCACAAGCGTTCTATCGCGGATTTAATCACAACAAAACCAGCAAAAATTGAAGGTAACAAAATTATTTTTAACCGTGTCGGTGCAGTAAATGTAAAAGACTATTCTGGTTCTGTTGAATGGGATGACACAAACCCTTCTAAAGTAGAAATCAATATGGATCAGAAAAAGTATTTTGCGTTCAAAGTAGATGATGTAGATGCTGTTCAAGCTGCTGGAGACTTAATTGATCCACATACACAAGAGGCAGGTTCAGTACTTCAAGAAACTGTTGATACATTTACATTAGGACTTTACACGGGTGCTCATAAAGATAATGTAATCGGTACAGATTCCGCAGCAATTGAATTATCACCTAAGAATGCATACGACTACATTGTTGATCTCAATACAAAGTTAAACGTGAAAAAGGTACCTAAAACTGAACGTTTCACAACCATCAATTCTCAAGTTCTCGGATTACTATCTAAAGATGACCGTTTTACAAAGCAACCTGTCATTTTAGAAAACGGCGTTGTAGAAGGACAAATAATCAATGGTTCACAAATCGTTGTATCAGAAGAGATTCACAATACATCCGGTAAATATAAAATTCTTGCTCTTCATAAGTCAGGTATCGGTCATGGTAAACAGTTAAACGAAACAGAAGCGCAACGCCTTCAAAATTCATTTGCAGATGGCGTTCGTGGTCTTATGGTTTATGGGGCTGGTGTGCTTCGCCCAGAAGCGTTAGCAGTACTTACAGCTACAATCGCACCAACTACACCACCAGCAGGAGGAGGGGCTTAAGCCTTTCCTCTTTCTTCTTGAAAGGAGAGATAATATGCCTTGGTTTTTAAATACAGACACAGATGTCACATGGGAAGTAACGGATGCAGATCATGTAAAACGTTGTAAGAATGACCCTGTATATGAAGAAGTAGACGAACCGAAACAAGAAACGGTTAAGAAGAAAAGACAAACATCTGCAAAGTCGAGTGAGTAAATGGATATGAAAGCAGAAATTCTAAAACGTGTAAAACTGCAAGTGCCTATTATAAGTGATGAAAACTTGTTAATAAGCATCGAAGATACAATATTAATGGTTGCTGAGTACACGAATAGAACTATTCCACAATTCCCTCCTGCTTATCCTGGTATCATCGCAAAGATGGTAGTTTATGAGTATAAGGAGCAGGAAAGAGAAGGGAAGAAAAGCGAGTCATTAGGAAACTACTCTGTTACTTATGATGACGTGGGAGATTATCCAGCAAGCATTACGAAGGGGCTGAAAGTGAGGTTACGTGTTCGATGATTCAGTCAATGATACGTAAGTTTGGAAAAGATGCCACAGTACTTCGCAATGTTGGTTCTGATGATGGACCATATCCAGCAGAAGAATGGAAAGAAATTAACACTGTAAAAGGTGTATTAGATGCTATACAAGGTACAAAGGATGCTCGTAATAAGAAAGTGGAAGAGAAAAGCACACACTTCTTTTACTGCTTACCATTTGGTGTGACTATTCAGGATAGATTAGTTATCGATAAAAAGGTATACGACGTTACTTATCCCGGCGATCCAATGAATGCAGGTAGATTTTTTCAAATAGAATTGGAGATGTTGCCTTATGAGCATGAAATTCCAATCAAATAGAGCTGCTGTTATGGCAAGGCATTTGGTCGCTAAGAAAGCGGCTCATTCTGCTGTTGGTCAATTTGTTACTTCTAAAGCTAAATTATTAGCGCCTGTAGATACAGGAAACTTAAGAAGAAGTATTAGTTCCAAAGCAGAGCAAGAAAAGGTTGTTATTGGTACCTCTGCAGATCATGGTATTTATGTTGAAAAGGGAACTGGTATTTATGCTGTTGATGGTGACGGGAGAAAGACTCCTTGGATGTACCGTGATCCGAAAACAGGGAAGATGGTTAAAACTCAAGGGCAACATGCACAGCCTTTCCTTAGACCAGCAGCAGAGAATAATAAACCTATGATTACGCAAGTTGGAACGCGAACATATTCGTCATTAATGAGGTAGATACCATGAATGACTTTATAAATATATTGCACAGTGAATTGAAACGGATTCATAAAGAATCGTACTATGAAATCGCTAAAACAACCGCTGAAATGCCTTATCTGGTGTATACGGTAAATGATGATAAAGAACCATGGGGAAGAAAGAATATCATGCTTACAATTGATATTTACGGTACTTCTGCTCATCTTGCTAAAATAGATGAACTTATTAAAAAACTAGAAAACAATCTTCATAGAAAAAGATTAAACAGCACTGAATTTGGTGCTGCTATTTCTTATCTTTCGAGTCAGAAAGTACCGGATCCAGACCCGAATATTAGACGTAAAGAAGTACGCTTCATTTTACGAACTTATTTTAAACAATAGAAAGGATTGAGTATATGGCAGCTCCACAACCAAAACCAGAAAATGTCCTCTTCGGAGATTGGGGTGCATTCTTCTTTAATTATGGAGAAAAAGACGAACTTCCTGTAGGCGCTACGCAAGGTGGCGGTTCTTTTAAGTATGAACCAGAGTTTAAAGAAATTGAGTATGATGGTTCTCCTGGTGACACTATGGGGATGAAGCGTATCACTAAATCAAAAACTCAAATCAGTTTTAAGACACTTGAATTTTTGGATAAAGAAAAAATCAAAAATTTTATTGCAGGATTAAAAGTTTCAGAAGAAACCGTTACAAAAGACGGAAAAGCTATCAAATACGATGTAATTGAAGCGACGGAACGCCTTACGAAAGAAAGCTACCTTAAAAATGTAGCGTGGGTTGGTGAAACGTTAGGTGGCGATATCGCTGAGATTATCGTATATAACGCGTTATCTGATGGTTCTTTAGAAATGGGATTTGAAAATGAAAGTGAAGTAGTTCCAGAGGTTACATTCACTGGACACCGTGACCCAGAAAACATACGAAAAGTACCATGGAAGATGCGTATTTTAACAGCAACAGAAGCAGCTAAATTAATACCAGCAGGTTAAAGAGTAGGGATAATCCCTGCTCTTTTTATTTTAAGGAGGAATCAATGTGACTATCGCTATTCAAGAAAAAGAATACAAAGTGAGACAAATTAATGGTGGAGATTTATTTTCCGTAGTTCGTATTTTGAAGAAATCAAAATTCAAGGTCGATATTAACTTACTTAAAGATTTAATGATGGGCGTGCGAAATAAAGAAGGTGCAACACAAGCTGACGTATTAGCTGCACAAGAGACTTTCGGGTATGACATTATCATGAAGTTTATCTTCGGATTAGAAGAAGCTGAACAGGAATTTTTCGAATTTGTAGCCGGACTTTTAGTTCATGAAGATGAAGGTGGCAAAAAAACATCACCAGGTTGGGAAACGATTCGAACTTTAAATCTAGAAGAGTTGGTTCGATTATTTATTGCAATTAAAGATTCAGAAGTTGGGCTGGTTAAGCTTTTTTCCAATGCGGTGAAATTGATGAAATAGATTTTATCGATACGATAGCTTCTCGCTATCCAAGCATGAATTACATAAAAAGTTTGGATGCAGAGATAGTTATCAACCTGTATCTCACCGCAAAGAAAAAAGAAATGGACCGTATGTTATGGGAGGAATGGTGTGCTTTACAGCCATATTGTGATGAAACATTCCCTCAATTTAAACATAAACGCGAGAATCCAACTCAAGAACAAGTACAACAATACAACAATTCTATCGAACAAACACCAAAACAAAAATTAACAAAAGAAGAAGTGTTTGCTCATGTTGCGAAAATCCGCGGAAAGGCGGGTGAATAAATGGAATTATTTAAGATGTTTGGGTCAATCTTCTTAAAGGATGATCAGTTACAAAGAGGATTGGCTAACGCTGAAAGAAGTGGACAACGAACAACTGGTATTTTAGGTCGTGGATTCGGACAAGTCGGGCAAGCAGCAGTAGGATTAGGTTCTTCTGTTGGCGGTGCTGCTATAGCTATGGGCGGATTAGTTGGCGTTGCTGTCGGTGTTGGTGCGGCAATTGCTGGTGTAGTTAAGGTCGGGTCTGAATATACTCAGCAGATGTCAAAAGTAGAGGCCCTTTCAGGCTCTAACGCTTTGCAAATGGCTGAATTAGGAGCGAACGCACGTAAATTAGGTGCTGAAACACGTTGGAGCGCTACGAATGTAGCACAAGCCTATGAGTAAAATAATGCTCGGTTGCTAGGAAACTAGCTTCAAAAACCATCGGGTGAATTCACGGGAAACCTAAGGATAATTATCTATGGCAACCATGAGCCAAGCCTTTCAGGGATGAAAGGAAGGTGCAACGACTAATCGCATACCTCTAGGACAGAGATGAAGCGGACACGAGCGCCCGACACCTTAAATGGTGAAGAGATAGTCTGAACTTATAGGAAACTATAAGAGGTGAGGATAAAGAGTCTCACGATAACAATTTGATATGGCTTTAGCTGGTTGGGACTCCAACCAAATGATTGCAGCGTCTAAACCATTACTAGACTTAGCAACTGCTGGTGCGTTAGACCTTGCAAAAGCTTCCGATATTGTAACAGATACAATGACTCCATTCGGCATGAAAGCTTCAGAAGCAGGGCGAGCAGCTGACGTATTCGCATTAGCTCAGGCAACCGCCAACTTAAACGTTGAGCAGTTGGGTGAGACAATGAAATACGCTGCTCCAGTCGCTGCTACATTTGGTTTGAACATTGAAGAAACTGCCGCAATTGCTCAGATTTTCGCAAATAACGGTATTAAAGCTTCAATGGCTGGTACGGCATTACGTGCTGGTTTATCTCGATTAGCCGCACCGCCAAAAGAAGCTGCTAAATCACTATCTGCATTAAATGTAACTGTTAAAGATTCCGAAGGTAACATGAAACCAATGAATGAGATCATTGGACAGTTACACGATGGGTTTGGAAAATTATCAGAGTCTCAACAAATCGCTGCTGCAAAAGCAATCTTCGGTGAAGAAGCCTATGCAGGTTGGATTCAGGTTATTAAGGGTGGTAAACCTGCATTTGATGACATGGTAAACACTTTAGAAACCTCTGAAGGCTCTGCAAAAGTAATGGCTGAAACAATGGCTAACAACTTATCTGGTGCAGTTGACGGTGTTAAATCACGATTAGAAAATCTAGGTCTTGTTGTTTTCTCTCATGTCGAACCAGCACTTGTCGCAATGACAAATGGAACAAATAGTGCTGTTAAATCTCTTACTGACTGGCTCGATCCATCAGGTAGGGCAGTAGAAGCAGCTAAATTGATGCAACAAAGTGACCAACAATTAGCTCAATCTAAAGCTGTTCTTGATATGAATCTCAAAAAAGGGAAAATAACGCAAGAAGAGTACAACGAAAAGTTAGATAAAGCGAAGAAACACGCTGAAGATATGATGAATGCTGATGGTATGTTAGCTCAGAAAAAAGAAGAGCTGAAAATGAAGGTTGAAGAAGGGAAAATGACTCAGGAAGAAGCTAATAAAATTCTTGATGAGTCTGAGGTTGAATATCAAAAACTTCAACAAGGTATCGAACAAACCCGCCAACGACAAGAGGCCATGAATAAAGTGTTCGAACCACTTCGCAATGCTATCGGTATCATTCAACAAGTCGGTGCTGCTATAGAGCAATTTTGGATTGCTGCAACTGGCGATAGAAATGCTTTAGTTGAGGGATACGATATCCTTACAAAACTAGGGTTTTCAGCTAATGCAATTCAGTTTATACAAGAAACTACAGCGGCAGTGCAATATGGTGTAGAAACTATGAAAGCCCTCGTATCTGGTGATTGGGGAGCTGCAAGTAATTTCTTGGATAAGTTAGGCTTTTCTCCAGAACAAAAAGCGAATATTATCATGTTCGTTCAGGATGTTCATGCCCAATTAAGTAGTTTTATAGAAAATGTACAATCTCTAATATCAGCTGCAGCTCCGATAATTATGGGAATAATCGGGGCTACTTGGGATTTTATTAAAGGTGTATTCAATACAATAGCTCCTTATTTAATGCCTTTACTGACAGACATAATGTCGTTTGTAAACGGGATTATATCCCAAATCACTTCGTTTTGGAAAGAAAACGGAGATCAGATTGTTCAAGCTGTAAAAAATGCCTTTTCAATCATTCAATCTATTATAGCTTTTGTAATGCCAGCTGTAATGATGATTGTAAAAAGTGCATGGGATGCTATTAAAGATATTATCCAAGGTGGAGTTAACATCATCATGGGTATTATTAAATTTTTTGCTGCACTACTGACAGGTGATTTTCGTGGTATGTGGGATGCGGCGAAACAAATTTTCAGTGGAGCTATCCAATTAATTTGGGGACTTATTAATTTCTCGTTCGTTAAACAAATTTTCGGTGCAGTGAAAGGGCTTGCATCTTCTTTCGGATCTACGATTAGTAGCATGTGGTCTACTGTTGTGGGATATTTCAAGACATTTATCAAGGAACCAATCGCTTCTGTAGTTCGTATGGCATTTGATATTGGCGAAGCTGCTATGAAAATTAAAGATAAACTGATTAATCCTATTAAAGAGGCTTGGAGTGGGATTATGGGATGGATTGATAAAATTAAAAGTGGTGTAGCGAATATGTTCAGTGGCGTTCACATTCCTGTCCCTAAGATTAGTGTAAAAGGTTCGTTAAACCCTGTTAATTGGGCGAGTGAAGGTCTGCCATCATTCGATGTTAAATGGGCTGCGAACGGAGCTTTAATTAAACCCGGTAATCCTACATTAATTGGGGTTAAATCTAGCCCGGTTGTCGAGAAATCGGCAGCATAAAATATCGTGTGAATTCGGGGAAACCTAAGTTTTATCAACAATTTCAAGTATGGTATAATATAGGAGAGAGATAGATTTGGATTAGTTACCTGAATTGAAAGAATGTTCCGACACCTTTTTCTCGTTTAAAAATTAAATAATCGGATAAAAACTCTGTCGGAGGGGTATTTGTTATGTCTAAAAGAGTCAGATGTTTAGAAGATGCTATTTCTTTCGTTAACGAGAATAGTGATTGTACATTGATTTCAGATGAATATGTTGGTAATCGCGAAAAAATGAAGTTCAAATGTGTCTGCGGAGATGAATTTATAACCACTTTCAATCAATTTAGGAAAGGGAAACGTAAATGTAATAAGTGCGGTTTCAAAAGATGCAATCAAGATAAGATATTCACTTATAGCGAGATAAAAGCCTTTATTGATCTCGAAAGCGACAGTGGTTGCACTTTAATTAGCAACGAATACACAAATTGTAAAACACCTATTAAACTTAAATGTAGGTGCGGAAACGAATTTGTTACCACATTCGACTCTTTTAAAAATAGCGGAAAAAGAAGATGTAATTTTTGCTCCAATAAGAACACAGGGAAAACAGCAGCTTTATTGGCAAAGAGAAGACCTAAATCTGAAGGGCCATATAATAAATCTAATCACAATGAATTTGTAACAAGAATGTACAAGCTATTAAAAGACGAGTATTCTGTACTTGGTCAATACACAACAGCGAGAGACAAGATTCTCGTAAAACATAACGATTGTGGTCATGAATATTATGTAGCGCCGGATAAGATTTTAAACCAAAATAGACGTTGCCCTAATTGTAGCGACTTTCGTTCATCCAAAGCTAGTAAAGAAATTGAAAGCTGGTTAACTGAACATGATGTTCTATTTGAAAAAGAATACAAATTCCCTGATTGTAAACACCAAAGGAGCTTAGCCTTCGATTTCGCTGTTTTAGATTCAGATGAACATGTTAAATGTTTAATTGAATATGACGGGGAACAACACTTCAGACCCTTTCAATATATTAGGGATGAAGATACAAGAAATACTAAATTTCGAGATTCTAAGAAAAGGGATGCAATAAAAAATGCATATTGCAAACGAAACAATATCCCATTGATTAGAATTTCTTACCTAGAGCAAGATATATTAAAACCAATACTTGAATTGAAGGTAAGCACTCTATTATGAGTGCTTTTTTTGTTGATAAAATATGGCAATCCCGAGCCAAGCCTGTACGGAAACGACAGGAAGGTGTAGAGACTAGGTAAAGTAGCCTAAGCTAAAAGTATGGCGAAATATCCAAGAGCGCACGACACCCGATGAATGGGTGATGATATAGTCCGATACTCCAGTGAAAACCGGAGAGTTAAGGATAAAGAGCCTTAACATAACAATTGTGGTGACGCAAGAGGATATGACGAAACAGTTTTACCTCTTCGAAAACAAACCTTCGATGCGATTGCCAATGGAATAATGGGGTCATTACCATTAGCACAACAAGTAGGAGCACAACAATATACGGCACAAGGTCCAACTATTTTGCAAATTAATTTAAATGGGCGAGAAATAGCAAGGGAAATATACACAGATGTTAATGAGTTTCAAGAACAAGAAAAAGAAAGACGTAAAGTATTTTAGGTAGGTGATGGTATGACTGGAATTAGTTTCTTTAGCTTTAACGGGAAAAGGAATCCAAATGTAATTCCATTGCGGGGTAAAAAGCGCCCTGCATGGGCTCCTTTGGAGCGTACATTCCTTGAAGTTCCTCACTATCCAGGGGGCCGTTTGATAAGAACGCAAACGAAAATGAGAAAAATAATTGTACCAGTTTCCTTGTTATATGAATCTATGGAAGAAGCAGAAAAATTAAAAGAAGAGATAGCTGATTGGCTTATTACGAATCAACCTCAGGAACTTGTTTTTGATGACGAAAAAGATCGTACGTACTTAGCTGTTATTGATGAAGCATTTGACCCAGAACAATTAGTAAATTTAGGAGAAGGAGTACTTACTTTCATTTGTCCGATGCCTTATAAATTGGGAAAAGTACAAACTTATCCATTTGTACAAGATTGGTCTACTGAAATTACTTCTTATTTCACGAATAAGGGAAGCGTAGAAGCTCTACCAATAATTGAAATGACTGTAAAAAAACCAAGTACCTTTTTAGATGTATGGTTTGGAGAGTATCCGCATAATCGTGATTATTTTAGAATCGGCTATCCTCTGACTGTGGAAGAAACTATGGTACAAGAACGAGAAAGAGTCATGTGGGATGAAATGGCTACTCCTATAGGATGGACACCTGTTACTGGACAATTCGAGGAGATGAAAGGAACAGGTAGTTTTAAATCAAGAGATGGTCATGCACTATATTGTGAAGATTACGGAAAAGAGATAGGATTCTACGGTGCTATAGCTATGAAAAACATTCCGGGCGGTCCATTACAAGATTTTGAAATGGAGACATGGATGACTTTAAAGTCCAAAAATATTGGTGAAATGGGACGTGTTGAAGTTCTTCTTTTAGATGAGACGGGTAATCTGGTAACCCGCATCAATATGAATGATCTATATGCGACTGCTGAAATTACAAGGGCGCATATGAAAATTGGAAATAGCGGAACACCAAATAGTTTTCGAAAATTAGTTGATACAAGTGGGTTTTATTCGACTACATTTAATCAATTTCGAGGGCGTTTGCGTATTGCTAGAAGAGGAAAACAATGGTCTGTTTATGTCGCTAAATTTATAGATGGCACAGAGACAGATGGTGCTTCATTGGTTGAACGTTGGATTGATGAAACAGGAAATCCAATGACAGAACGTAAAATTGCACAAGTTATGATTGCGATTTGTAAGTGGGATAATCACCAGCCCATTAACGAAATACAAATTGATGATTTGAAGATTTGGAAAGTAAACAAAGTTCCGTCTAATACCCAACCATATATCTTCGATACTGGAGATAAAATTGTTATCGATACTGAGAAAAGTCTTGTCACAATCAACGGGAAGAATGCAATCAATATAAAAGAAATATTTAGTAATTTCCCTATCATAATACGTGGTGAAAATCGTATCGATATAATGCCACCTGATGTTAATGCAACAATCAGTTATAGGGAGAGATATAGATGAGAACACCAAGTGGGATTTTACATGTTGTAGATTTTAAAACAGACCAAATTATTGCAGCCATCCAGCCGCAAGACTATTGGGATGACAAACGGCATTGGGAACTTAAAAATAATGTTGATATGTTGGATTTCACCGCTTTTGACGGAACAGATTATTCAGCTACGTTACAACAACAAAATCTCGTTTTAAAAGAAGTTCGCGACGGAAGGATTGTCCCATATGTAATTAACAATGAGGTTGAAAGAGATTCTAATGATAAGTCGATTACAGTCAACGCTTCCGGAGCTTGGGTACAAATAGCGAAAGATGGCTATATTATGCCGCGACGGATAGAAAGTAAAACGGTTAACGAATTTATTGACATGGCTCTTGTTGGTACGAAATGGAAGCGTGGCACAACTGAATATGCTGGGTTTCACACAATGACAATCGACGAAATCATAGATCCTCTTACATTCTTAAAGAAAATCGCTTCATTATTCGATTTAGAAATTCAGTATCGTGTAGAAGCAGTAGGCTCTCAAATTACTGGTTGGTACGTTGACATGATAAAGAAACGTGGTAGGGAAACCGGTAAGGAAGTTGTTTTGGGTAAAGATTTAGTTGGTGTAAGGCGTATCGAACATTCAAGGAATATTTGTACAGCCCTAGTAGGTTTCGTAAAAGGTGAAGGCGATAACATTATTACGGTAGAGAAAATTAATAACGGTCTTCCTTATATTACAGATAGCGATGCATTCCAGCGCTGGAATGAACATGGAAAACATAAATTTGGTTTTTATACACCAGAAACAGAAGAGCAAAATATGTCTCCAGAGCGTCTTATGACACTTATGAAAACTGAATTTAAAAAACGTGTTGATACTTCCGTTTCTTATGAAGTTGAAGCACAATCAATCGGCCGTGTGTTTGGGATGTCCCATGAATTAATCAATGAGGGCGATACGATTCGAATTAAAGATACTGGATTTACACCAAAGTTGTATTTAGAAGCCCGTGTTATTGCTGGCGATGAATCTTTTACTGATCCTACACAAGATAAGTATATGTTCGGAAATTATCGAGAGATAGTTAATCAAAACGAAGAATTACGAAAAATTTACAATCGGATACTTAGTAAATTCGGTGAGAAACAAGAGATTCTGGACCAGTTAGATAAATTAGTTCAAGAAGCGAATGAAACCGCTAGTAATGCAAAGAAGGAGTCAGAAGCAGCAAAAACACTAGCTGAAAAAGTACAGGAGAATATTAAAAATAATACCGTTGAAATTATAGAAGCAAAGAATCCGCCAACAACAGGACTTATAGACAGAAAAACATTATGGTTAGATATTTCAAATGGTAAGCCTGGTATTTTAAAACTCTGGAAAGATAGTATTTGGGATCCTGTTGTACCTGATATTGAATCAGTAAAACATGAGGTTTCTGGTCAATTTAACGAAGTGAACGAAACTCTTCAAGGTTTTTCACGTACCATTGTTGATTTGAAAAACGATCAGGGTACTATTGATAAAAAAGTTACAGCAATAGAACAAACAGCAAGCGGGTTGTCTTCTACGGTTAGTAATTTAAACAATAGTATAGATGCACAGGGTAAAAAGATTACTGAGGCAAACACAAAACTTGAACAGCAGGCAACGGCAATTGGAGCAAAAGTTGAGCTTAAACAAGTAGAGGATTATGTTGCTGGGTTTAAGATACCTGAGTTGAAACAAACAGTTGATAAAAATAAACAAGATTTATTGGGCGAATTAGCTAATAAGCTTGCAACTGAGCAATTTAATCAAAAAATGACTTTAATCGATAACCGCTTTACTATTAACGAACAGGGTATCAATGCAGCAGCAAAAAAGACAGAAGTATATACGAAAACGCAAGCAGATGGGCAATTTGCTACAGACTCTTATGTAAGAGATATGGAGTCGCGCCTTCAGCTAACAGAAAAGGGCGTTAGTATATCTGTAAAAGAAAATGATGTAATAGCAGCCATTAACATGAGTAAAGAAAACATTAAGTTAAATGCTGCACGAATAGATTTAATTGGTAAAGTTAATGCTGAATGGATTAAAGCTGGATTGCTAAGCGGTTGCCAAATTAGAACATCAAACACCAATAACTACGTTAGTTTAGACGACCAATTTATACGACTATATGAAAATGGAGTAGCTAGATCATTTCTAGGACATTACAGAAGAACAGACGGTTCAGTACAACCAACTTTTATCTTAGGATCAGATGAAAAGACTAGCGCTCCAGCAGGCGCTTTATTTATGTCTCAAGCAGGTGCAGGATGGTCTGGTGCTTATGCAAACATTGGTATTGGCGATGGCATAGAAAATGGTGAAATCAAAAAATCCGTGTATTGGGAATTGCAAAGAAACGGGCTAAGTGTTCTAAACGCTAATGATTACCATGTTTTTTATGCTGGGAATGGGAGTTGGTATTTTAGACGAGGAAAAACTGGGTTATATCAAACTTCGTTAGTCCTTGAAGATAATGGTGCAGATTCTGATTTAAGATTACCTAATATCACTTTACGTAATAGCCGTGCAGCAGGATATACAGGTATCATTCAAGTCAAGTCACCTGTTACTCAGAATGGATGGGGGTCTGTTCAAGGTAATTTCATGAGCCCTTCATTACGGGAATATAAATCTAACATTCGTGATGTTTCTTTTTCAGCCTTAGAAAAAATCAGGAATGTACGAGTAAGACAATTTAACTATAAGAATGCGGTAAACGAGCTTTACAAAATGAGAGCAGAGAAAGATCCTAATGATTCACCATTGACAACAGAAGATATTAAAACATACTACGGAGCAATTGTAGATGAATGTGATGAAGCATTTGTGGATGAAAGTGGGAAAGGAATTCACTTGTATTCATACGCATCTATTGCAATTAAAGCTTTACAGGAAGTTGATACAACAGTACAGGAACAGGAGATTGAAATTACAAATCTAAAATCACAAGTAGCTAGTCAGGAAGATCGGATAGCCCGATTAGAAGAATTATTACTACAACAATTAATAAATAAGAAACCAGAGCAGCCATAAGCTGTTTTTTATTTTGCACAAAATACGGCTTTTATAGGCACTCGAAGGAATGCTTTTCTTTTATCTATTGTATTTTATATCTAATCTAGTAGATTCTTTATGGGAAATGGTAATTAAAGGAGGAAGATATAGTGATTTATAACAAGTAGATGACAGGATTTCTTTTTTTGTTAAATGTTTTAAAATTATTTAATCATAATATAAAGTAACAGTGATATAATAGTTAGTGTTATGTATCCAATTTAATATCACATTTAGGAGGTATATTATGAAAAAGAAGTTTATGTTAATGATGCTTCTGTTTGCATTGATGGTAGGATTAAATCCTAATTCAATGACAAAAGCAGAAACCACAAGTACACAAGGTGAACAATTCGAACAAGGAAAGTATGATCTGCAAGCTGAATTTCCATTTGGACAGAACTGGAACAAGAACTCACCTTATGTTGGACCAGAAACAGGTAAAGTGAAATGGGAATACAAGCTTTATAAAGATAGTGCTGTCCCAAATAAAACTTTTGAGTATCAACCAGCAATTGGGAGTGATGGGACGATTTATATTGGAAACTCCACTAGAAAATTGTATGCGTTTAATAAAGATGGTTCAATTAAATGGATTAAAGATGGTGTAGCAAATTCATCTAGTACACCGGTTATAGCAGAAGATGGAACTATTTATGTTACAAGCGAGAAACTAACAGCTTTAAATCCTGATGGTTCAATTAAATGGCAAGTCAAAGACGCAAGTACTTCTAGCAGTCCTATTATAGACAGTGAAGGTACAGTTTATGTACATAATTCAAAATCAATAACTGCGTATAATTCGAATGGATCAAAAAAATGGGAATCAAGTCAGATGTTTAAAGGAGCTACTAGTAGTAAGAATTCTATGCTCATGTCAAAAGATGGAACACTTTATACTTTACTTTCAAGTGGCGAAAACTATTTTCTCTATGCCCATGATAAAAATGGTAAGGAATTATGGAATAAAAGGGTTCGGGGGAATGACGGTAACCCCGGTTTTTCTTTAGGATTAAATAATGAATTATTTATAAATGGTGGATCTGTTTTTTATGTTTTTGATAAAGATGGAAATCTAATAAAGCAGTGGAAGCAAAGTGAGATAGCCGCGAGATATGCTCCTACAATCTCTTCGAAGGATGGGACAATTTATATAGCTACAAGTGGCGGGGTAACTGCGTATAATCGAGACTACACATTAAAGTGGGAATACTCGACGGGTCAAGGGGTTGAGCACTCACCTGTAATAGATAAAAATGGTGTAGTCTATGTTAAGGCAAGACAAGCATTATTCGCAGTAAACCCAGATGGAACACAAAAATGGAAGATGCCATTTTCAGCATTTCATAAGGGTTCTTCAAATAATTCTATAAGCATTGATAAAGATGGAACTTTATATCTTGCAGGATATGTGCCAAACACAAATAACAACGGTCCTAGTGGAACGTATTATTCATTAGTCGCTATTGGTGACTCTTATACAGACACTGTATGTACTAAAGAGAGTACATACATGGAAGTGCTTAAATCGCTGGAAGCAAAAAGTAAGAATGCTAAATTAACAGATGAGGAGAAGTCGGAAGCACGTGATATTTTAAAGAAGTTATCGGATGATCTTGATAAAACAGATAAATAAAATTAATTGGGTTAATGCAATTAAATGGTTTTTGAGAAAAGAGGGACACGCGTCTCTCTTTTTTATTATAAATAAGGAGATGGAAAGATGGATCGTATTGATGTATTAATAAAGGCATTTATCGCTACATTTGGTGGCCTCTGTGGATACTTTTTAGGAGGGTGGGATACAACATTGAAAGTTCTCGTTATTATGGCAGCCATCGATTATATCACTGGAGTATTCGCAGCAGGATTTAATGGGGAGTTGAAAAGTAAAGTGGGATTCAAAGGCATCGCCAAAAAGGTGGTGCTTTTTCTTTTGGTTGCAGCTGCTACCCAAGCGGATGCAATTATGGGAACAAACAGTGCAATACGTGAAGCGACGATTTTCTTTTTTATCGGAAATGAATTACTTTCATTGTTAGAAAATGCAGGACGTATTGGAATTCCTTTACCTTCAGCTTTAACTAATGCCGTGGAAATTTTAGGTGATAAACAAAAACAAGAAGAGAAAAAAGGGGATGTTCAATAATGGGACAAATCGTAGACATTTCAAAATGGAACGGTAATATTAACTGGCCTGTAGCAAAGCAGTATCTGGATTTTGTAATTGCCCGTGTGCAGGATGGCTCAAACTATGTAGATCCATTATATAAAGGATATGTACAAAGCATGAAGCAGCATGACATTCCTTTTGGTAACTATGCATTTTGTCGATTTGTTTCCATTGCTGATGCAAAGAAAGAAGCACAAGATTTCTGGAATCGCGGTGATAAGAGCGCAACCGTTTGGGTGGCTGATGTAGAAGTAAAAACAATGAATGATATGAGAGCAGGTACACAGGCGTTTATCGATGAGTTATACCGTTTAGGTGCTAAGAAAGTCGGTTTATATGTCGGCCATCATATGTACGCACCGTTTAGAATGGCGAATGTGAAATGTGACTTTGTATGGATTCCACGTTATGGCGGTAATAAGCCAGCATATCCATGTGATATTTGGCAGTACACGGAAACAGGAAATGTACCTGGTATTGGTAAGTGTGATCTGAATTCGCTTGTTGGGAGCAAATCATTGTCTTGGTTTACTGGAGCAGTGCAAGAGCAAGTTCAAACAACTAAACTAAATATCATCCAATCAGGAGCATTTTCAAGAGAGTATATTGAAGATGTTATGGGAGCGTTGACATCGTTAAAAATGACAGCTAAGTTCATTTTACAACCTGATGGATTAGCATATTTTATTTCTGATCCAACTTCAGATGCTCAATTAAATGCGATGAAGGAGTACCTTGATCGTAGAGATTGGTGGTATGAGTATTTGAAGTGAAACAAAAGGATAGCTTAATCAAAAATAACAGCCGACTCGATAAAAATGAGTCGGCTATTATTTTTTAACTATGACAACAATTCCTCCACTCCGACACCATCTATTAACAATGCTTTTAATGAAGGAGCTATTTTAATTGCTTCTTCAATATCTAAATCTCCAAAATCCACTGTATATAATCCGAATCCTTCTTTTCCATCTACATATAATAATGCTTTTCCGCCTTCATCATCACCGATTGCCAGTGAATTTGGTATATATTTTTGAATATCATGTGCTTCATTCATCTCTATGCAATCAGTAGGGCCCCAAATACGTATGTAAAGTTCATTTTGCACATTAAACTCTGCATTTGTACAATTTTGGATTACTTCTAAATAATCTAATGGTACATCTATTGATGAGAACTTTTGTAATTCTTGAATGGCCTCTTTACTCGCTGGTGATTCCTGAGCTTCTAATGTGAAGGAATCATTTAATTTTTCTAGAATATTCATTAATAATCAATCCTTTCATACTTTACCTTTAATTTATCAAGCATTTTATATTGCTGTTCTAAAGTTTCTGAAATGTTTTCTTTAGAGAATCCGGCGTGTTCAAAATCAGATACTAGATTTTTTAATTCATCTTGTAAAGTAGAGCTCCATTTTCCATTGCCTGAACTTAAACGCTCATCACGCCTTAGATTCTGTGCATTAGAAATAATGGTGTGAGGTAATCCTTTTCCGGTTTCAATAGTAACTGTTGGTGCGAGCTTTGGGTCATATCCATACTTACCTAAATTTTCTTTTGCCCATTGTTGCTGTAAGCCATGATGAGATTGTAAATTACCGCCATTTGGTCCTCGACCCTTAGGTTTAGGCATTGAATCACGATGTGTTTTATTAAATAATACAAAATTTGGTTTTGCGCTGGTTACAGCTTTAGTAGCCTCAACGGCCTCAGTGGTCATTTTTAACCCTTTACCCACTTTAGCAAGTTTCCCGACTGGTGTAAGACCAGCTACTGCCATTCCACCCGCAAAGATTCTATCCCAGGTTGATAGTTTTTCACCAGTAGATGGATCAACACCATCCCACGCTCTTTTAATATCATACTCACCACTTATTTCACCAGCTATATCTCGAGCAAGTTTACCGCCATCAAAACCTTTTTCTCCAGAGGAAGGTTTACCACACATTGCACCTTCTTCCATTGTAACATCTTGATTATCTGCATTGCGGAATTTTTCAGCAATTCGTTTCAAATCCTCTTCCACTTGTATAATTGAATTGATAGATGTAAAAGCTTTTGGTCTCGCATCATTGAACATTTGAACGAATTGTTGATTAGAGGCACCAATCCATTGAAAACACAATTGATCTATTTCGTTACATAAATTATTATGTATAGATTCTAATGCGATTCTGGTATTATTTGCACGATTAGCCACTTCTTCTAGCATTTCAGGTGTTACTTTGATTTGAACCATTTTTTTCCTCCCTTTCCCAATTTAAATTATGAGATAAAAAGAAAAAAATGTAAATACAGAAACTTTAGATTAGTATAATAATATTATGTGAAATAGAATCTGCTTAATTGTAAATGAAGCCTATATATGTTAAATATTCCCT
>NZ_JASHJA010000025.1:0-51361 GCF_030733445.1 Bacillus sp. MMSF_3353
TGCAATTGAAGTAGCGAAAGTTGCCGTTGCAGAAGGTGTTGCTAGAGAGAACTTAAGTGATAACGATATTAAGATTGCAGTGAAAGAAGCAATCTGGGAACCAGAGTATCGCCAAATAAAAGCGGTAGAAAAGGTTAGAATATAGAGAAAAAGCCCGTATGTAATAAGGGGTACTGTCACTTAACCATTAAGCTATTTTGAAAAGTAACTGAACAATTAAAGCATCCAGAGGGGTGCTTTTTTTACGGATTGATTAACAGGAACGTACCAGGAGCTGTATCAGATAACAAAATCCATGCCATATTATTCAATAGGGATCGATGAAGAAGGTACCTTAGGATATCTTTTCTATTAATTATTAGTTACATATTATTTTTTGTGTACTTTTGTTGGATATGATGATGTCTAAAGTACTTCCTTTGCTAAAAATAAACACCACTTATAAGGAAGCGAACCCGAATAGTGGTACATGAAAAAAACACCTCCTGAATTCGCATACTAAGTATGCAAATTCAATGGAGGTGTTTTTGCACCACATTGCCATCAAGCTAAGAAAAGAGATTAACCCAAAACTTCGCATAATATGTGAGAAAAAAGGAGAGATAAAGGTATTTTAACCTTATCTCTCTTTTTCTATATTAAGGTATTTCTGATAAGGAGTTGATTAGTTATTGCTATTTATAAGAACGTGAAGAAGTGTTGATATCGGTTGGAACTGTGGTAAAGGTTGAAGGGGGAATCCAAGGATATATCAGAGATGTGCATGATGATTTGGCGCAGGGTTATTAATCCATCTTCTATGAAATCGTGGGATTATATAAGAATTTATTATCCTAGAGATTTTAAAATAAAACCTACCTAATTATAGACGTGATTTGAACGTAAGGAAATTGTAAGAAATGCATAAGAAAAAAGAAATTTTTATTATGTAGGATACAAATATAGAGAAGCACAAAAGAGGGGGGATAAATAGGATTTATTTATACGAAAACCAAACTAGTAATAAGTGCATTCTAAATAAAAAATCATTTATGGTACTAACATACATGTGAAAAGGAGAGGTTTTACCGTTTGTTGCGACAGAATGGTGCTTGTAAAAATAATCAATATGAAGATGATTTCTGTGTAATTAGTAAGAAATAATATACAACCGCCGATACTATATGAATAGAGGGGAAGAGTGTCTTATCAAAATATATAATTAACTCCCATTTGCAGATTTAGCACTTTTCATTGCCGGAACTCCTTATTATACCTAACACCAACCGCAATGATAAAAACAGGTTCCACTCAAAATATACTTAGTTCATTACAAATAAGTACTCAACGAGATCGTACCTCTGTCGAACAAGCAATGCGAGATACATTGCAACTTGGATATCCAGGGATACTTGCTAAAACTTCCGAGGGTAGAAAAATATGGGGTATGCAGCTGGTATAGCGGATATAAGAACTAAGAAACCCATGAAAACAGATTTTTGCTTTCGTATATGAAGTGTAACGACTTAAACAAATTATTTTCTTATTTGCTTAGTGGCAAATTACAGAAAGAACAGCAACTAAAAAAATACTCACTACAGTTCCTACAGGAAAGGGAGGAATCAATGGATATGTTCTAGGAATCTATGAAACTATACTTCCTAACTGTGTCCCGATATGGGGACATACAGGTGTATCCCAGGATTTGATACTTTTGCTGGAGGGACACATGGAGGTAGGCATATGTTGACCGTCAATTTGAACAGTATGGGTAGAGCCGAGAATCCTGGTCTTTTTAAAAGTATTCTACTTGTTGAATTTAGACAATAGGGATAAAGGCGGAATAGTAGTTTATGTGATGTTTGTAATTGAACAAATAAAAGATGAAATTGATCATTTATCTAAGGAGGCATTTTTCTTATGGAAAATAAATTATCTGGGGTGTTAGCAGCTACCTTGGCTCTAACGATGAGCCTACCAACAGGAGCGATAGCGTCTTCTAGCAGTAAGACTTCGGTTGTAGCTAGCCAAGAAGTTGCTAGCAAAGAATTGGAGAAGATTGCTGCAGAGGACGCCGCACTGCTCACGAAGTCCTATGAGACGACTAGCGTACAGTATGCGCTGATTGATAATGGTAAACTTATTTTGTCGGGGCAGACAGGTAAGAACGACATAGAAGGGAAAGAACCACTAACCAAAGATACTCTATACGGAATAGGTTCAACCAGTAAAGTATATACGGCTGCGGCTGTTATGAAACTAGTAGACGAAGGAAAGGTTGATTTGGATGCTCCTGTTGCCCGCTATATTCCTGATTTCAAAATGAAAGATAAACGATATAAGCGTATTACAGCGCGTATGCTGTTGAATCACTCCTCGGGTTTGCAAGGTTCCACGTTCAATAATGCATTTTTATTTAAAGATAATGATGCTTATGCCCATGATATCTTGTTGCAACAATTGTCCAACCAAAACTTGAAGGCAGACCCTGGCGCGTTCTCAGTATACTGTAATGACGGTTTTACAATGGCTGAGATCTTGGTAGAAAGAGTCAGTGGTATGAGTTTTACTGAATTTCTACATCAAAAGTTTACAGAGCCATTAGAATTGAATCATACGATAACATCGCAAGACAAATGGGAAGACGAAAAGCGGGCGGGGCTGTATTCTCCGACATACCAGGGACAGCTTCCAAGAGAAATGGTGAATGTGATTGGTACGGGAGGAGTCTCTTCTACTGCAGAAGATGTGGTGCGATTCTCACAAATATTTATGGGACAGGGAAAAGAAATTCTCTCTAATAAAGCAGTCAAGGCGATGGAACAAGAAGAATATAAAAAAGGAATGTGGCCGGGAGATAGCGGAAGTGTGTTCAACTATGGTCTTGGCTGGGATAGTGTGAAACTATACCCATTCAGTGAATATGGGATAAAAGCGTTGACTAAGGGTGGGGATACGATACTGCAACATGCTACATTGGTCGTGCTTCCAGAACAGAAGATGGCAGCAGCTGTATTGTCCTCCGGCGGCTCCAGCATTACAAATCAACTGTTGGCAAACAAATTACTGCTAGCTAGGCTTAAAGAGAAGGGGACAATTAAGGATATAAAACCAGATAAATCCTTCGGCAAACCAGTCAAGGCTAAAGTACCTCAAGACGTGGTAAAAAAAGCGGGTTTTTATGGAAATAGCCGCAGCCATTTTAAAATAGAAATTACGAAGAAGGGAGAACTGTTTTTACCAACTAAGCCGGAAGAAAAATATGTATATACGGCGGATGGAAGCTTTATAAATGAGAAGGGTACCTCCAAGCTTAACTTCGTTACTGAGAAGAATGGAAAAGTTTATTTAAGAGAGAGCACATATGAATTATCGCCGGGATTGGGGCAAAATGTGCTGACTCAATATTTAGCCCAAAAATTAGAAAACAATGTGTTACCGAAGAAAACGGCTGCTGCATGGGTGAAGCGTGAGGGTGGCAAGTTCTACCTCGTTAACGAAAAATTTAATTCTATGAACTATCTAGGACAACTAATGCCTCTTAACACAAAAATTACGATCAAGGATGGGTATTGGGACGGCAAGAAAATTACGGGTCCAAATTCGGCAATGCATCAAATTCAGATTCCCGTGATGAATGGGCGGGATACGAAGGAAGCTCATTTCTATACAGAGAATGGTGATGAATATATGGAGATGGCCAGCTTTTTATACGTCAGTGAATCTAACGTGAAATCCCTTGATGCAGGTCAATTATCGAAAGTTGCACTGCAAGAAAATGGGCATGCCAAATGGTTTACGATTCCGCAAACGGCAGCAGGGAAAACAATGACTGTGGAGTTGCCATCAGGAAGTTCATTCGCGGTGTATGATGAAAATGGAGTATGCGTCAATTTTACCGTTGTTAGTGACAATAACAAAGTGAAACTACCAGAGAACGGAACGGTTGTATTTGCTGGCGCACCGAACGCAGAATTTACAGTCGCATTGAACTAGCTACAACTCGGGGTAGACTTTAATAAAACAGTATGACTTGGAAAAGATATTTTATTTGTATCTTAAGTATTCCCTTAAATGATATCACACTTAAATTCTTAACTTAATAGCAATGGGATAGCACCACATGCTCATCAAGCTAGTAAAATTAAATACCCTCAAAATAGTAAAATTGACATGCCTAGAGTAAAAATGTAAAAAATTATTGTTTAGGGGGCAGGATAAAGCCTTAGCTCGATAGTGATGTGGTGCTACCCCTATATCATCATGATAAAACTGTATTTAATTAATAAATAGGATAAGTGAGGCATCCAGAGGGATGCTTTTTCTTTTGACATAGAAATCCCCTTGGTGACTATATTTTAAATATAATTAATAAATGAGATACGTGAAATTTTATAATGTGTGTAGAGATAAGATTGGATTTAATACAATTAGGGAAGAATGGCACATAAGATGGTGGATTAAAAATATTTATTTTTATACAAATGGAGGAGTGTTATGAACGCAGTTTTTAAAGAGTTTAAGCAGACCTTAGACGCATTAAGTGCTGCCAACATATATTTAGATTGCTTAGTGCAAACTAAAACGTATCTGCAGTTTCTAATACTTGTCATATTTTGTATTATTACAGTTTACATACCTTTCCCTTCATTTACGCTTAATTATATAAATGAATTAGATCTACTAATGCAATACATAATTAAATCCGTTTATTTTTCTTTTCCTATTTCACTAGTTTTCCTATTTATAATGAGAGATCAACGATCCTTGTTTTCTAAAAAAATCACTTTCCAGCAGCTAAAAATTTCTTTTTTCTGTGCTTTCATTATTTATGCTATTATGTTGTTATTTTTAGCCGTACTAATATCTTTTACAACATTCAAAGGAACATCTAATCCTATTGGAAATGAAGGGATTACTAATATGCTTCACAAAACGCCTGGGATTGTAATTCAATTAATCGGAGAAAACATTATGTTTGTATCTATATTGTTCTTTTGGCATAAGATCATACGCTCCTTCAAAATAAGCCCCATAGCTTCTATTACAGCCTCTTTAATATTGCCTGGAAGCTCATTTGGATTACTCCATCTCTCTACGTATAACTATAATTGGGTACAATGTTTAACTATCATTGGAATACCAGCTATCGCTCAAATGATTTTCTTTCTAATATTTAAAAATATTCATATGGGATACATACTTCACTTCAATTACAATTTAATCATTATACTTTTTAACTATATAGCTTCAATTTAAAATAATTTACCACTAAAAATAAAAGAAAAGGCACCCCTGCTGCAAGGTACCTTTTCTAAGGGGTATAACTCATTAGCTAAGCGGCCGTTGGTTAAGTATACCGCTTAATCTATTACATGAGTTATAATTTTATTATACATTGATCATAACAAAAATATTAACAATGGTGAAATTAACTTTAATTATTTATCATTTTAGGGGGAGCACCACATGCTCATCAAGCTAACATTTTGAAGTGCCCCCAAAGTGAAAAATTTCATCTTTTCATAGGTGTCCATAAGAATTGAGCCCATTTTTTACATTTTGTGGGTATTTGTATTTCTTAGCTTGATAGCGATGGAACGTTTCCCCTTTTAGAACAAAAAAATAGGATTCCCCTGGCTAGGAGAATCCTATTATATACCTTAAAATTATAATAAATAATGGCATAAATAAATTATTTTATCAAGTGAAAATCAGTGATCACAGCTTTTTTCGTACCAATATTGACACCTAGCAAGCGTTAAATGAATATAAAGGCTTTTCTTTAAGTAGCTCAAAAAAGAAGGAATTCTTGCCGTACCCCTTTTTGAATTCCGTTTCTATAACTTGGGAATCCCATGATTATGGAAAAATTCTATAATTCTACTTATTTGAATGCTTTTCCGATGGGATATTCCGCTGCAACTCATTAATAAATTTATAAGTTAATGGAGCTTTTTCTTCTAACTCAGCCTTCGTGTCTGGACCAGCATAAAAATAGGAAAAGGCTTCGGCGAAATATTCTTCCTTGTAATCGAAATATGGATTGTCATTAAAATCATCATGCTCCAAAGCGTGAATTTCAGTAAACTTATTTGAATAACTAATATTGTCAAATACATAACGATCAATGGAATGGGCCGTTTCATGCAGCTCAAGGCTTACAGAACTATGCATCTTTTTATAGCTGTAACCGATTCGAGCAACAACCGTCTGCCCACCTGCACCTGGCACATCATCCCACGTATATGGAGTATGTTCCCATCCCCTAGGAACGGTTCCCCTTAAATATTCATACTCCGGCAAATCAGTAAGAGGGAAATTAATCAGTTTAACCTGAACTCCCTGTTTATGCATGGTGATCAATATATTAGTTGGGATGCTCCAGAGACGATCAACCATATTATGGGTCTCTTCACGATCAAATTCACCCTTTGTTTCAACCGTCACAATCCTTTCAAGAACATTGTTCATTTTAAGTGATTGGGTAGTTCCGGATTCTCCAAATGCAGCAGTAGAAAATGAGAATGTTAAAACTGTGGTCAATAATAACGCGGAAAATACTTTTTTCAATAAGTTCCTTTTCATAAGCTCCTCCTAAATTTAGTATTTTATAGTTAAATATTTGACAATTAATTCTTTTTCCCTTTATAGGGTACGACACATGCCCATCAACTTAAGAAAACAAATCCACCCCAAAACGAAAAAAGAGCTTTTTTATTACAAGTTAGGACAAAATCTCGTTCTGGGAGAGTTGTATTTTCTTAGATTGATAGCGATGGGGTAGTATCAAAAACACGAATTTCGTACGCTAGGCAAAACTTCATAAAGAAAAATTCGATTTTCTAGATGGGTAAGAATTATACAGTGTTGTAGGTAGAAAACATATCCAGATAATTTAAATCCGCTCATATTAATTTGGTCAATAATCTTTAAGGGAATCCACTCTAGTAAGTTGGGTAATGAAGAAAAGCCTTGAATCTTATTAAAATATAAAAGGAGTAGAAAAAATTTTCTACTCCAATCTCTTTTTGGTAATTTGTATTTTATTTCATTTTAAAAATGTACTTTATACTTTGATATTCAATATCTTTAATGCTATGATAATTTTTTTAATAGCTATGACCTATTAATCCTCATAATCTTCAATTGCACTTTTCAATTTTCTAGATAAGAACTCATAGAAATCTTTAGCTTCGAGTACTGTCTTCTTACTTACAAAATCCCACGTTACCACTGGGCATTCACTATTTACAAGACTTGATGTATCTAGGCAATATACGTATTCACCTACATCCCATATCACAACATAACTGTTAGGAAGTCCCATTTTACGATGCACTCCAGTTTCTGAAAGTAGTGGTGAATTATCTATGTAACCTGCACATGTTAAATCTATTCCGAGTATACATCCGCCACCGTAATGCTTTAAAAATCAGCGATAGCTATCTGGAAATTTACAATCTAATCTTTTTTCAAGTTGGTTAATAAATTCATCTTCAACTCCTCCAAAAAAATTTCCTTTTTCCTCCCGTTCGGAAAAAATGTTAGCAATCCATTCCTTCTTTTATTTTTGATAATCTTGTGCTCTTTGTTTCCAGTAATACTCACGAAATCTCTCATACTGAGCTGTTAAAACTGGATCATTTCTAAAACTATCTCCATCCTCAATTGTACCATGAAGCTGCTTTGAGTATTTCCGATGTTTACTAGCCGATAATTCAACCATGCTTCCTGGTTCTCGCTGAGTCGTATGGTGCAGTTGAATTTGTGTATCATCCTTGTAAAAAGGATTCCTCTCTTTTTTTGCTAGTTCTAAATTTGATAAACCTTTCGCTTGCGGGTTTGATGATACATAATTCCAATCAATATCTTTCATCTGATATACACGTCTATCTAAATTTTCGTTATAAAGGAATAGATGGAAAAGAGACTGTAACGAGACATGGCTATGAGGAGTATATCTCAACTGATAAAAATAAAGTTATTTCACACGTAGCAGTTCTTGCCTTCCCAAATGTAAATTTACATTGCATAATGCCTGTATTTTTAATAGAAATACAAGCGAGTAAGTTTACACGAAAAACAAACGAAGAAGGAGCGGATTCTTCATTACTTAAAAAAGAACAAGTGTCTCGTTGTGGACACTTGTTTTTCTTTTCTACTAGAGAAATATATGTACAAAGTACAAATTGGTACGAGATTAGAGGAATATATACTTTACATTAAGTAATATATAAGTTACATTTATATAGGAGGTTGCATATGAAAAATCACGTGAAGCTTGCTCGAGTAAAAGCAGATATGACCCAGCAGCAATTAGCTGAGGCAGTTGGGATTACCAGACAAACTGTTAGCCTTATTGAAAAAGGGAAGTACAATCCTTCATTAAAGTTATGTTTACAAATTTGTTATGCGACAGATGCAACATTAGACGAAATCTTTTGGATAGAACAGGAGGATTATGAATGAAGAAAATTACAGATGAAAGACTTGTACTAAGGAATCTACAAAATATCCGTATTCTATTCTTTGTACAAACTATGGGTATACTCTGCATTCTTGGATATGATTTGATACATGGCGGTTTTGAACATATGCGTGATAATCCGCTATGGATGCTATTTATTATCACTTCGGTCGTGTCAGGTTATTTATCCATGAGCATCAATGTGCAGCAAGAACATACGAAAAAGAATCCTAAAAAATCACTCCTTACAAGTTTACTCGTATTGGTAGTGATTGTACTTGGCACATCTTACCTTACATCGATCAGCCCAGAATCTAGTACAAGAGATGGGCTACTGTTAGGCATTATCTTATTTATTTGCGGACTCATTCCAATATTGTATGTTTATAAGTTACGAATGAAACAACTTGCTGATTTAGAAGAGGAATAATACATATTTATATACTTTTACTCGTACTACCAAACCACTTGGACACTTGTCTAAGTGGTTTGTTTTTTGTGAAATTTGTTGCAACTCGACTAGTGAAATCGAAAACAGTACAGTAACAACATGTTTGAATGATAGACTCGTAATTACAATTATGACTTCTTATATTTATACAACCCTTCTGAAAATTCCCAGAAAACATAAATTTCTATTCACTAGCAGTTTATGTTTAATCAGCAAGAAGCATATACAATAAATAATTCTATTTTAGATAACACCCAACCACTCAAAAAATCCAGTCATAAAAAAAGAGGGAGAAGGCATCTTTTATTGAAGTTTGTTTATAATAGTTTTTTAATTTGTTAGGGGGAATCGTAAAGGAGATTAGTGATCTCTTTGATAATTTTTATTTTCCTTATAGTATTTGGCATATTGTATTAAAAAATTCAAATTTTGAAGGGAGAAAGAGATTATCAAGTTCAATCAAAAATCGAAATTCCTCTATGGAAAGAACAATTAAAAGAACGAGGTCACGTTGATTATCGACTATATCCAAAGTTAAATCACTTCTTTACAGAAGGAGATGGGGAATTAAGTAAACCGGATGAATAGTATAGTCCTGCTAAAATCCCTGAGTATGTTATAAATGATATTGCTGCTTGGGTGCAAGGAAGATTGAAATAAAATTAGAAACCATATTTTTTAATAGAGGTCACGATACATGCTTATCAACTTAAGGATGGAAATTAAATATGTTTTTGTTCAAATAAACTAAATAAAGGGGTGTTCTTTATGTGTACTAGTTTGACATTACAGACAAAAAGCGGTCAGCATCTTTTTGCAAGAACGATGGATTTTACATTAGATTTCAATCAAGAAGTAATAATAGTTCCTCGAAGTTATCAATGGAACAATATAACTGGTGAAACCATCGAGGCGAAACAAGCTGTTGTCGGGATGGGGATTAACCATCAAGGAAGGATAATACTGGCGGACGGAGTAAATGAATCAGGTATGACATGTGCAACACTCTATTTTCCAGGATTCGCTACTTATAGTAACAGTATAGATGATAATAAAACGAATCTGGCTCCATTTGATTTTGTGGCATGGAGTCTCACACAATTCAATTCTGTCGAAGAGTTAAAGAAATCTGTAGATAGTATTTCTTTTTTGGATGTACCATTACCTGTTTTAGGAGTTGCTCCACCGCTACATTGGATTTTAGCGGATAAATGGGGAGATTGTATTGTGCTAGAGCCGACAACTGAAGGACTAAAAATATATGATAATCCTCTTGGGGTAATGACCAATAGTCCTGAGTTTAACTGGCATTTACAAAATTTAAGACAATTTATTGGTCTTAAATCGCATCCATATGCACCAACACAATGGAGTGATTTGCCGTTAAGTGCTTTTGGACAAGGATCAGGTTCGATGGGACTACCTGGGGATTTCACCCCACCATCAAGGTTTGTGCGGGCAGCATTTTGGAAACAAAATATTCAAGGTATAGATAACGAAGAAGAGGGGGTATCGGCCATATTTCATATCTTATCAACTTGCGAGGTTCCAAAAGGTGGAGTGATAACGGACGAAGGTACATTAGACAATACCATCTATACAAGTGCAATGTGTATGGAATCCGGTACATATTATTACCATACCTATGATTGTAGACAAATTATAGCTATTCATTTATTTCATGAAAATTTAGATACAGAAGAAATAAAAACATATCCGTTCCACAGGAAGCAGAAGATATTTTATGAAAACTAATTAGATTTAGAAGAACATTTAAAAAAGCAAACTTAATTAAGTTTGCTTTTTTATAATAGACGATACCCCGTTACCCTCAACCTAAGAAAATAAGTCACCCCCAAAACGATTAAAATAAATTTCATATAAAAACATAAAATTTCCATTTAGAGGGTACTTTAAAATCTTATCTTGATAGCAAAACATATCCTTATATATAAGGGTTTTACCTAAAATAGTTCGCCAGTCATTACAGTCATAAACTCCTTAAAAAACTGTTCATAATTCATTTGTATTGCAATCCTGTGTTTTGGACGATTACCGAATGTTTCTGGTTCAAAGGTAGATCTAAAATCTCCTATACTTTGTCCTCTTACAGTATCAAGTACATTAACTGTGACTGCTGATTGATGGTAGGTAAAAATATCATCACGATTAATCGCAATTAAAGTAAGTGCATCATGAACCGGGCTACCTTGTATTCCAGGAACTTTTTTTTGATAAAATTGATAATAGTAATAGTCTAAAAGAGGCTTTAAAAATTTTGTTTTCCCTTTAGAGTGGATATAATTGACCATTTCCGGTGTTACAATAGCCGATTGTGTAACATTCAAAGGATAAATTGATAGATTCTTTGCGTATCTCATTACAATATTGGCTGATCCCGGATCGCCATAAAAGTTAGCTTCAGCAATGGGAGTAACATTTCCTGGATATAGAAAAGCTCCTCCCATAATATAATAAGAATGTACATATTCCATCACATCACCATAAAGGAGAAATAGAGTTGCAAGTGAAGTGAGCCGTCCGGTATTCACGATAATAAGTTCATTTTTATGCTGCTTAATAAGTGTGAGAACCTCAAAAAAATTCTCAAATGTCTGTATCTCTAGTCCTGGATAAATGGGCCCTATCCCAAATTTACCGTGAACTTCTGGATAAAAAGTTTCAGCTTCTGAAGACATGGAATGCTCCGCCCCACCAAAAACTTTTACATATTCTTTACCTACACTTTTAAGTAAAAAGCGAACATTTCTAACAACTTCAGCTTTAGGTACGTTCCCATAGTCTGCAACAATTCCTATAACATCAATTTTATCTGTCAAATGAGCATATATGATAGCTATCGTATCGTCAATTCCGAAATCCCCAAAAAACAGTACTTTTCTCCCCATACAAAATTGCTCCTTAATTTTACTAGTTTTCAAAACGGATTATAATTATGTATCGTAGGATAAGATTGTTCTCATGTTTTTTTGTAATACGGTATATGAATGAACTCATCAAGTTAACATACACTTTCGTCAATAATGAGCAAATTCCTTTTGTATGAAATGAAATAGTATGGAATTACTAACCTTAACAAGTTTTTTCTGATATCCTATACTCATTATGTGGTCCTCAAAATGAATAAATTACATTATTCTTTCTGTAGAATTATAGGTAAGGAAAACGTATTTTTGCTATATGGGGTAGCACCACATTGCCATCAACCTAAGAAAACAGGTTCCCCAAAAAACGATAAATAAGCTTTTTCGTTACAAGAAAGCCTAAAAATATCGTTTTGGGGCAAATATTATATTAAATGATGTTGAAAATAATAGATATGTCTGAATCACTAGTTTCAAAAAAGCCTTCACGCAATGATGATTCCATGAAGGCTTTTGATGTTTTCTTATTTTTTTGTCTCATTGACCCATGTAATAATGTCCTGGATGACGTACTCGGGAACATTTGCAGGGATTTCGTACTCACTTGGAAGACTCAATTCCCCGTCACCCTCCGTGAAGAAATGATTCAATTTCGGATATTCTTTGAACTGAACATTCCCGCGGTTTGAAAGTCCTTCCTGCCATTTTGTATAATCTTCTTTTACTGTTACTTGATAATCGCGTGCCCCTTGCAGAATCAGCAAAGGCTCTTTTCGTGATTTTGCCTCCTCAACTGGACGCCACCTAGTAACATCATACATAAAATGAGGAGACGGAAACGGAAAATTGTAGCCAGCTGGCGGATGGTCAGGATCGAAAGTAGGATCCAGGATAAAAGCGAACTGTTTTTTTAGTTCATCGATTACTTCCTTTGGCGCCCCAAGGTATTGACTCACATCAATGGCAGTGTCAGTCAAAGGGCGTGCAGGTGGTGCGAGTAAGATACTTCCTCGAACAAGTGAGGAAGGCGCTTTGCTCAGTATTCGCGGCATTGTGCCAGCTCCTTGGCTATGTCCGAGAATGAAAATATTATTTGGATCAATGCCTTCCTGCTGCGCTGCTGACTTTGCTGCATATATGGCATCGTCTGTAGTATCACGGTCCAACGTAACAGGTTCTGCACTCATCTTTAATGCATGTTCTAAGGTACGTTTTTCATAGCGTAACACTGCAATTCCGTTGGATGAAAGACCCACCGCAAGGTCTCGTAAGATTTTTGTTCCCAAATAGGTAGCATCGCGATCATGGATGCCAGCACCATGAACAAGAACAACAACGGGTACCTTTTCACCAGGCTTATGTTTCGGAACTGTTAATGTGGCTGGTAATGGATAAGTAGAATTTCCAATGACAATTTCACGTTCTTGATAGGAAGCAGGTTGGTCATATCTAGGATGCGGAATGTAAGATTCCTGGGGCGGCCTTTCTCCAACTTCATCTACTTTCCCACCAGGTGTGAATTTAAGGAGTAGCGAGATAGTAGTTCCTTCGATAGTTCCTGGAATTTCCACCGTCTGATGGACCAAGTTTCGTTCTTTTATCACGGGGGTTCCCATGCTTTTTAACCCACTCCAGCCACTTTGTGTCCACCAGTTTTGTAATGTGGTTGCTGTAAATTTGGATTGAAAAGCAGCAGACGTCAACTGGAGTGCCTCTGCATACTTACCTTGCTGGAGATATTCAAAAAATAATGATGTACGCTCCGTTAAAGAGACTAGTTTCTTTTCAGCGGATTGTTCCTCGCGTGTATCTGCGTTAATAGTTGTTGTAAGCGAGAAAGATGAAACGCCTAAAGAAAAGAGTAGGGTAAAGGTAAGTGCCGTTCTTTGTATTTTCTTTTTCTTATTCATGTTTTAACCTCCAATATGTGATGGTAAAAAACAGGTATGGTAATTAGGATTCTGGTGCAAAAACTTCAAAATATTTGCAAGTAATAATCTCCAAAACTTGGACACACTGATATTTTTACTCTAAAAAACCGTAGATTTCCACTTTTTTTCACATGCATATAAACTTCAGAAATGATCTTTCTTCCTTCATTTTATATTTTAATTATAGGGAACAAAGCTCTCGTTTTTCTTACTTGATACTTACAAATTCCTTAATTAGAGGATATTTTAAAATCTTAGGTTGATAGATATGAGGTGCTCCCCCAATAATAAACCGAAATCTCTTGATTAAATAAAAGTGAATTCGGTTTTATTGCTGTATAGTACAAAATCGTTTTAAATTGACAGTAAAACAAAAAAAGATACGTGAAGTTACTGCTAACAGCACCCTTCAAAAGAATTGTTATAACAACACACACCCATTATTGATACAATATAATTATTCATTGAAATAAAGAAAAAAATATAAATTTAGGGGGAGAAAAACTTTGGAAATAGATCAAATAAAGAATATCCTAAGAAAAAGTGCAACTATTTTTCAAACAGGAGGAAAAAGACCCGAGTTTTCTATAAATGAAAGTTGGATTGGAAAGATCCCCTATTCATTACCAAATGAAACTTACCCAATCGACCGCTATGAAGAAAAAATGTATGCGATCATGATGCTTAATTTAACTCAAATACCTTTTGTTCCAGAAGCAGTAAAAGATATGAAAGCCATCGCAGTATTTCTTTCTCCAAACTTCACTAAAGATTTATCAAACTTATCAGGAAATTTTTGTATTAGAGAATATGATTCTTTAGAGGAACTTGTACCGAATGAAATGTCAATTACGTTTCCTAATCTAAAATCTTTTCCCTTAATACCTAAATTAGTAACTAATGAGTTTCCACAATGGGATACAGAAGATTTTCCAAACAATATGCAAGATAGAATTTTAGAACTTGAAAACACAAATGAGATTGACTACTACGAGGATATTTTTGAAGAAAATCATTACATACATAAATTAGGTGGCTATGCTTGTTTTGCCCAATCAGGTATCCAATGGTCCGCGGATTATGAATTTGTTTTTCAAATAACAGAAGATCCAAAAGCACATTTAAAGATTATTCATGGTGGCGGAATTTATTTTGCTAAAAATAGTAAAACAAATGATTGGATCGCACATTGTGATTTCTTATAGGGGTCCCGCCACATGCCCATCAACCTAAGAAAAGCAAATACCCCAAAACGAGAAAATTGACATCTCCAGATGAAAAAAGAAATTTTTATTACATATTAGGACAAAATCTAGTTCTGGGAGTAGTTATATTTTCTTAGCCTGATAGGTATGTGGTGGACCCAAAGAAGGAGATATAGTTGTTGAAGCTCGGATGAATCGATTAGCCAAAAATTTAAAACACATGTTAGAACTCGTTGAAAACTTGGCAAAGCGAAATGTTCATATAGTTAATCTGGATTATAATTTTGATACAAGAATAGCAACTGGAAAAATGCTCTTTCATATTATTGAAGGTGTTGCTGAGTAGGAACGAGAGTTATTGAAAGAAAAGCAAAGAGTCGGATTAGGCATTGTTAAAAAAGGGGGACAGCTGGGTCGTCCTCGTAAGTGCGGGAAGAAGCATGAAGGGATGGAACATGCTATCCATTTATATAAAGAAGATAAACGTACAATAAATCAAATTTGCAATATTACCAAGTGAGTCGTTCAGCGTTTTATCCTGAAATTAATAAGAGAACTTTGAAAATGAATAAATAATGTGTCTATGAATTTAATAGCAAATAAAATTCATAGAACATTGGAAAATGTCATAATTTCAAAAATTACTTTGCTAAATATGGATACTGATTTTTATGGATATCATTGGAAGTGGGGGATGGTGTATGAAATCAATAAATGCAAATGGGAATATATATCATATTGAATGTGTTCCTTTTGAAGATAAGAGTAAGCAGGACGAAGAGGGATACTACGAATATTTTTACAAAGGAGTCAATTTATCGTTTCACTCCGACAAAGAAACAATAAAAGCCCGAATGTATGATGGGGAAGAAGTAATATATTTCTTGAAAAATCCAATTCTTACTTTGGATAAAGATTTTGAAGCGATAAAGGTATATATAATTAAAGAATATGATGTAAAAAAATTTAAGATTCCGGGTGGGAAAAAGGCCTATATAGAGTTATAGCCATAATCGATCTCAGTCTTTACCATGGATATATTAAATGCAAAAGGTAGGTAGTTATATGATTCGTGAAGCTCAACCAAAGGACAGCAATGTAATTGAAAATCTATATAAAAAATTAGCACCACATAGCAAAAATATTAAGGTTTTACCAGAAAGAATTGAGCAGATAAGGAATGATTCTAATAATTTTTTGTTTGTCTATGAGGAAAGTGGTAACATCAAAGGAAGTATATTTATGACGTTTTGCCTTGATCCTGGATATCAATTTAGACCGTATACGGTTTTAGAGTATGTGATTGTAAATGAAGATTTTCGAGGTAATGGGATAGGGGAAAAGTTATTGAATCATGTAGAAGAGATATCAATTGCAAGGGGATCCACAAGAATTATCTTATTAAGTAGTGCAACTAGAATAAAAGCACATAAATTCTTCACTAAAAATGGATACAATGGAACCATAAGTAAGGGTTTCAAGAAGTATATACCAATTAATTAAATTTTATTTATAGGTGTTTTTTCTTAGAATGCTCCTTCATGATTCTAGACCAAAAACGATTTTCATTTAATGATCGTTCAACAAACATTACAGACGTAACACCCGTATCAGGGTGTAATGAGGTTTCATCCCTATTCATTCTTAATCCCCACTAAATACTAAGCTAGTTCTATTCTTATGAGTAAATATATATAAATACCATCAATAAAAATTTATGATGATAATGATAAATCTCATATACATGTAAAATTAACCTACCTTATCATTATCAGTAATCAAAGTAAGTCTACGCCTTATACACAAATAGATAAGGAGCGGGCTTACTTTTCTTCTGAATTTTTCCTTAATTTATCCCTAGCTGATATTGATGTGGTGGGTCCCTATATAACGAAGAACGAATGTAAATAATACAAATCCCCCCAACATATATAATATATTGAGGGGATTTGTATTAAAACATTTTATTAAATTAAGTCTTGATAAATATTTTTTCAAAACACTTTCTTTTTTTTTGTTAAGTGTTTTTTATTAATAACCAGAGTCTTCTGAAGTAAGATTATCAAGCATTTTATAGTCATACTTTTGTAATGGTTTTTCAGCAGGCCCTTCAAGTACTTCTCCTGTATACGAGAATCGCGAACCATGGCATGGGCAATCCCAAGAACGTTCTCCATTGTTCCATTCAACTTCACATCCAATGTGGGTACAAGTTGTATCTACAATATGAAGTTTGCCTTCTGCATCTTTATAAGCTCCTTTTCTATGTCCATCAATATCAACGACAGCTCCTTCATCGTTAGATAAATCACGAATACATTTTTGAGGAATCTCTAACTTTCCTTTAATTAAGTGTCCAACAACATTGGCATTTTCGACTAAGAAATTCTTTAAACTAGGATTCATGTGGAAACGAGAGGGAGTATATAATTCCCGATATTTGTTTTTTTCTTTTAATATGATGTCTCGAAATAAAAGCGCCGCTGCGGTTCCGTTTGTCATACCCCATTTTCTATATCCAGTAGCAATTAATATATTTTTCTGATCGGATGTAATTTCACCGATATAAGGAATTTTGTCTAGTGTAATTAAATCTTGAGCTGACCAGCGATAGGGGATACTTTCAAGGCCAAAAACTTGTTGCCCGAATATTTCTAGTGCTTCATAATGTTTTAGTGTTTCTCCGCCTTGTCCCGTTTTATGACTTTCTCCAGAGATAAGAATAAATTTTTCACCATTAATTGTTGTAGAACGGAGGGAGCGGGTTGGTTCATCTACACTAATATACATACCACCTGGATAATCTGTTTTTGTCTTAGCGGCAATTATATAGGATCGGTCTGCATGCATTCTTGTAGAGTAAAGTCCTGCGCCTTCATAAAAAGGGAAATGAGAACAAGAGAGAATATACCTTCCTGTAATTTGAGCTCCTCCACGGGTAAGAACTACAGGTTGTTCGCCTGTTTTTATATTTACTGCTGTGGTATTTTCAAAGATGTATCCACCTTTTTCTGTAATTATATTTGAAAGATGAGCTAAATACTTAAGGGGATGGAATTGTGCTTGATTTCTCATAACAAGTGCATTATGTATTTTTAAATCAATAGGAAGTTTGTTTACAAGTTCGCCTTCAATTCGAAGTTCATTATAAGCTTCTGCTTCTTTTTCTAACTTAAATGCATATTCTTCTGTTGTGGCATACAAATAAGCATCTTGTTGAGTAAAATCGCAATCAATGTGATGTTTATTAATTGTGGTTTGAATGAATTTTAAAGCATCTATGTTTGCTTCATAATACAATCTTGCGGTAGTTTTTCCGGTATATCTGATAAGCTCGTCATAAATCATGTCATGTTGAGCCGTAATTTTAGCTGTCGTATGTCCAGTCGTTCCATTTAATAACTTGTCTGCCTCTATAACAGCGACTTTTAGACCTTCATTTACTAAAAGATAGGCAGAAGTAATGCCAGTAATTCCTCCTCCTACTATAATAACATCGACCTGTATGTCATTTTCTAAAGAAGGGTATTCTGGTAATTGAATACTGCTCGTCCAATAAGATTCGGCATTATGGGGTAATATTCCACTGTAATTCTCATTATTCGTCACTATAAATCCTCCATCCAATGTTTTATAGTTTTAGTATTTCCACTTATTGGAGAGGTAAACTTTGAGCTTAGAAAACAGCAAATTGTGGCTGTATGTATGTTCAATTTAGACGTAATTTTATTTGAACAGTGTTTTTGCTTTTAAATGACGCTTATTAAAATTGATACTAATAAGTTTGATAAATAATCATAGAAAAGAGCGTGTTTTGAAAAAAGGTTAATCAAAACACGCTCTTAATATCTTCAGTTGGTTGATTCTGTTATAAAAAAGTTTAATCCTATTCCACTTATATTGCTATACTATTGGACTCTTTTCTTTAATAAGTCTAATAGTCAACTTAGGGAATTCAAATGCTCATAAAGAATACTTAGCTAACTGTTCACCCCAAGATGATAATTCAGTTTCAATAAATCCTGCTTTCTTATATAAAAATTTAGCTGTAAGGTTTTCAGGAGCATATCCAATCATTATTATAGAAATGTTTGCGTTATTATATTTTCTTATCTCATCAATAACTAGATGTATAGCTTGTTTACCTATACCTTTACCTTGAAATTTTTTATCAATCATAAGTCTATAAATCCAATAATTATTATCATCAGAATCTATCCCAAACATAGTAAATCCTATCATTTTTTCAGCAAGATAAATACCTTTTGCATAGAAATTATCTAAAAATTGAACTTCTGCGATAGAATAAAGGTTGGATGCAATTAATGTTTGTTGTTCTTCTTTAACAGATAATCTAATTGCTTCTTCCCAATTACTTTTGTCAATTGGCTGTAAATAAATTTTTTTCAAACTGATACTCTCCTTCTAATATTGAAGGGGAACCACGTAGTTTATGGGCTATTGGAACGTTATCCCCTTATTTTTTCGCCCAATCAAATAGAAATAATGTCTCATCGACAACGCCTCCTTAAAGGTATAGTTAAAAACACGTTATTATACTCAATATAATTATATTCTTTCCTCTATATTTTTTTAAAGACCTTATTATCCATATCCAATTTCACTGTTAACTTAATAACGGTTGCTCTGTAACGGAATAGTTTATTGTCATTCAACTGTTCCTTAATTGCTCTTTCACTACCAGAAGATGCTTTTTTCATTATAAATATGCCCTTTATATCATCAAAAGGGGGGAAGGTGCAATCATAATTCTAAATAACTGTTAATATAGCGATATTTGATAGATTTTGACACATTTAAAGTGTTTAAGGTTTCTTCAAAAAGTGCTCTTTTTTGACTTTTAAACCTTATCTCAAGTTTAAAATTGTTTTGGATTATGAAACATGTATCTTTAATAGCAACATGTTTTTATATTAGTTAATTGCGTTTGATATACTACTTTGGCTCAGTGCAACGGATAATGGGTTCAATTAAAGGGTATTATCAAAAAGAATACTATAAAACAAAACAATTTAAGAAATAGATAAGGGGTGAACAAGTGATGGAAAACATGATAAATGAGGATAACTTTAGTTTACAAAGGCAACCTTCTCAAAAAACGGTTGGTCAATATTTATTCGATTGTTTAAAATTGGAGGGCATTACCGAGATTTTTGGTATTGCAGGGGACTATAATTTTACACTTCTTGATACTTTAGAGTGTTATAAAGGTATCCGCTTTATAGAAGGACGGAACGAACTAAACGCGGGCTATTCAGCAGATGGCTATGCAAGAATTAAAGGGATGTCCGCTCTTATTACAACTTTTGGAGTCGGAGAACTCAGCGCTTGTAATGCTATAGCCGGAGCTAATAGTGAGCATGTACCAATCATTCATATAGTGGGTGCGCCTCCCGAAAATAATCAAAAAGAACATAAGCTGATGCATCACACTTTAATGGATGGGAAATTTGATGTTTTTCGCAACATGTATGAGCAAATTACTGCATACAGCACGGTGCTTACGCCTGAAAATGCTAAAATTGAAATTCCAGCCGCAATTCAAATTGCTAAAGAAAAGAAAAAGCCTGTATATCTTGTTGTGGCCGATGATTTAGTGACCAAACCGATTAAAAATCGTGTAGAGCCAACACAAGAGCGCCCAACATCTAATTTGAAAACTCTTCATGCTGCGGTCAATCATGTCCATAAGCTACTAGATCGTGCACATCGACCAGTTATACTGGTGGATGTAAAAACCATGCGTTTCGGTCTTCAAGCGGCAGTTCAACAACTGGCAGACACCATGAATGTTCCTGTTGCAACGATGATGTACGGAAAGGGAGGATTCGACGAAACCCATCCAAATTATGTGGGAATGTACTTAGGATCTTTTGGAGATTCTGAAGTTCAAAGTAAGGTAGAAAATGCAGATTGTATCATCGCAATTGGTATGGTATTGGCAGATACTAATACCGCGAGTTTTACCGCAAAACTAAACCAGCTGATAACCGTCAATATTCAACCGGATATGGTTAAAATTGCTGAGGCAGAGTATCCGAATGTTCTTGCAGCTGACATGTTACTTGCAATACAGAATGTGGGTTATAAGGGGCAAGGCTTGGTAGAAAAAATGTCATTCCCTTACGACCAATTAAATACTAACACCGATGCCCCTCTAATAGCGGCGAACTATTATCCACGTTTTCAGCAGATGCTGAAAGAGGAAGACATTGTAGTTGTCGAGACCGGTACATTCTATTACGGAATGGCAGAGGTGAGACTACCGAGCGATGTAATATATATTGGGCAAGGTGGTTGGCAGTCCATCGGTTACGCAACCCCCTCGGCGTTCGGTGCTATTATGGCTGTGCCTGAACGCCGAGTGTTTCTGTTTACAGGGGATGGAGCCTTACAACTGACAGCTCAAGAAATCAGCACCATGCTTTATTATGGATGCAAGCCTATAATTTTTGTCTTAAACAATGATGGTTATACGATTGAAAAATATTTGAATGTAAAAACAAAAAATCAAAAGTACAACAAAATTCCTCAATGGTCTTATACTAAGCTAGCGGAAGTTTTTGAAGGCGATGCGCTTACAGCTACAGTCCGTACCTACGGAGAGCTTGATCAGGCAATAAACCAAGCTGAAATAGAAAGTACTGAAAAACTCTGTATTATTGAAATGATTGTAAAAGATCCAATGGATGCATCTAGATATATGAAAAAGATGCGTAATTATATGGAGAAGCAGGAAATGCAGCGTACTCAGCAATAGCCTTGAATAGACCAGGAAGATAAGTCTAATTTTTTTAGAGGAATTCTGAAAAATTCACAGAAAAATTGTTAGGTGTATTTTAAGATATAAAGTTGATGAATGTTCGATATATTAGGAAAAAGCGTGTTTTGAAGAAGATAATCATAACACGCTTTTTTATATTCAATTGCCATCCCTTATTTGATACTAATAGCACATTCCAAATCATATTCTTATAATAGAAAGGGGTGTAAAGTTAATTGATAAAAGTAAAAGTTCGTTTACAACCCATTGTAAGTAAGATAAATCTACCCACTGTTTTAAGAACAACTATACTTCCAGGTGAATCAATTGAAAGATTATTTATTGCAACCCAAATAGGAGAAATCTTTTACATAGGAGACGGAGAAATAAGAACTTTTTTAGATGTTCGTTCTCGAATCATAAAATTAGGGAAGTCTGAACAAGGTGGATATGATGAAAGAGGGTTGCTAGGACTAGCGTTTCATCCACAATTTTATTATAACGGTTTGTTTTATCTTCATTATTCATTAGCTGGAACACAAGGACCGGGCGCTCTGGCTGAACCTTTTAAGCCTAATCCATGTGACCCAAAAACGTTAAATTTAAGATGGATAAACAGGGAAACTCAATATGATCATATTGATACCGTAGAAGAATGGATTTTACAACCGAATGGTCAACCTCAAAAAAGACGTACATTACTTAATATAAGAAGACCATTTCTTAATCATAATGGGGTTAATAGCCTAAGTTTTTCACCTGAAACTGGGGCACTTGTTTTAACAACTGGAGATGGTGGATCAGGCTATGATCCATTTAATTTAAGTCAGGATGATATGGAGATAGCCGGTAAAATAATTGAAATTGATGTAGCTAAGAATACACTTATCAATAATCCTCCTGTAGTCACACGTTTTGATGAACTTCCCTCATCTATTCAGGAAACTCTTAAGGTAATTGCTAAAGGCGTTCGTAATATCACAGGTATTTCATTTCAAAGGTTTTATAATCAGTATATTAAATATGTGGGAAATGTTGGGCAAGATTTGGTGGAATCAATTTTTTCATTTGTTCATTATAGACCTATACCAGTCACTCAACTTGTTCAAGCTTCTTTAATAATGAGATCTACTTCTGACCAAGACGGATTTATTAACTTTGGTTGGCGTGGATGGGAAGGGAATTTTCCTACTTCTTTTATAAGACGCTGTTCTTCAGCCACCACTTTAGATGAGAAAACAATAGCTTATTATAATGAAACAGTTAAAACCTCAATGAAGCGGCTTCAACCATTTATTAGTTATTTTCATAAAGGTTCAGGACCTGATAAGTTTGATGGAACTGCACTTACAGGTGTCCAACCATATATGGGGAATGGAATCCCGAATTTAACAGAAAGTATTGTGTTTATCGATCTTGCTCAGAAGAAACAAACTAACTCCCCAGTTAGAGGGGTTTTAGCCTATACTCGCCCTAGTATAGATGGTAAATTAAATGATTTTAGTGTTATTGAAACCGATTATAATTTTGGATCTCAATCAGCTTATTATGTTAATTTGGGAACAAATCTGAATCAAACTAGATTATATTTAGGGGTTTATGAATCTACAAATGTGACTGATTTGAACAAAGGTACTATTTTTGAAATTGTACTATAAGGCAATGCCGCATAAAATACGCTGTAATGAATAGTATAGAAAGTGACTGTTTGGATATTTTTGGGTGGTGATTTTAATCGAATGGTTTGTCCGTTACTGGTATCAATCGATGAGAGAGATAGGTGAAGACCATATTCACTTGAATAAGAGCTCCTTTGTAGCCAACTTGGTCATTACAGCCTTGCTGAGTACACTTGCCACCATGCTTCAATCAGCAGGAGGCTTTATGCCAGGTATAGGCTACTTAATTAGTTTTTTAGCGACATTACCAATTTTTTTAGTTACGTACCTTTCGATTCGTCAAGGAACCCTCTCTTATATCCTTACAATTCTCCTTTTATTTATCATTCAGCCGAGTGAATTAATTATTTTTCCATTTACAACAGGTTTATTAGGTATAGCTATAGGTGTGGCTTTTTTACAATTGAATAAGAGAATTTTGGTTGTTTCTTTTTCATCAATATGTCTACTGGCGGGGATCATGGTGATACTGTATGTATTCCGTTTCCCAGTACTGGGCCCTACTGTTAATACAATTATAGATGCGAAGGTTATTGCAATAATATTTATATTAAGTTTTTTTTACTCCTGGCTATTCGTTGAAATTTGTAGAATATTTTTGAATAGATTGTATCGTTTTTTATAAATGCTGACTAAATTCTATTGAACGAACAAGTGTTGTAATATTAGATGTTTTAAAAGGAGGGGCAATATGAAGCTAGCTTTTAGTACAAATGCATTTACAACATACACATTACCCGAAGCTATTTCAGAAATTGGAAAGTTGGGGTATAAAGGAGTTGAAATTTTAGCGGATGTTCCTCATGCTTTCCCACCTGTACATACTGCTGCTTGGGTAACTGATGTACGACAAAAAATAGAAAAATATGGCCTCGAAGTCTCAAATATAAACGGAAATACAGCAGCTGGTTTTTTTCCATATTCTACTGGAGAACCTACATTTGAGCCTTCATTATGTAATGCAAGAGAAAAGGTGAGGAATCAGAGAATTAAATATACAAAACAATTAATAGATTTAGCTGTAATAGTAAATGCCAAAAACATCAGTATTACAAGTGGAAAGTGTCTTTCAGGGAATCCACCAGATCAAGCGATTAATCATCTTATAAATTCACTAATAGAGATTATGGACTATGCTGAACGACATGAAATCAACGTAGGGATTGAGTACGAACCTGGCCTTTTAATAGAAAATGGCAAAGAATTGAATGAATTAATTCAAAGAGTGGGATCAAATAGGCTGGGCGCAAATCTTGATCTCGGGCATGCAGATGTAATAAGAGAGGATATTCCCACTTTATTATCAAGTTTAAAGTCTAGGATATGGAACATCCACCTAGAGGATATAGCAGATCACAAACACTATCATCTTATACCTGGTCATGGGAATATAGATTTTAATCAATTATTTAATTATGTAAAGCAAATTAAATATAAAGGATTTATTACAGTAGAATTATATACCTACTGCAATAATCCAGTACTGGCAGCAAAGGAATCTATAGAATTCCTTACACCATATTTTAAGAATAGCCTTTTATGAGGGGAGAAAATTTATGAAATATTTTGATCCGCACATCCATTGTTATTCTCGTACAACCGATGATTATGAAAATATGAGTCTGGCCGGTGTACGCGCTGTTGTAGAACCCGCATTTTGGCTTGGAAGCGAACGCCGTTATCCTGAGACCTATTTTGATTACTTCCAACATTTGCTTACCTTTGAACCTGAGCGTGCTAAGCGATATGGAATCACTCATTATTGTTGTTTAGCTATGAATCCAAAAGAAGCAAATAACATTGATATTGCCTATCAAGTAATTGATGGATTGCCCGAGTATTTGCAACATGAGCGGTGTCTTGCAATTGGGGAAATCGGATTTGATAGGATTACTCCTGAGGAAGAAGATGTGATGCGGAGACAACTTAAATTGGCTAAAGACCTCGATATGTTAGTTATGGTGCATACTCCCCATCAAAATAAGCGGGAGGGAACAAGAAGAACAATAGAAATCCTAAGGGAAGAAGGGCTTGAACCTGATAAGGTATTAATAGATCATAATAATTCAGATACTATTGATCTTTCCGTTGAATATGGAGGCTGGAGCGGAATGACAATTTATCCAACGAAAGTTTCAACTGATGAAGCAATTGAAATAATTGAACATTACAGCATAAATAAGATTATGGTTAACACTGCAGCAGATTGGGGACCATCTAATCCTCTTAATGTTGTAAAAACTGCGCTTGAGATGCGAAAGAAAGGGCATGCGGAAAATATCATTCAAGAACTAGTTTGGAATAATCCAGTTCGTTTTTATGAGCAATCTGGAAAATTAAAACTAGATTCATAAGGGGTGAAAAGATTATGAAACTTGCATATAGCAGTAATGGATTTAAAAGATATGGCCTGTTAGAAACAATAGATATATTATCCGAAATTGGATATGAAGGTATAGAAATCTTACTAGATATCCCGCATGCTTTTCCACCTGAGGTAACGAACGAGAAAATACTCATGATAAAAGACAAGTTGAAACAAAGGAACATGACTATATCAAATTTGAATGCATTCATGCTGTATGGAATAAAAGATAATTGGCACCCGTCTTTTGTAGAGGTAGATGAAACAGAAAGAAGACAACGTATAGAACATACCCATAACTGTATTGATTTAGCTCAAAAACTCGGTGCAAAGACACTATCTACCGAACCAGGGGGGCCACTCATCAATGTAGGGAGGGAATGGGCAAATAAAGTTTTTATTTCTGCAATGGAAGAATTGGCTGATCATGCCGAAAAGTCTGGCGTAACAATCCTTGTTGAACCTGAGCCTGATTTATTAATTGAAACATCAGATCAATTTATAGAATTTAAGAAGGCTGTTCCTTCGCAGGCAATTGCATTAAATTTTGATATAGGACATTTCTTTTGTGTTGGAGAAGATCCAGCTGCATTGGTTTATAAATTGCTACCATATACACAACATTATCATCTGGAGGATATTGCAGCGAATCGCGTACATGAGCATCTGATTCCTGGGCATGGTGCTATTCCTATTCTAGAAGTTTTACAATCTATAAAGAAAACGGGTTATGACGGTTTTATTACCATTGAATTATACCCTTATGAAAATCATGCAATATCGGCCGCCAAAGAATCTTATGACTATGTGCAAAGTATCCTTAACAGCCTATGAGAAGAATTCGTACTTATTTTGAACTGATAAGATTTCCGAATACCTTTACAGCGATGGCAGATATATTGGCAGGCACCTGGATTGCGGGAATAGTTTTGAATCAAAGTTATTTCAGTCAGATTATTCTTCTTATGTTAGCGAGCGCATGTATATATGCGTCAGGGATTATTTTAAATGATTTTTTTGACTTTGAAATAGATAAAAGAGAGCGTCCTGAAAGACCTTTACCATCCGGTCGTATATCAATTCGTTCTGCTTTATGTTTTAGTTTTGTGCTTCTTACTGTAAGTATCATATCTGTATGTTTTGTTTCAGGTATCAGCTTTTTAATTGCTTGTATCCTCATTATGTTGGTATTTGTATATAATCGCTATTCAAAGCATTATGACGTTTTAGGACCATTAACGATGGGGCTTTGTAGAGGAGTTAACTTGTTACTAGGATTGAGTATTATATCAGATAAATTAGTAGAATTTTGGTGGTTAGCGGGATTAGGATTTATATATATTTTCACTGTTACTGTAATGTCTAAAGGTGAGGTTGGATCTGGCCTCTATCCTATACGAGTAAGAATTATGGCAGGAGCGGTCTTAACATGTGCTATTGCTATTTTGCTTTTGCATTTCTATGGTGTATGGGGAACAACAGTTATTACGGTAATAGTTTTTTTATTATGGACTTTTTCAGGGATTTTACCAGCATTAGCAAATCCAATATCATCTAATATTAAAAAAGCAGTAGGAACATGTATAATTGGTCTTCCATTATTGGATGGAGCAATTGCTGCTTCGTTTGGAGGATGGCCAGCTTTCTTTTCTGTATCTTCTTTCCTAATCATAAGTTATATCATGTCCCGTATTTTTCCCGTTACATAGATGAAAGGGTGATACCTTTGGAGAAAAAGAACGTGGTTGTATTAGATATTATTAGTTTGACGGAAGAGCATCTAAATGATGCTGAATTAACCCCAAATATTCGGAATTTGCTAGAGAATGGCCAGCAAGCAAAAATTAAACCTGTATTTCCAGCTGTAACTGGTTCAATGCAGGCTACGTATATTACTGGAACTTCACCAGCTGAACATGGAATTATTTGTAACGGTCTTCCAAATTGGGATACAAAAGAGATAACAATGTGGAATCAAACAATGCTACCAGTTGAAGGTAAAAAGATATGGGAGAAGTTGAAGGAAGAAGATTTGACAGCTGAAACAGCAGTGTTGTTTTGGCAGTTCAGTAAGTTGAGCACAGCAGACTATGTAGTTACTCCTGCCCCAATTCATCTCGATAAAAAAACAATTATGTGGTGTGATTCAAAGCCGAGGGGGCTATATGAAAAATTGAGGGGGAAATATGGGGAGTTCGATTTGAAGAGCTTCTGGGGTCCGTTCTCTTCAGTTAAATCCAGTGAATGGATATTAGATGCAGCAATAGATGTTTTAGAAGAATATAAACCAAGATTATCACTTGTATATCTACCCAATATAGATTATAACGCACAAAGGTTTGGGCCTGAAAGTGAGGCTGCGAAGAGATCCATTAAAGAAATTGACAGTTTAATTGGAAACTTTGTCGAGCAATTGGAAGAGCGCAACTTGAAGGAGCAAACACGGCTAGTTATTTTATCAGAATACAACTTTAAGACAGTTAATAGACCTATATTTATCAATCAAACGTTGAATAAAGAGGGATATGTGGCTATCAAGCATGTCGAAAATATGGATTTTCTCGATTTGGAGATGTCGAAAGCCTTTGCTTTAGCAGATCATCAATTGGCTCATGTGTATATTCAGGACTCACGTGATATTGGGGTAGTTAAAGAAATTCTCGAAAGAACACCAGGTATAGCCGAGGTATGGGGAGAAGAAGAGAAACGGGTTCATAAGATTAATCACGAACTTTCGGGGCAGTTAATTGCTATTGCTGAACCTGACAGTTGGTTTGTGTACTACTGGTGGTTGAACGATGAACAGGCACCAGAATTTGCATACAATGTAGATATTCATAGGAAGCCTGGTTATGATCCAGTTGAGCTGTTTGTAAATTCAAAAACATTCCAAATACCACTAGAACCGGAGCGAATCAAAGGATCTCACGGTTTACCAGCAAAGGACAAAGGAGATTATGTGTCACTTGTAGTAACAGGGAGAGATTTTGAACTTCCAGATACATTAGAAGCAACCGAAGTCCATGACTTGTTGTTAAAACTTGTGGGGAATGGGGAGAGGTGAAAGAATGACATATCAGATGGGTGTATTATTTGTCGGAGTGCTAGGTGCCGTTGCAACAACAACGATTTCCGGACTTTTTGCAGTAAATCAAAATCTTGCTCCACTAAGGGGCGTTATTTCTACAGAGAAAGAATTCGAGACATTACAGCTAACTCCACTCGATCAGATTGCTTTTGGTGGATGGGATATACAAAAGGATTCATTGATAGAAGTAGTACAAAAATATGGTATCATTCAGGAATCTATTTTGAAGAAAATTGAAATGCAACTCAATGATGTTCCTATTTGGCAAGCACCACTGGCTAATGTAAATGATTTTGTTAAAGGGGTCTATAATCTGACAGGAGAGCCTGAGAACTTAATGAGCGCAGTGAATCAAATTCAGGCAGACATTAAAGAATTTAGAAAAAAATATAATCTTGAAAGAATTGTTGTGGTAAATACGGCTTCAACAGAAGAAAAGACAAAAAGTCATTCTTTATATCAGTCATTAAAAGCATTTGAGACTGGATTAAGGGAAAATTCACCTGATATTCGACCAGGTATGCTGTATGCATATGCGGCAATGAAATCAAAATGTGCCTATGTAAATTTTACGCCGAGTGTGACGACTGAGATACCAGCATTACAGGAATTAGCAGAACTGCAGGCTGTTCCGACGGCAGGAAAAGATGGAAGAACAGGTCAGACTTTATATAAACATGTTTTAGGAAAAATGTTTAAACAACGTGGATTGAATATTGTCGGGTGGTATAGTACGAACATCTTAGGGAATCAAGATGGTGCAGTTTTGGAACACCCAACACATTCTTCAACAAAAATTGATTCGAAATCCATTGGGCTAGAACAAATATTGGGGTACAGTCATTTTGATCATAAAGTAAGAATTGATTACTTTTCTGTCCGAGGAGATAGGAAAGAAGCCTGGGATACCATTGACTTTGAAGGTTGGTTAGGAGAACGAATGACAATGAAAATTAATTGGTTAGGTATTGATTCGATTTTAGCTGCCCCTCTAATAATTGATCTGTCCCGTTTTATGGATCATGCACTTAAAGAAGGGAAGGTAGGAATAATGGAACATCTTTCACTCTTTTTTAAATCACCAATTGGAACAGATGAGTATGCCCTTGATAAACAATATCAAATGTTGTTGGGTTATGTGAAATCTTTCGAATAAATTGATAATTTTTGAGTCATCAATGATCTAGGAAAGCAATATTCATCTCTAAACTCAACTATGGTGTTTTTAGCGGAATATATGGTGTGTTTTTTAGGTTTAATTATTATGGCTTATCGGTTTACTCAATCTAGAAAGAACAAAATGATGATTATTCAAGCGATGCTTACTTTTGTAACTGCAGAACTAATTGAGAATTTGGTAGGAAAATGACATTTGGACTATCACCCATTTACAGTATTACCTAATGTTAATAAACTCGTCGATTATGATTATGCAGTAGATAACTCATTTCCTGGCGAATATACAATTCTATTTTTTTGATTTATTTTTCATATTGTTTGTTCGGAAAAAGACTGGGTGCGTATGGGTTATACTTGCATTCTGTTTAGCTATTTCTCGTATCTGAGTAGGAGTTCATTATCCTTTCGATGGTATAACAGGAGTTCTAATAGGAATTTTTTCAGCACTATTTTCGTATTGGGTAACACCCAAAATTACATTTATAAAACAATTGCTTAATCTTTACGGAATAATAGAGCAGAATATAATACCCTCTAAAAATAAATCGAAAAACTTTTGATTATGCAACACAATAAAAAAGATTACATATACTAATGAGTATTCTTTTTCAATATCGTCTATATTAAAGAGTGCTTTTAAAAGCGCTCTTTAATTCTTAAATAAGAATTTTGTTTAATTTTACTAGTTAACCAAGAATATAGACAAATTTATCAGGAGTGTTAGTGTAAATGCACTTGAAGAGATGATGTTCTAAAAAATGTTAACAATAATTAAAATATTTTTAGTAGTAATTTATTTATTGATTCTATACTTTTTGGATTTCTAATAATGAAAAATATTTACAAAAGCTAGATTGGCATCCGTTACATATTGTTAAAATTAAAGTGGTTATCAAGTCGGAAGGAGGCACTTTGGGATGTCTTTTTTTTAGTAAAAAACACCTTAAGTGGCGAATAGTTCAAAAGTAATGACTACTGGATTATATAATATCTCGTAAGATCCATATTAATATTTGAACAACCTAAATCTAGATTCTCCTGATTTTTTCAACACCGTTTTATCTTCTTGTTCTTGCAATTCTAAACTAACTAAAAATTACATATGGGGTCTCGCCAACATAACGCGAATTTCGTACGCTAAGGAATTTCTAAGTTGAAAAACTTGGTTTTACCGTATGTTAACAAAGTACCATAAACGACATTTAATGTTTGTTTTGGTACTCTGTTTTTGATAATGAGTTTTGGAACTGGTTTTTGACCGTATTTCTTTCAGTTATATTAGAACTAAATAGAGTTCCTTAAACGATCGTTTTCGGTTCTTATTATACAATCCTTGTAACATCATTGTAGCCTTAGCGTACAGAATTTGCGATTGGTGCTATCCCATAGTGAAAAAAGCCTTAATATTTAAGGCTTTAAGCAATCACTTCGCTATCAACTCAAAGGCCTACTGTTATAGAAGTATATTAGGTTTTTATATATCAGCCTGAGTAACTGGAATGCTTAGTTCAATAAAAGCCAGATGATAAAAATTACTCCTATAACTGCTAAAGTTCCAAAAAAACCTACCAACATTTTTCCCTCAGGACCATTAATAAGCTCTTTTAAAACTTCTTTTGCTATTCGCTGACCTTTACCACTTAAAGATATCGAAAGAATAAAGAATATTACCACTAATACAAATGAAGAAATTATTAGCTCCATGAATTATGTACCTCCCTAATATATGTGTGCTATTAATTAACCAATAATTGCCTTATACATTATATCAGCTAGGATACACGGAAGTATAACAAATTATTTTTATAATTTAATGTATTAATCAGAACAGCATTAATACAGGATAGTGCAAGTCGGAGGAAGGCACCTTTGGGTGTCTTTTCTTTATTTTCAAAGGGACTTGCTCAATTAATCCGTAAAAACATAAAGTATATTAAATCCGTTAAAAAACATGCGTACACCCTTGTTTTCTCTTCTTATTAAAGGAGGATCTATTATAGGATTTGGTGGTAGTTGCGGCGAAGGCTGCTGTTTTGCTGGAGGATTTGCTTTATTAGTTGTATTGTTTATTCTATTAATCATTATCGGATGCAGTTGCTTCTGCTAAACAAACTATCGGAAAAGACACTCTTATATGGGTGTCTTTTCCTGATGCGTTAAAAAGCCCACCTATTTCCGTAGGTGGGCCTTATCCTTATTACACAATACCGAATTATACTCTCATTTTTTCATAAACTATATGTAATTATACATATTGGTAAAAAATACACCAAATAAATATTACATGTAGTAAAATATAAACCGTGGACACGTTCTATAAAGCAGATTCTTTTGAAAGACGTAACATATTGATCTCAAATCTCTTGAATTTTGTGAACTAACAATCTGGTGTATATAGACGATTCTGTTTTATAGGATGTGTTTACACGTATAACAAGGGGATAATACGGATAGGTTTATACTAAATGAACGTGGTTCAAGTCGGAGAAAGGCACCTTTGGGTGTCTTTTCTTTATGCATTAAAAACCCACCTATTTCCGTAGGTGGGCTACTTGTGATTTTACACTCTTGCATGATGAAATTATAACAAAATCCTCAAGCTTCCAGATGGTTAAATTTATATTAGTCTAAAGTACGAGCAGCTGCATAAAATGATCCAGAACCACCATTTCTGTGAGTAACTTTAAGCTTATATTCACCTTCTGAAAGATTATAGTACGTATTTGTAAAAGCCTTTCCTGCTTCTAACGATCCATTTTCAATAGTATTATCTTGTGAGTCTTTTAAAGACCAGTCAAGCTTGCCTTTAGTATTGTTTGTCATATGAACTCTCATATCCCCATCTTTTACATGCACAAATGATACTTCTCTTTCTCCATTTATCAGACTGAAATTATCTTTAAGTATTTGAGTACGCTGAATAATTGGTGCTGAATTTTTAGTATTATCTATAACTTCCGTACTTGCTGATGCAGCTCCAATTCCTCCAGTTAATGCAATACCAGTTGCTAATACTCCAACTACTAATTTCTTGAACATAATAAATCCCCCTTAAATATTTTTTTATAACTTGCACCTTAAATGTATCACTTTTGTAATTTTTGTAAATATTTTGAATTTGTATAAATATTTATTTAAATCTTGTTAATATTGGTAATATACTTTATCAAATGGAAAATAGAGGTGTTTGTAATGATATGTAATAATGCATGTTCATTCAGGAAAAAATTGTGATAAAATCCAAGTACCTGTTCTTTTTTCAGTTATATTGGAAACCTTACTTCTTATTTACCCCAACACAAAAAGAGAAGGCACCCTAGGGTGCCTTCTCTTTTTTCTCAATATAAGAATTTTAAATGCATGCTATAATTTTTATAGAAATTCCCTTTTATGCAATAAGATAGTAATACTCAATCCAAAAACCCGCTGTCATGAAAATACAGTGGGTTTTTCTTTTGCACATAAAAAAGCCTCTTCATCCTATCGAAATAGATACTACTTTTCTATAGGATCGTTCAAGTCGCGGGAAGGCTCCTTAGAGTTTCTTTTTCATTAAACTAACATGTAACCTGTAGCAAATCCTTTTATTTTTTATCATGTAAACCCCCATCTACAAATAAATCAGAGCAAAAATGACTACCTGTCCAAATTAGTTTTAAGGTAATATATTCCAATAATTACTATTATATCAAATTAAAAACTATTAAAATAGTCTATTAAATATAAATGTTATATTTTACGATTTTAACAAATAATATTATTTTTAGGGGGTATTTTCCAAATGAGTAATAAACAAACCAAAAAAATTATTAGTGCAGTCTTAGCGGGTACATTTATGTTTGGCGTTGCAGCTCCATTAACCTTTAATGTACAAGAAGTGAAAGCTTCAGGATTTGAAACAGTTGATGAAAGATTAAGCCAAGAAGAAATTTTAGATTTACTAAAATTAGAAAAAGAATTGAAAGAAAATAATATTTCAATTGAAGATATTATGACAGGGATTGAACAAGAATTAGCTAAAGAAGTTCCTGGAGAAGCATTACCATTATCAATAAAAAATGTTGATGGTCCACAATACGGTCCTAAGTCTCAAGCGGCAAAGATAGCAGCAAAACAAATGTTAAAAAATCTAAATAGAATTGGGAGAGTTGCTTGGGATAGAAGTGTAAGACAATATGTTGATAAATTACCAATTTCATGGGACAGTAAAAAAGCATTAAAAGGATATTTGAGTTATACTGTAGTTGTTAAAACTCTTAATGTAGTCATTGGTTTTAGCGGAACTATTACAACTGCTATATCAAACCAGCTTAAAAAGATGGGATGTCCTGCATGGTTAGCAGATATGACAGCAAGGGCAATTGTAACGTTGTTATTATAAATTTGAATTTCCAAAGAAGGTGGATATTCTATGAAAAAACTATTGCAAATAGCCATTACCTTTTTTGCAATATACACAATTTTACACATTATAGTAGGTTTTGATTTTAATCCAATTATTAGTTTAGTAACTAGAATTATTCAAGCCTTATTGGCACTTTGTTTATTAATTTATGTTATCAAATTTACAAGAAAAACAAATCGTTAAACTAAATCGTATTGTTCAATTACGTATATTGTAACACTCGCAATTGGACATAGATATGCCGAACAACGAAGATACCCAAAATAAAAAAGGCACCTTTGGGTGTCTTTTTTTATTTTCACAAGGACCTGCTCAATACCTACTTAAAAACATAAGGTAAAGTGAACCCATTAAATGCATGGAATGAACCCTAGTTTTACCCTCTTATCTAAAGGAGGCACTATTGTTATGGGATATGGTGGTAGTTGCGGCGAAGGCTGCGGTTTTGCTGGAGGATTTGCTTTATTAGTTGTATTATTTATTCTGTTAATCATTATCGGATGCAGTTGTTTCTGCTAAAAACTATTGGAAAAGGCACCTTAGGGTGTCTTTTCTTTATGACACAATACCAAATTATACTCTCATTTTTTCAAAGTTTTATGCAATTATACATAGTTGTATAAAATACACCAAATAAATATTACATGTAGTAAAATATAAAATGTGGATACATTCTATAAAGCAGATTCTTTTGAAAGGCGTAACATATCGATCATTACAGAAGGTGTGGCGTCACTCTAATACTGATCTCAAATCTCTTGTACTTTGTGAACTAACAATCTGGTGTATATAGACGATTCTGTTTTATAGGATGTGTTTACACGTATAACAAAGGGGAATACGGATAGGTTTATACTAAATGAACGTGGTTCAAGTCGGAGAAAGGCACCTTTGGGTGTCTTTTCTTTTATACATTAAAAAACTCACCATCTTATAACACGGTAAGACCTTTGCAACAAACAATAATTGCAACTATATTAATTTTATATTACATTAAGGTTAAGGAATATTCTTATACTAATAAAGCGCTAAACAGTAGGTGGAAAAATGGAATTTAACGATTTGGGTATTACCATTAAAGAACTTCGAATGAAAAAAAATATATCACAATCCGAATTATGTCATGGAATATGTTCACAAAGTCAAATTAGCAAGATCGAAAAAGGTATAATTTATCCGTCTAGCATATTGTTATATCAATTATCAGAAAGACTTGGTACTGATCCAAATAATATATTTGCACTAACTCAAAATAAAAAAATAAAATATATAGAAAATGTAAAATACGTAATAAAAGATTGCTTAAAGCAAAAACAATATAAAGAACTTTATGAAATAGTAAAAATAGAGAAAAACTTAAATAATTTTCAAACAAAAGAAGAGAAACAATTTCTACTATGGAATGAAGCAATTGCTATATTTGAAGTAAATAGATCAACAAAAACTGCTTTAACTCTTTTAAATAATGCATTAAAACTAACTGTAACGAATGTTGATTGTTTATCAGAAAGAGAAATAGATATTATGCAGACAATGGCTATATTTCATGCAGAAAATAAAGAATACAAAAAAAGTATTACTATATTAAGAAGATGTTTAACTAATTTTAACAAGTTAGATTTTCCTAGAGATAGAGAAATTAAATTAAAAATCATTTATAATTTATCAAAATGTTTAAGTTACACATGTCAATACGAAGAGGCACTAAAATACATTGATAAGGGCATCCAATTAGCTATTAATCTAAATACTTTATACTTATTGGGTGAACTATACTATGGAAAAGGTTCAAACTTATTAAAGCTTAAACAATCTAATGACGAAAATGTTGCTAATAACATGAAAACAGCGTTATTTATATTTGAATTAACAAAAAACGAAAATAAATTAAAAATAATTCAAAAAGAATATTTCGAAAACAAAAATAACCACTCATAATTTCGTAAAAACTACTTACAAAGCCCACAGGAAAAATCCCTATAGTTTTTTAAATTAGAACTATATTATTAAAATTAAAGTGGTTCAAGTCGGAGGAAAGCACCTTAGGGTGTCTTTTCTTTATTAAAAAAATACCCACACAATATGCAGGTATTCTCACTAAAATCTTTAATTTTCGCTTCATTCAAATAAGACTACAATAAAGCCCCATTATTCCTTAAATTCCTCATAATTTCCGGATTGTCATTTTCTACACTATAAAAATATACTTCATCCATGTAATTTTCAATATCCCATTCTTTTATACTCCATTCATTCGTTGTAATAAGTATAACTTTTTTCGAATTTGTACTCTTCAGTTCATCAAGAAATTTTTTATATCTTTTTTCATTATCTAAAACTGTTTGAACAGGATAAAACAAAGTGAATGTATTTCCATTGCCTCTAGGATCAGACTTTGTATGAGTTACATAACTGTTTATATTAACAAGCATTCTACCTATTTCATAATTTGTTGTTGATTTAACTGTATAAGGCAAAAGATCCTTCGTGAACTACCCGCCACTTAACGTCCTAACGGACTGTTTGAAGTGGGGGCTTCTCGGTTAGTCGTTACTTTTGGTAGCTAACGAATTCGTCCTAAGACAGCCGAGCTAACTCCCTTGTTCCAAGGGTTATTTTATTGCTATCTATGCTAACGCCAATAGGCGTATTGCTTCATTTTTGATATTGATAGCTGCGTTATAATCTCTATCGAGATTTACACCGCATATACAAGAATAGACTCGCTCAGACAATGACATATTTTTCACATTTCCACAACTGCTACATGTTTTTGTGGAAGGAAACCATTTTTCTATTTTCACAAGCTGTTTGCCTTGTTCATTTAGTTTATAAGCTAAGAAAGAAGTGAACATACCCCAAGCATTATCAGCGACGCTTTTTCCAAAATGAAGTGCTTGCGATATTCCCTTCATATTTAGATTTTCAATAGCTACAACATCAAAATGAGTAGCTAACTCTTTAGACTTATGATGAAGGAAGTTCTTACGTTGGTTTGCTACTTTTTCATGCAGCTTAGCTACAAGGATACGTTGTTTATTCCAACGCCCTGAACCTTTTGTACGTCTTGATAATACTCGTTGAGCCTTTGCTAATCGGTCTAACATTTCACGATAGAACTTAGGATAATTGGCTTTCTCATCCTCAGAACTGACGTATAATTGATCCATCGCAAAGTCTAATCCAACAACTGTTTCTACTTCTTTTTGTACGATCTCTTTTTCATATTCAGTCAAAATGGACACATAGTATTTACCAGTAGGTGTCATAGAAATCGTACATGACTTGATTATATGGTCTTGTGGTATTTCTCTATGCTGTTTGATACGTACCATTTTCAGTTTTGGCAATTTGATATGACCGTTAAGCAACATAATATTTCCGTTCACTACATTCGTTGTATAAGACTTTCTGTCTTTTTTACTTTTGAATGTTGGGAAGTCATTTTGACCACTAAAGAAATTTTTATAAGCAGTTTGCAAGTTTAGTTGAGCATTTGCCAAAGCTAATGAATCAACTTCTTTTAACCACTCAAATTCTGCTTTGTATTTTGCAGGAGTGGGAAGCTTTTGTTTCCTTAGTTGATCCTTATCATCTTTATGTTTTTCATACGCTTCTTTCCGTTCAGCTAACATTCTGTTATACACGAAACGTACACAACCGAAGGTTTTACGCATAAGATGTGCTTGGTCTTCTGTTGGATACAAACGGAATTTATATGCTTTATTCTGCTTTGTCATATCATTTCACCTCACTTTTCACTTTGATTTTCAATATATGTTTTTACTATGTCTATTGGCGAACCACCAGTAGTTAGCAAGCAAAAACTTCTTGACCAAAACATCTCTTTCCAAAGTTTCTTTTTCACTTGTGGAAAATCTCTTTTAATAAGTCGAGAACTTGCACTTTTATAAGCATTGATGAATTTTGTCATTTCTGTATTAGGGTGTGCCTTGAACAAAATATGAACATGGTCTACATCATGATTCCATTCAACTAATGTGATGTTATAGTTTTCAGATAGTCGAACAAACATATCTTTTGCATAGTCTGACATATCATCATCAAACAAATTTCTTCTGTATTTCACGACCAACACAAGGTGATAATACAACAAGAATACTGAATGGTTATTACTATCTAATTTCATTTATATACCAGCCTTTATAATTTATAAGACTGATTATATCAGAGGCAAAATAAAAAGGAAAACCTTTTGGCTACGCCAAACCGAAATTCATCTCCCACCTACCGTTGGGCTACGCCCTTCACACGCTTGAGGAAGGAGAATTCTTTCGGGAAATTCGTTAAAAAGTTAAACTTGATGACCATGTAGTGATTAGATATATAAGGTTTTTCCTAAAATAGGTCGCCAGTCATTACACTCATAAACTCTTTAAAAAACTGTTCATAATTCATTTGCATTGCAATCCTATGTTTTGGACGATTACCGAATGTTTCTGGTTCAAAGGTAGACCTGAAATCTCCTATACTTTGTCCTCGTACAGTATCAAGTACATTAACCGTAACTGCTGATTGATGGTACGTAAAAATATCATCACGATTAATCGCAATCAAAGTGAGTGCATCGTGAACCGGGCTACCCTGTATTCCAGGAACTTTTTTTTATAAAATTGATAATAGTAATAGTCTAAAAGAGGCTTTAAAAACTTAGTTTTTCCTTTAGAGTGAATATAATTGACCATTTCTGGTGTTACAATAGCGGATTGTGTAACATTCAAAGGATAAATTGATAGATTTTTTGCGTATCTCATTACAATGTTGACAGCTCCAGGATCGCCATAAAAGTTAGCCTCAGCAATAGGAGTAACATTTCCTGGATATAGAAAAGATCCGCCCATAATATAATAAGAATGTACATATTCCATCATATCTCCATAAAGGAGAAATAAAGTTGCAAGTGAAGTTAGCCTGCCGGTATTCACGATAATAAGTTCATTTTTATACTGTTTTATAAGTGTAAGAACTTCAAAAAAGTTCTCAAATGTTTGAAGCTCTAGTCCTGTTTGGATGGGCCCCATCCCAAATTTACCGTGAACTTCCGGATAAAAAGTTTCAGTTTCTGAAGACATAGAATGCTCCGCCCCACCAAAAACTTTTATATATTCTTTTCCTACACTTTTAAGTAAAAAACGAACATTTCTAACAACTTCAGCTTGAGGTACGTTTCCATAGTCTGCAACAATTCCTATAACGTCAATTTTATCTGTTAAGTGCGCATATATGATAGCTATTGTATCGTCAATTCCAAAATCTCCAAAAAACAATACTTTTTTCCCCATACAATGTGACTCCTTATTTTTAATGGTTTTTTCAACAGATTATAATTATGGGATCGTAGTATAAGGTTATTCCCAAGTCATTTTGTAGTATTGTTTATGCGATAATTTATCTATTTAACATATAATTTCGTTAACAATGAATACATTCCTTTTCTATAAAATAAAATAGTATATAGTTACTAATCTTAACGTATTTTTTCTGATATCCCATGCCACATTAAGTGGCCCCTAAAAAATATAATTGTATATTCCGAACTAAAAAAGCAAACGTTTCATTTGGAAAAATTCGCCTTTCATGGTTTGACTGTGATGCCGTGATAACCTATTAATAAAAATAGATTCCAACAGAAATTTATATTACTCCTTCAAATAAATATAATCCTTGCAGCAAAACCATATATACTATATACACGTATACATTAAACATACTTTAAGGAGAACAGAACATGATAAAACATATACTCAGTTTCATACTCGGAACATTTGTTATGTTAATTGGTTTCTTATGGGTTATTCCCTACACCCTAGAAACCATTGACAGTAATGTAAGCTATATTACTCATGACAAAAAGTATATTAGTAAGCTATACGACTATGACATTAACCTTTGGATGATTGCAATATTTATATTTTCCATTTTTTCTGCGATTTCTGTTTTTATATTAAAGTTACCTAATTATAATAGGAGCAAAAGCACTCATATAAAAAAATATAGTCAAACAAATCAGCGAAAAAAAGCAAAGAGAAGGCGTCGTAAATAATTGTTTTCTTATATAAAGAGATAATAAAGTTATTGTTTAATTCTTTTTAAACTAACTGTGCAAGATAGTTTAATAGGGATGATGATATAATTAAGGGCAGTTTACTTTATATTATAATTTATGAGGTGGAAAATGGACTCTTTAGAATTAAACAAATCTAAATATATTGTCTCTAATATCAAAGATATTTTGCATAAAAAGCTTATTCTTGATAAACCGCTAACTAAAGATGAGATAAAAAAATTAAACTTAGTTAATCCTACTGTATACGAAAATGAGAAGTATCTCATTCAAGAACGGTGGTTTTATAGTATTAATATCGGAGAATGGGAAGATGTAGATATTATTATTGAAGGAAATAATGAAAATCCAAATGTTCAGATTATCGAAATGGCAGAAAAAATATTCGATGAACTCCATCTACATATAAGTTGTGCACTAAAATATTTACAAAAATTCTTCCCTAATCAAGAAATGAAGAACTACTATCTATCCACTATATATTTTGGAAAGATGGTTAATTTTGACGATTATATATTTCCTGGTTTTAGTTTAGCATTTATTTATGAAGGTATCTTTGAGTTTCAGTATAAAGTAAAATTTAAAGACAATGGATGGCCTATTGGTTTTGAAGGTGGGCCACTTTAATAATCATAGATACCTTTTTCTTATTGTGTGGATTTAAAATAAAGATTAACTGTTTATAAAAAAGATGCAACGCTTTAGCCAATTGTAAGGACTACTTTTCCTCTGCCGTGACCACTTTCGATCTCTCGATGTGCGTCTGCGGCTTGATGAAGCGGAAATGACTTCCTGATGTGGATGTGCAATTTCCCTTTGGAGTAAAGCTCTACCAGCTGGGCAAGCCGATTCGTTCTTTGTTTTCGACAAGCCCCAACGATGCGCGCAGAGCATCGTCCCCAGCGGCATCAAGGGCTACGTCCACGCCATCCGGTGCTAGAGCACGAACTCTATCAACAAGACCGTCTCCATAAGTGACAGGGATTGCACCCAGCGATCGAAGGTAATCATGGTTTCGTTCACTGGCCGTACCGATGACAGTTGCTCCCCATGCCTGGGCCAGTTGTACAGCGAATGTACCAACTCCACCAGCTGCAGCGTGAATCAATATGGTGTCTCCCTTGTCAACACGAAGTTCCTGTAATGCGGTGTGAGCCGTTTGACCAGAAGCTGTTATTGCACCAGCCTCCTCCCAAGGCATACTCTGTGGCTTATGCACAATCTGGTCAACGCTAACCACCACATATTCTGCATAGCAGGCCAGTAATGCCCATCCAAGTACTTCATTGCCGATAGAGAAGTCTGTAACTTTATCCCCGACTTGATCAATAATTCCTGCGAATTCGTTACCGAGAATCTGTGGATACTGCACCGAAAAACCGGGTGGTGCCCAGCCACTACGCACCGACAAATCGAATGGCTGGATTCCAGCAGCCTTAACCCGGATCCGAACTTGCCCTACACCAGCATGAGAGGTATCAAATTCCATCACTTTCAAAACATTTGGAGCACCAGAAGTAGAAATTGCAGCAGCTTTCATGCTATATCCCTCCTTAAAGGGTAGGCGTTCCAGCTTATAGTGGAGTGGAATTGAGCATGAATTAGGTAATTATATTTATTAACACCCAGACAGGCGAAATTTAAAATCTCTTTTTCTTGTTTGAAAAGATTAATTGATCGAATCGTTTGATCGTTATTCATAGGTAATCAGCCCTTTACATTATTTTAAAATGTAATCTCAGGATTACGAATTGACATGTTCTGCTATTGAACGATCATTGAATGTCTTTATTCAACTAAGCACCTCGATGGTAAATCCACCCGGGGCCTTAACATAGAATGTCCAGCGATGGGCCCTTTTGGGTGGTTTTACATCAAATCCATCATTCTTCAAGTGTTGATAGATCTCGTTCACCCGTTCTTCGCTCTCCTGTGAAAAACCAATATGAAAGGACTTCGGATAACTGACCTGAGTACCTTTCATCAAAGCGAGCAATAATCCATCTTCGTCTAATAGTACAGCGAACGAATCGCCATGCGTGCTCTTAGTTTGTAGGCTGAAGTATTTCTCCAAGAACTTTCGAGCAGCGTTAACGTCAGTGACCGTTAGGTTGATATGGTTTAGTTTCAAAGGTTCCACTTCCTCTCTTTAGGTATAATACCTTCATCTCCATATTCACTGTTTAAGAATGCCTTCCCAAAATGGGAAGTAGTTAAGAAAAAATACTCATAATTAAAACAGTAGAATCCTTTAAAATCTTTGAAAGTTTTTATTGCTTACATGTTTTATTCTATAATTGATTATTAATAAATAAAAAGACATTTTAATATATCTCTTTATATACTCGAGTATATGAATAAAGGAGTGATGAATGTGGAACTACTGCAACTGCATTATTTTCTAAAAGTCGCTAAGTTGGAGCATATGACGCAGGCTGCGCAAGAGCTTCACATCGCGCAGCCTGCTCTCAGCAAAACCATCGCTAGGTTGGAAGAGGATTTAGGTGTACCATTATTTGATCGCCAAGGAAGGAAGATTCGACTCAACTCATTTGGAAAAGCGTATCTAAAGAAAGTAGAAAAGGCACTCATGTTACTTGAAGAGGGCAGAAGAGAAGTTGAAGATCTTGCGGCAATGGAAAGAGGGCGTGTTTCTTTAGCAACAACAACTCATAAATGCTTTTCTGATGTAATAGGTTCTTTTATATCCTTGCACCCTGATATCAAACTTCAAATCACTCAAGCTTCAGAGAGGGAAAAGGTGCAACAGCTCCGAAGTGGAGATATCGATTTTTGTATCACTTTCCCTCCTATTGAGCAGACGGGGATAGAGGGATTGTCTTTTCTCACTGAAAAAATCTTACTAGCTGTTCCTCATACACATCGATTTGTTAATCGGAGCAACATAGACTTGAGAGAAGTGGCTAATGATCCTTTTATTTGTATAAAGCAAGGGAATCCATTCCGAGAAATGACGGATGAATTTTGTCAAAAAGCAGGATTTACTCCGAATATTATATGTGAAGTTGACGAACATTCTGCAGTAAGTTATTTCATCCGTATGGGAATTGGTATTGCTTTTATGCCAGAAACCTTAATAAAAAAAATAGAGACGTCATTTCATTTAGTGCATATTGATAATCCTATTTGTCAGCGTACCTATCAAATCGCATGGCTTGAAGGCCGTTATATGTCCGTGGCGGAACGTAAATTTCAGGAGTTTTTTGTCCAGAACTTTACTGATTTAAGGAAGTAATAAACCCTTAGTTTAGATTCGAACTTTATCAGCCTATAGCTCTAAATATTAGGACCTGAAGGTAAAAGGTTGAACATGACTGTCTCCTTTCTTAACTTTCAGGCCAATGATGGATTCATACATGATCACACCTCTTCTTACATAAATTAACTAGTAGTCTCTATTTAGTAGTTGATAAATTTAAAGATTATTAATATGAAGTAAAATAATACTTTTAACATACTGGAGCTTTTTTCCCATAACATAAGTAGACATATATCTCAGAAACTTATTGAACGATTTTCCATTAAAGGGCGTGATTGTGGAGTAACACAGGCAGAAAATGTTCAAATTTTTTTATGAAATAATGGACTAAATGAAAATATTAAGAACGTGTTTTGATCAATCTTTTTCAAAACACGCCCTTTTCTATGATTGTTTATCAAGATTATTAGTATCAAATTGATTAAACTTCATTTTAAATCTACAATATAATTCTGTATCAAAACGGTTCGTAGTAAGCTGTACTCCAGTCTTTGTATTATCCTTATCTTATACACTTCAACTTGCAACATGTTTGCAGTACCCTTGCTTAAATCATAATAAACGTAATTTATCCACTATCAAGATAGTATACACTTTCCTTGCACATACTTTCTTCCTACTTATATACTTACCTTCGCTTCTCCAATATCCTGTTTTTTAATTAAATCTAAGTAAAAATGTGAGACAGTTGTATTGTAATAAGGAGAAATGAAAATAAATGATAGATTAAACGTAAACATTCCGATAAATGCGGCTAATAAAAACCAACCAATAAATGATAACCAAAGAACAAATAACTTTAACTTTTGTCCTTTCATTATTCTTTTACTTTCTCTCAATGCTTCACTTGCTGTATAATCAGGATTCTCTACTAATATGTAATACGACATGGAATAAGAAAAATATTTAATAATACCTGGAACAATTAATAAGAGACTCCATAAAAAAAGAAAAATAGCTTGCAACAGGCCCAATTTTACTGATCTAAACAAATTGCTTTTTTTAAATCCTAGAAATACATCGTCCACTTTAGCATCTTCATTTTCACCTAAATGTAAGGTAAAAGCAGAATATCCATAATTAAAGATGCCTTGTATAGAACTGTAAATTAAGAAACAAATAAGTCCTAAAAAAATATAACTTAGAATAAGTAAAACTAGTGCAGTAGGGTCTACTTGGGGTTGCCCACTAATTGAATAAACAAAGATTACATCCAAACCAATTACCCCAATAAACAGGCCAACTATTAAATACATGAATGTCGCAATTGCTGATGCACTAAAAGTAGGTACAAAATAGTTTAACGCTGATACTCCTATACCTCCCCCCCATTTACCATCTAACGAATTCAGTGCTGCTTTCTTTAAATTTCTTGTCATACTTGTATTCCCTCCTTTTTTCTTATTTTCCTATACTGAAAAAACAAAAGAACTTGTAGCAGGCCCCGCTACAAGTTCTTTTAGCCAAACACTTTAACTCAGTAAAAAATCATTTATTCTACACAATCGGGGGTAATGCCTAAAATATGGTTTGTTATCATCATTATATAACATAATTATGAATTTTTGTTAAAAATTATATATATTCAGACAAATATTTCTCCACTTTTTTACTTTTTCCCATGTAGTTTTATCTACTGAAAATAAGTAAAAAAACATTTGGACTAATTGGAACAAAAGTTTTTTTATGAACATGAAAAGACCACCTACACAATTTCATAGGTGATCTTTTTTTTGATTTTGCACTTGTGCACTACTTTTAAAACACATCACAAATTCATCTTATTTGTTAAAGACTTAATTCTACAAAACAATTCTAGGAGCATAAAGTAATTCTTTCAGCATATGAACACTTCGAGTATTATATCATCACTTATTCTTAAATAAAGGTGCTATTTTATCAATCCGATTTGTCCAAATTCCACCTGTATAATCTTCAGGAATACGTTTTATATCTTCGGATGAGTCAAATCCACTTGAAAATCCAAATCCATTTCCACCTACAATGATAACGCGAGTATCTGCTTTATCCATTCTATTAAGAAAACGGTTCGGCCATCCCCAAAGCCAAGGAGCTACTTTGTCTGGAATATGCAACTCTCCATGCTTTAGACTTGAAGGCATGTAACCAGTCCACCCTAACGCAATATAAGTAAGAAGATCCTTTTTCATAGTTGCTTTTGACATTGTTCGTAAACTAGGGATACGCTCCTCAATCGCAGCAATTGGTTTATCACCACCATATACAGTTAGTTGCTCAAGGCGTTTTGCTGGTAGTTTCTTGAGATAATCAGCCAATTGGATTCCTTCATTTTCATCATCACTTTTGATATGAATAAGAAAAGAACGATCTGGAAAATGGTTAAGTACTTCATCGAGTGTTGGCATAAGATTAATCCCTTTACCACGGAACGGGAATGTTTTCCCCCCATCAGCTGTATAACCGTATCCAATATCAAGTGCTTGTAATTCTTTTGTTGTAAAATCTCTTGTAACGCCTTTACCATTAGTACGGCAATCAAGCGTCCAGTCATGAAAAATAACAAAATTATTATCTTTAGTTGGTTGAACATCAAACTCTACTAGATCAGCTCCAGCTTTAAATGCAGCTTCCATAGATGGAATTGTATTTTCTAAATAAGAGTGTTCAGGTTTATTTATACGTTCTGCTGTACATGTATCACCCTCAATCCCATCCATGCTGAATGTTTGTGAAAGTCCTCGGTGAGCAAGAAGAATAGGAGCCCCCTCGTCCCTTTTAGCAAAAAAAGAACTGTTATTTACATAAACAAATACAAATAGGATAAGAATTATCCAAATCGTTTTACGTTTCAGTAACCTTTTTATTTTAATCATTGTATTCTCCTCTTAACTATTTGTTGAAATGATTTAAACAACGTTTGTCATTTAAATACCGGTAAATGTTACAACCTATCTTATTACAATGCAATGGATATCATTGGAAATTAAAGATTCGTACTTTGATATAAAGCGGGAGAAATTGAAAATTAATATAAATATGTTGCTACGCTTTTTCTATTAGGTAATTCTATGTCTTATGCATTGATTTGAAAAAAATCGTAGTGTTTTCCTCTCTTTCAATTAATGAAATTCAATTGATTTTAAATGAAACTATTTAAAAAACGTTTTTTTATTTGCTCTAACAGGGGTCTCGCCACATACCCATCAAGCTAAGAAAAATAAATACCCCAAAATGATAATTTTAAAGACTTATTTGCGGAATACAGCTCGGATTTTCATTTTTGGGAGTATAGGTGGTTGGAATATGGCAGGATCCAATGACAATAAAGTTAATCAAATATCCCTATTTCAATCAACCAGCAGGTTGGTTGAAATAATAGTACGAGAAAAAGTGCTAAAGCGAGTGCGATTAGTTTTTTCATTTTCATTGCGGTAGTCATTCTATGTATGGCGTAAAATAGACATTTACGTTTGTCATGCTCCTATTATGGCAAAGCAATTTGTATTTTCCCTGTAGTCAACCTGTAGTTTGTCTGTAGCGGAGAAAATCAAAAAAGACCGGCAGGAATAACCCTGTCGATCAAAGTGATAAAGCTTGGTTGCTAACATCAGGGGTGCAGACGCCTCATAACAAAATGGCTGAGATAAAACAGATAGGCGAAATATAATACTACGAATACAGTTACTACCAAGGCAAGTATATTTACAACCTTAACAGTCCTATTTTTGAAAATCTTGAACAATAAAGCATAAATACCAATGCCGATTACCCCTCCAAGCGTATTGTCAAGTACATCAGTAATATCGCTTCTTCCTATTGCGAAAATGAATTGTATAGCTTCAAACGCCAATGTCAAAGCAACAATTGGAAGAACTTTCTTCATAAAAGGCCATTTGCTTTTTAGTATACAAATATATATACCTAAAGGGATAAAAATAAGTATATTATCTCTTATTTCTCTAAAATCAATAGTTCCGCTGTCATCGAAAGACCCCTGAAATGGAATCAGATTGATTACTCGTATCCCGTCTGATATTTCAGAAGAAAAAAACGGTAATTTGAAGAGAATGACGCCTGTCAACAGCAGCATATATATTACAAACAATGCAATTGTAAGTTTATTTCGGTTTTCTGATTTCATTATTTTTCTCCTTGTGTTATTTATGCCTTTGGCAAATCCATCCAAAATAGAACGCCATCCGGAACGTTTTCCAAAGCATATTCAATGTTCATTACTTCCAACGTTTTCCGCACGATGGTCAAGCCTAAACCGTTGCGCCCACTTTTCCGCCCCCGCACTTTATCCATACGGTAGAATGGGTCAAATAACTTAGGCAGAACTGTAGCGTCTATCCTTGCATCTGTGTTTAGTATACAAAGGCGATATTGTTTAGCCGCAGGCTCGCTCCATATCCTAATTTCACCGCCTATAGGCGTATTCTGTACTGCGTTCAAAATGATATTGGAAAGTGCTTTTTGAAGCATTTTAGAATCGACAAGGCAGTTTTGTCCGTCAGGAATGTCCATAACAATGCACTGACCGTTTGCTTCAGCTAATATCTGAAAATCAGGCAGTATGTCAGCCACTAATTGCCTAACTTTCAGTTTTTCAGGATCTTGAGAGATTTTCCCATCGCTCAGGTTGACAATCTCCAGTATCTCGGAAATCACATCGTCCTGCGCCTCCATCATCTTCACGCATTCGCGCAGGTATTTGGGATGATCTTTGTAATCACCTACATTTTCGAGCATACCCTCCAGCAAGATACTTGTTGCCGCGATAGGCGTTTTTAGCTCATGTGAAGCCGCCGAAAAGAAATATCGCTGTGCTTCCTCCATTTCCCTTACCCGCAGGATTTCATTTTCTAACCGGGAAATGGTATCTTTCAACTTATCGTACATAGAGTGAATGTCACGCGACAAATCGCCTAATTCATCCCGGCGTATAGGCAGGCTTTGCGGTACATCTTCAAGCCTTGTCATTTTCCCGGCGTCATCCGCCAGTCGCTTGATTGGGTTGGTTATCTGCCGTGCAAAAACATACGCGCACACAAGGCAGAGGGCGAGTATAATGGCAAACGCGACCAATGCCTGTACAATTATTTCATTGTAAAAGGCAGTTAATCCCGGTCTGGTCTGGGCGACGACAGAATAACCGAGGGCTTTATCATTATGCACCACATAGTAAAAGTCACCATTGAAATTATCCGTGGTATCAGCACCCGGCGTAGCGTAAATCACGCCGCGATTATCATCTATAATGCAAAACTCAAATGATTGGTTGTTGTCACGAAACCTTTGCGCTGCTGCGGGAATATCGTTATAATCACTATTTTTTACTCTATTGACCAAAGGCTGATAGGACACTACTATTTGTTCCCTTTCAACTGCTCTGTACAGTGTTAAGAATTGACTTGAAAACAATGCGGCAGTTACGAAAACAATCAACAGCATAGCAACTATCGTATAGGCAAAAGTCTTAACAAATATCCCATTCTTTTTCATGAAGTTTCCTCCAATCGGTAGCCCACTCCGCGTACTGTTTTGATGATATTATCCGGTAGCTTCGCCCGTAGGTTTTTAATGTGAGTATGCACGGTGCTGCCATCACCGTCAAAATCGTAGCCCCACACGCGGGACAAAATAACTTCATGAGATAGTGTTTTTCCGTTTTTTTGCACCAGTAGCATTAAGATTTCAAACTCTTTAAGGGTCAAAAGTAATTCTTCGTCGTCATAAAAAACCTTGAAATCTTCCGGCAAAAGAGTCAGCTTGCCATAGTGAAGTTCCTTTGCCACCGCACCGCTGCGACGGAGCAGCGCCTCCACACGTTTCAGCAATAGCTGAATCTTGAACGGCTTAGTCACATAATCGTCCGCTTCCGCATCAAACGCTCTGATTTGATTCTCATCATCGGAAAGAGCAGTCATCATCAGAACCGGCGTATTATTCAGCTTACGGAACTCCCTTAAAAGCTCATGACCGTTCATTCCCGGCAGCAAGATGTCAAGAATGACAAGCTGATAGGTGTTATCATAAAACTTGGTATGCGCTTCATCCCCGTTAAAACAGGCATCCACCTTATATCCCGCTCCAGATAAAAAGACTTTTACTGCATTGCAAATATGCTCATCGTCCTCGACAAGCAGTATTCGTATATCCATAAATGTATACCTCCGAAAAAAGGATAACACAGCAATCTGTATTTTCCCTGTAGTTTTAAGATTTATTTCATTCGTCCATCAACAAGTTTTACGGTATTCTCTGGAATAGCCCATGTCCAGCCGAGCGATATTCACCTATAATCCTGCCTACTTACATAAAAGCTGTATCCGACGATCTGAAATGCCCCATTTCTCACTGGCTTCTTTCGCTGTCACCAAAACTCATTACCAAAAACAAAGTGCCGAAATGTTGGGGTTACGCCTTCAAATAATTCTTCAATTTCTTTTTCGTTTATTAGAGCTTTCCTCCTATTTATTCAAATCTAAGAATTCATTTTACATCACTTTTAACTTTATTTTTTCGCATGGTAAAAATTAACAAAATAAAAATAAGAGATTTACTTTTGTTTTTAAATGACTTTATTATCAATATACAACACGCACCATTAAAATAAGGGTCAAAACCTTTGCCTATAAGGGGTACTTCCACATGCCTATCAACTTAAGAAAAGTCAACACCTCAAAAACAAAAAAAGAACTAATTTCCTAAAATTAACAACTATAGAGAAATTAATTTTTCGTTTAGAGGGTAATTAAAAACCTTAACTTGATCGCGCGAGACCCCTATTAGCTGAATAGCAATGTGGAGTTACCCCTAACATATGGATAGAAGTGTTTTCAAACAACATTATTTTAAAGCATTCATTTATTTGCAACAAAACAAAATATTTTATGTATTATGTGAAGAACAATAATTTTCAATCAAAAACAAAGGATGAATAAGAATGAAAAAATTTAAAATTAGTATGATGGCATTCGTAACGACGTTGTTAGTATTGTTGGTCCCTTCTTCTACATTTGCAAACACAATAGAGCCTTTTAGTTCTGGATGGGATTACTTAGGAGAAGAAACGCTATATTCAAATGGTGCTGAAAGTTATGTATATGCCTCGACTGGTGGAGATTACAAGATTTGCCGAGCTGCTGAAGTAGGTTCAACTAGTAAGTTAAAAGTTGAATTATGGGAGTACGATCCTGATAGCTATAATGATTATGTAGGCGTACGATATTTAGGACCTGGTGAATGTGGGGTTTTCAGAAATATTGGTGGTTTTGTGGATGGAGGAAATGAAGCGGAATTTTTTGCGAAATCAAGATCTAGCAGTAAGATGCATTTAATCTTTTTTGATTAATTCATTAACAAAATGTTCCGCTCTTTGTTTACTAACTATATTGTCTTCTGTTAACTTAATTCGTTAAACAGCTCTCTCTATTAAATTTATTCTTAATTTTAAAATAGTAATCACATCACTTTTCAAACGAAAATAATTAATTAAGGTTTTACACTTTCTCAATATTACGGTATCAATTTTCTTATATAATTAAATTATTCTTTATTTATTTTATGTATCTGTTCCCTTTGAACCCT
>NZ_JASHJA010000026.1:0-51257 GCF_030733445.1 Bacillus sp. MMSF_3353
ACAAGAATAAAGATATAACTAATAAACTGTTTTTACCCCTAATCATCATTTTTATAATATAATAATTACATAATATATCAACTGTTCATCCCTATTATTTTTTATCTCTCCTCCATACTAGTTGGAACTATAGTATACGGGACATAAAAATACTAAAAGATCCAATTTCTTAATTTTCACATTAAGAAATTGGATCTTCTTTCATTACCTTATAATACTCATACTGCGTTATTATAAACATTATAAAGAATATACGTTTTATATTTTATATAAGTTATGTTAATAACACATAAACTAATAAAACTTTACTGATTACTCTCAAGACATTCATAAACCGCCATCATATCTCGTTTATCCAATTCGCGAATACGATTAAAAATTGGTATTTGCGCAACAGCTTCTGTTAATAAGCTCTCATCCACAACATCACTAACTTTTCCAGTTAACCATGTTTGTACATCCACATCCTCAACCACTTCTTTTAGTCCTTCATCATTAATACCACTTGTATTACAAGTTACACATGGAATTGTTAGTTTAAACACACCATCATGCAAATTATCTTCAGTAATAACTTTCTTCCCTTTACAGAATGGACATGGATTACTTTTTTTAATTTTATTAATTTGGGTAACTAACTTTTTGTATCCAAATGCTTCATATACATACGTAAGTTTTTTATATTTACCATTTGTGAAATACTTATCTATAATATTTTCTCTCGTTTCATAAACATTAGGGAAATCACAAATAGTTACTTGATTATTAACACTAATGGATTCGATATTTCCTTTTATTTCGTCCCAGAATGGTAAGACATTTTGTAAGACCATTTCATAGTTTGAAAAGCTTGCCTGTTCTAATTCAAACATTTTCAGTGCCACTTGTGCTTTCCTTGGTAATAAAGAAACATCTTCTGTCAATCTCATATCGCCACCAACTATAGACTTTAATTTATGAAGTGCAGGTAAATCACCAACTATTTTCAACACTTCATCAACTGGTTGATTGATAATTTCACGAATATCGAAGTTAGCAAATTTAAGCGGTTTATGATGATTTAAAACCGTACCCTCACAAATTGGACATGTCATCATTTCTTTAGAAGACTTAATTTCTTCTTTAATAGCTGCTTTAGAAATAACAATATATCCACCAATAATTGTATTAAATCCTACCCATGTTCTGCGTGTCTTTCCTTTTTTATCATAAAATGATTTTTCAAAATATCCGTACCAAAACGTATGCTTTTCTTCTTCTGACATATCATTATAGCTCTTTGATAAATCGTGACCAAGCTCATTTTTAATTTCTTCAAATAGAAATTCTATTTTTTCATATTGATAAAATTTTAATACTTTCATGATTTCCGGATCGAATAAACCGTCCCAAAATGGAACGTTTTTATCTTGAATTGTAATATCTTTATCGAAAACTTCAATTTGAAGACGTCCAGAACAAGATGGACAATGATTGTCCTGTAAATAGAAATCAAAACTTCTCGTATCTTTATTAGTTGGATGAGCAGCTACAATATGATTAATTAATCCACCAATTTCATATAAAAAACTATATTGACTATATAAATGTCTTTCAAGATCAATAGCAACAACAGGTGCAATTGTATCAGATTCATATTCACTATAAATTAAACGGGCCATTGATGATAAACTTTTTAAAATACCACCCTTATAAATGTTTTCGGCATTTTTAAAATAGTGAATATGATTTTCTTCTAAATAGTGAACGCCTTCTTTATGCTTAAGTGCTGAAGAAATATGTATTTGCTCAGCATTATTCACACTGCTTTTTTGACGATAATAATCTTCATGACTTACTACATCAAGATGTTTTATAGATTCAAGCTGTCTTTTCCCGAAATCTACAATATAATCAGAGCTTTCTAACATATAACTATTATGTTCAATCATGATGATAGAGACTGATTCATCTTGTAATATCCCTCTAACACTATCTATAAATTGGTTTAAAATATTTTGTGATAAACCTTTTGAAGGCTCATCAAAAATAAATAATGTATGTGGATTTCTTGTGTTTGCAAATAACTCCGAAACTAAATGAACACATTGAAACTCACCTGTTGATAATGTTTGTGTTTTTCGTTCTAACGTTAAATAACCAAGTCCTAGTTTAATTAGTAGACTCAAGCGTTTATACGCAATATCTTCATTTGGAAGTTCATCTATAATATCCTCAATCGAACGCTCAAAAATATCATCAATTTCTTCGCTATACTTTGTGAGTTTCTTTTTAATATCTAGGAAAGTGGCTACAGTTGATCGACTTGTAATGGATTGATTTCGATCTTGTCCTACCATAACTAATTTATCTTTTGGATATCGTTTCAAGAAATCTGTAGCTAAACATTCATTGACAAGTGTAGATTTCCCGCATCCAGATTCTCCAGTAACCGTCACAAGCCTATTTTTAGGGATTTGAAACTCCGCCATTTGGATATTACGGCAATATAATTCATGGAATGTATAGTATTCTGTTGGTACTTCTTTATTTAGATCCGACAGTATTGGTTTTGGTCTTGGCGATTCTTTCACAATTTGTCCACCATATTTTCCGCTACCAGGTCCAAAGAACAATTGCTCATCTGTTGTATCCAGTACAGTATCTGAATGATCAATGAGCCAAATTTGATTTTTACACCCTAACTGCTTAATCTCTTCTAATATTTGTAATAATGTTTCATGATCAAGTCCAACTGAAATCTCATCAATAATAATTACAGCATTTTCGCTTACTGCCATAAATTCAGCCAAATATAGTCTTGTTAACTCCCCACCTGACAACGTACCCATAATTCGATTTAATGTTAAATAACCAATGTTCATATTAATTATATTTTGCAGTATATGTTGCTTTGCTTCACTAATTTTTAACTCTTCCGCTAACGAAAGAATAGACTCAACACTTAAATCATTAATATTTGAAATTGTATGTGGTTTAGCAAATAAATCTATCTTATGTTGTTCGATTTCTTCGCTATAACGTTTTCCCTTACATTTTTTACACTCAATATTTTTAGTAGTACCTCGGCCTTTACAGCCAGTACACCAGCCTAACTGGTTATTGAATGAAAAAACCTCAGGTGAAAGATGAAATACATCAGCAAGTTTTTCACGTACCTCTGTGAAAACACCAGTATGTGTACCGATCGTTGAACGTGGATTGGAAGAAATCGATGATTTTCCTAGAAAAAGAACTAAAGGCATATCTTCTATCTTAATAGCACTAAAATTCGTTTGCATAATGTTAGGAAATAAATATTGATATTCAGCCTTTGGCAATAAAGAAACTAATCGTTTTTTTGATTCTTCACCAATCGTTTGACAAAAGGTTGTTTTACCTGAGCCTGATAAACCAGCGATTCCAAACGACTTATTAAATGGAATCACTGTATCTAATTTATTTATGTTATTAGCAATTAATTGATTTACTTTCATATTAACCTCTATTCTTATTTTTCTTTAAAATCATTTTTACAGTGTAATAATTACATAATGAATATAACTTTTTATACAATTACCCTCTCACTTCAAGGATCTTATCCTTATATGTTTCAAACCATTGTTGCCATTCATCTTTAGAAAATTCTTTTTCTTTTCCTTCTAGTACGGAAGAAAAAAGATCTAAGCAAATATGCCAACCAGCTATATCTTTCGGTGTATGATCAGTTAATACATGAATGTACTCTTTAAGAAGTAAAAGAGTCCCACTTTCTTCTTTATGTATTTCAAATCGGACACGATCTTTATCCCAAGTAAATTCAAGTACTGAATTTACTTGACACTCTAAAATATCAATATTTATAAATGAACCGTCCATCATGTCGAACTTTATTATTCCACCCGTTTTAAGACTTTCAATTTGTAAATTAGACATCCATTTTTTAAGCTTACTGTTTTCTGTTAAAACAGACCAAACTTCCTCTATTGTATTTGGAAATCGGCGTTCAAATTTTACAATATACCCATTAGTTAGTTTCCCAATTTCAGCTATCATATTGATTGCCCCTTTATACAGAATGTATGTTCTCACTTTATTTTACACGAATATAAATATAAAATAAATCTTTATGTCAACGAAGTATTAATTTAAAGTTAATGGTAATGAGAAAAACTTAAATATTTTCCAAGTCGAGTTATATAATGTTGAAAAATAATTATCATGTATATCCGTTTCCTTATTAAATATAGACTTACACACCAATAAAAAAAGCCGCATTTGCGACTCATGAAATTATAGTATTAACCCTTGCTTTTATTGAATGACTTACCGCTTAATCGCATCAACAATTAAAGATGGAAAACCAAGCTTCTCACCTTTATTTCTAGAATCATACCTTTTCGAACGGAAAATAACACCGTCGTTTGCATCCCATTCGTTGTAATAAAACTGACCATTTTCATCACAATATTCAAGTAAAACTACCTCAAATCCAGCAAATTTAAACATTTCCGTTAATGTTTTATAATTATGAACAATTTTATGACTTGCTGCTGGATGATCTTTCGGGCCAGGTCCGCCTATTTGAACTATGTTTTGGTATGCTTCATCTCGGAAGAATGCATCAGGAACACCACAACGAATATGCCCTCCTGGCTTTAAAAATTCATAACAAATTTCAGCTGCTCTTATACCTTCTTCAAAAGTAAGGTGTTCCCATACATGCTCAGCTAAAATAGCTGAAATAGAGTTGTATTCAAATCTTTCTTCCCACGTAGCTTTGTCTAATAAGTTAAGTTCATCTTCTTGTGTTTGAATCCAACCTGGATTATTATTAAACACACCAGCGCCGACTACTACTTTAATTTCATCTTGTTTTGTTGCCATCACTTTCACCTCGTAAACATTTTGATTTATTAATATATTCTATGTTTACTATTATCCTTCCTTCTTCAACAAATTTAATAGCATGAATCCAGTACAATACCGAACTCATGCTGGAAATTTTTCTAACCAAACGATTTTCTAACTTTATGGAATCAGTTCATAATACACAACTGTTTTTATACTATTTATATACGATTTTTCTTATATAAGCATAACACACCAAACATTAGCACAAAACCAATCACGTAAAAACTTGTTGTTCCGCTGCCACCAGTATTAGGAATTACCCAATTATTTTTCACATTTTTCACTGTTAGTTTTTGTGTCCTTACCGCTTCTGTAATTTCTATTTCTATTGGATCTCTAAGTAACATATAACCGTTTGGCGCTTTTATTTCTTTAATCATATACTTTCCAAGTACTAACTGGTTGGAAATCACCTTTCCTTTTTCATCCGTTGTTAATCTAGTAACTTCTTTACCTTCTTTATCTAATACTTGAAATACAGCACCTTTTAGTTTTAAATTAATATCCTTATCATCAACTTTCTCAATTTCAAATTGCCCAGTCGGATCTGGTAATTTCTTATTCCCTATTTTAATTTCTACTACTGCATCTTTTTCTACTTTTACAGCTATTTTATCTTTTAATAAGTCATAACCTTTAGGTGCTTCTACTTCCACTAGGGTATAGTTACCTATTGGCAATTCTTTTGATATCGCTTCTCCTTTTTCATCTGTTACTAACTCACCAACTACTTTTTTATTTGAATCTTCAATATGAAACTTTGCCCCTGCTAGCTTTTTATTTTTATCGCTCGTATCTACTTTTACTAACTTCATTTTCCCCATTGGATCTGGTAATTTCTTATTCCCTATTTTACTTTCTACTACTACATCTTTTTCTACTTTTACAGCTATTTTATCTTTTAATAAGTCGTAACCTTTAGGCGCTTCTGTTTCCACAAGAGTATAGTTACCTATTGGTAATTCTTTTGATATCGCTTCCCCTTTTTCATCTGTTACTAACTCACCAACTACTTTTTTATTTGAATCTTCAATATGAAACTTTGCCCCCATCAATTCTTTATTATCATTATTACTATCTACTTTTTTTATCTTTACTTTTCCTGTACTAGGCTTGTTCCAATGTTGCCAATTAAATTTGAAATTGTGAAATTCAAATCCACCAGTTTGTTGTACTGCACCGACAAATGCTTGTCCATTAATCGAACCGCCTTTTGTTTCTAATACAGCATTTGGAGCAAACACACTCCCAACGACACCATATCCCTCTGTTGTGATCTTTTTTGCATTAGGAAAAACCCAAATCACCTTCCCGTATAACTCAGTGAACGGTGAATTAGGAGAATAGGGTTGTGATGTAGGAATTATATCTGTAGCCCTACCAATATTGTTCGTGTCATATAAGATAGCACCATTTTTAAATGTAACCTCTATTGCATCCGAATACATAACGATAAAATCTTTTCCTTTAGCATTAGGTAAAAAGACATCTCTTATATCTAAATTGATTTTCCCTACCAGTTCTGATGAAACATAAATATTAGGATTGTTTATATCTTTTCCGATTCCATAACTCATATTTGGAATTGGGGTATTCGTTTTATATTGACCTGCATTTTTACTGACTTGGTTCACTATGTTGTGAAATTCATTAAATTTCGCGTCAATTTCTAGTTTTTCTTTATAAACGATACGATCATAAGAAGATTGTATGATACGATCTGGATCACTCTCTTTTGTCATTACGACTATTCCGTTTTGAATGATAAAAGATTCCTCTCTTGATTTTTTAAATTTTCCAGACAATAACAAGGATGGATATCCCTCATCATCCCATTTTTCCCCAACTATATTAGATGTTCCCGCTGCTGCACCTACAATTGTATAACCAGATGCATCCATATCACCTTGAACTGCAATTGCTCCTTCAATGTCTCCACCTACTGCTATATGGTTACCAAAGACAACAGCATTATAACGCGATATATCCCCTAGACCTTCTAAGTTAGTCGTGGATCCATATGCTTCTTTTGGTGCATATACGACAAAACTTACACATAACATTAACAAAACCATAAAATGAATACTTACCAACTTTAATTGTAACCTCAATTCCTTTGTTCCCACCTTTACCGTATTTTTTCTACAGTCGAATAAAGTGAAACTTTTTTCAGTGAGGATTTACTTCATCCCCTATATACCTTCTTTACTTATCTCTGGATTTTCGGTCCCACTGCCCATTAATACAGGATAAATAAATTCATTCTATCGAGTTAATTTTTTCTTATAAATTGCGACTAGTAACACACATAATAATAGGATTAAGATTACTACGGTCCACTTATTAAACATAAATATCTCTTTACCCATTTTTTGTTTTTCTTTCTCGTTAAACTCCACACGCTCACCTCGAACCAGTAATCTATTTGTGTTTACTCCATAAGGCGTACATGTAATTAATGTTATATAATCTTTATTTTCCACAATTTTTAAATCGTCCGTTTCGTGTGGTAACACTACTTTAATTTGATCTACTTTATAAGCAAGAATTTTGTCTAAAGAATGAATATAAAAAAGATCTCCTTCACTCAACTTATCTAAATCTGTAAATAATTTTGATGATGGTAAACCACGATGCCCTGTTAAAATAGTGTGCGTATTTTCTCCACCTACTGGAAGTGAAGAATAATCTAAATGACCTACCCCGCGACTCAATACTTCCTCAGAGGTCCCTTGATAGATTGGCAGTTTTATATTAATTTTCGATATTTCAATATACCCCATTACATCACCTAAATTTAACGCATCGGCATACGCTTGATGATTATTTTTTTCTTCAGAAAATGGATCTGCAAATGTTTTCATGGAAGTTTGAACTTGTTTATTATATTCGGTTGCTTCTTTTTCCCTACGTTCAACTTCTTTCTTTTGTAGTACTTTGATCTTCTTATCGTAGGAGCTAATCTCAGAATAATGTGCACGAGTTGCCAACCAATTACTAATAGTAGGATATAAAAAAATAGCTAATCCAAATAAAAAAATACCTCCTAAAACAAGATTTCGTTTCATATTTCCACCTCTGTATATACTAAAATATTGAAAAGAGGGAAGCATTTTGCTTCTCCCCTTTTCACATCACTTGGTTACATGTTCCTAAAACCTTAATTATTAGCAAACTTTTTTCTAAAGAAAACAAATGCCGCTGTAGCCATTAACGTAAGACCTAGTACAGTAAATAGAGTCGTTCCGATACCACCCGTTACAGGAAGAATCCATCCACTTTTATTATTTTCAATCGATAATTTAACCGTTTGATTATTTTCGCTAATCTTTACATCAATAGGGTCCTTTAATAATTGATATGAAGCTGTTATACCATCTTCTTTTGTATAAATTGGTGCTTTCGTTTCAAAAATTTGATAGTCTCCATACGGAATGTTAGTCCATTTAATAACACCATTTTCATCTGATACACCTGTGACTTCTTTACCTGCCACAACAACTATTTTTCCATTTTTATCTTTAAGTACAAACTCCGCACCTTTTAATTTCTTCTTATCAGCACCATCAACTTTTGTTAACTCGATAATTCCAGTTGTCGGAACAACAACTACAGGTTTAGATTCCTTTTCTCCAATTACATCATTTTTATTTATAAAATCAATTTTTGCTGTATTTAAAATTTCCGAACCAGATAGTACTCCTTCTTTTACTTGTGATTTAATTTGTAAATGAAATTCTTTTTTACCATCTAACTTTGTGAAATCTTTTACTGTGGCTGTTACTTTTTGACCTTCTACAGCTACCTCTACAATGCTTGCATTTACTTCCGCTCCATCAATTTTTACGACTGGTTTTCCTTGAATCATTAAACGATCGTCTAAAGTATCTGTTACTACATATTTTTTGTATTCTTTAATGTCTTCTGGAATTAATGTTTTGATATCATAATTGTAATTAGTTAACGGATTGATTGGTAACGCTTCCAAATTCCCGTTAATCTTTTTATCAATATTTGGTTCTTCATAGTTTTGCACTTCTACTTTAACTACTGTACCAGAAGTAATTGTTCCATCTTCGTTAATAGTTCCGGAGGTCTTTATAAAAAACTCGTGTTTAGTCGGATCTAGTACATACCCTTTCGGCGCTTTTGTCTCTTGGAAATAGTATTCCCCATACTCTAATCCTTGCACGCGAATATGCCCATTACCATCTGTTGCTAACTCTTTTTTCACTTCTGTACCATCTTTTTTTAATAAAGAGAATACTGCACCTGCTAATGCTTTTTCATTTGCACCAGTTTTTACTAAATCAACTGCACCACGTTTAATCTCATTTTTCGGATACATATGAACATCATAGTTTAGTACCTTACCCTCTTTATTCGTTAATGGAATATCCACTGTATACGTATTTGGATTTAGGTTAACATGCGGAGGTCCTGCCACTTCTTTCACTTCATAACGTCCTAGCGGAAGATCTTTTAATACAGCTTGTCCGTTATCATCTGTTACTACTTGAGTTGGAGTTGCTCCCATTACAGGCTTCACATCTTCTTTCACGATTTTCCCATCGTTTGAAATTTTTTCAAACGACGCAACCCTTTTCACTTCAAACGTTACACCTTTTAATGGTTTCGCATTTGTTGGTACCTCTTGATTTGCAGAGCCATCACCTTCTAGCCCCGATGCGCCATCTTTTTCTTGTTCATATTTATGAATCGTTAAAGTACCTTTGGATGGTGAAGCTGCCTTTACTAATACACTAGACCATGTAGAAAATGTTAAGAAAAATACTAAAAGCACACTAAATATTTTTTTCATTTCTCTTATCCCCTTTACTACTTCTATCATTTTAAAAATCTCTTTATTACTATTACCCTCTTAAAAGTAATAGTGTGCCAAGTACCAGATTTAAACGAGTAACCTAAAACATAGTCGTCCAACAATCCATTGTTTACAATCACTTATTCACTCTTCTTATTTTCTATTATTACGTTGTCTCTCCGTATGATATATGTAGTTTTTCCCCTGAATTGCACTTATATCTCTACTTCAAAAATCGTTACATATTAACTTCTATCGCAAATTTTCATTAATTACTTAACTTAACTTCAATTCATTAATCTCTCCCTTCCTATCCCTATTTAAAATCCAATCTTAATCATTTTTGATACATATAAACAATGAACAACGAATAAGTGTGACAATTCATATTTTACGTTACTCCCCAAAACTATTACCTGTATATTCAAATAATATGTGCTAATCATGTTAAATTATGGTATTATTCTTAGAAGTTTATAATTTTTATAGATAAAGTTTTTCCGTTTCTACTTATGAAAAAAAGGAATATATAAACATTCAACTATTACACACAACTGTAAGGAGGAATAATATGAATAAAAAGCTCAGTCTAGTTGAGATAGAGTACATTTGTAATCTGTTTTTCCAATCTTTTGAAATTCCAGTTTGTTTTTTAGATTGTAACAAAAATATTCTTTTAGAATTTACATCAAAAGATGAATCACATTCGTTCTATAAATCAAAAATAGAACAGTTACATGTGCTTTTTCAAAAAAATGATTCAAATAATTCGCCCATCTTCAGATCTCACCAATATTTAGGGCACTTCATTTTAATTCACATAAAGAGTCATTATATGGTGAACGGTACTGTTATTATTGGGCCCTTGACACATGTAAATTTTTCTACAAGTAAAACGGATAGTAACCTTAATTTTATTTCGAATTATAAACGAACAAGAGATTATTATTTTTCATTGTCAGTCAAAGATCAAAATTTCTTTGTAAATATAGCAATATTGTTCTATAACATTCTCTACAAAAAAAAATCAGATGTACGTACCTTTTCAAATAACAGTGACTCATTTCATGTAAATCATAGCAGTATCTTAAACGAGGATGTATATATTTCAATGCAAAAAAACGAATCTATCTGTCATAATTTGTATATAGAGAACCAACTACTTGGAGCTATAGAAAACGGGGATAAAGAAAGCGTACTCAAATATTATTACGAATTCCAACAAGATACCCTTTCATCCTTATCTTCATTCCATCAATTAAGACGTCATAAAAACATTTGTATTTCATCCATCACACTTGCTACTAGATATGCTATAAAAGGAGGACTTCCTTCCGGGATTGCTTACAAGATTTACGATCTACACATCCAAAAGACAGAGGATTTAAAAGACACAGAATCTGTTTGGGATTTATTAAGAAATGTTTTCTGTACTTTTGCAGACCGTGTAAAAGCACAAAAAGTAAAGAAATACTCAAAGACTATCGCTATTTGCAAAAACTATATTTTTGAAAATATTTACAATCAAATATCAGTTAAACAACTTGCTAAATTTGCAAACGTAAATTCAGATTATTTATCTATATTATTCAAAAAAGAAGTCGGTATTTCATTAATTGAGTACATTCAACGTGAACGAATCGAAGAAGCAAAAAAATTATTAACTTTCACAACCTATCCCTTATCAGACATATGTGCTTCGCTCAACTTTAGTGATCAAAGCTATTTTACTAAAATTTTCAAAAAATTCACTAACGAAACACCTGGTAAATACCGAAAATCTCATGTTGTCATATAGAGTTAAACTTTCATTAAAACAAAGTGTTTTTAGTAACTTATCAATGGCAGATTTGAATTACTTCCACACTCATAACCTTTTGAATTTAGGCTATTTTTAAATCAAAAAACACGTTACTATTCTTTTATTTGAATGAGAATAGTAACGTGCTTTATATGTAATGTAGGTCTGTAGGCAAAATAGCGTCCAAGCAAAAAGTTTTATAGAAGCCAAATACACTACTTAAATACTAAAATCTTATTAAGTAAAAAATTCATCTAATAATTATTGTGCGAGAAATAATCCCTACTGTTATTTTTGTATCTGTCTAAATTTGCGAGCCAAAGTGAGTACTGTACCTGCAATAACCATCCATATGCCCATTGTTGCTCTGTTAGTTGTACTGGCACCTGTGTTGGGAAGCTCTTTATATGTAGATTCTTTTTTATCGGTATTACTGTTGTTCGGGATATTACTGTTATTAGCAACGCCTTTAGCTTTTCTAGTATCTTTATCCTTCACCAATACTTTTTGTATTGTATGTACCTCATTACCTACAGAATCTGTGACACTATATATTATTTCAAAAGTACCAGCTTTAGTGGTATCTCCAATACCTTCATATGCTACTTTAGAAGTAAGATCACCGTCTTCTTTATCAGTAGCTAATACTTTTGCCATTGGATTGAATTGGTCTCCTTCAGTAATTGTAGTTGTAGCAGGTACTTTTAGTATTGGTATTTCATTTTTAACTTCATCTCTAACTTTGACCGTTACAGTTTGTTCCGCAGTTACTTTATGACCTTTAGAATCTGTAACTGTGTACGTTAATACGTAAGTACCGGCTTTAGAGGTATCTACTTCACCATTAAGTTTTACTTTAGAAGTAAGATCACCGTCTTCTTTATCAATAGCTAATACTTTTGCCATTGGATCGAATGAATCTCCTACATGAATTGTCACTGCAGTAGGCACTGTTAATGTAGGGTTTAAATCTAATGCTTCTCCATTTCCCTTTACAATTACAGTCTGTGTAGCCGTTGCATTCCCCCCTTGAGAGTCAACGACCGAGTAGTTCACAATGTATGTACCTAGTTTAGAAGTATCTACATCGCCTTTATGTTTTACTTTATTTGTTAAATCACCCTCTTCTTTATCAACAGCTTTTACATTACTCATCGGGTCAAACGTATCACCAACACGCAGTGTAATTGTAAGCGGTACAGTTAATTCAGGGACTTGGTTTTCTGCAGTTTTTTCGTTTTCTTTCACTGTCCCTTTAATTTTTGCTGCATCAAAAGCTTTTTGGACCGCTTCAACCTCAATTGAGTTCGCTCCATATTTGTTTGTTGCAACTTTAAGACACGCTAATCTTAATTCAGTGAAATTAGAAGTCATGTTCAATTCATCAGTATTTGCATAATAGAAAATATCAAACATTTTATCTTCACCAATACCATTTACAGTTACACCGTTATGAGTGCCACCTTGTGCAATTAAATACGCGACTTTATTAATAATACTTGAGTTGAAATGAACGCCCTCATTATCTTCTCCGTTTAAATTACTGTATTTGCTATAATCATCTGGATACGGTACTCCATCAAAAAAATTGATTGAAGATGGATTTTTCATATTACGTAGAACTGAGCCGCTTTGTTCTCCTATTGTCCAATTAAATTCTCCATTATTTATATATTTCTCAATAGCCGTTCCCATAATATCAGATAACGCCTCGTTAATTGCTCCAGATTCTCCGAAAAATTCAAGATTAGATTCGCTAGATGTAACCGCATGCGTAAATTCATGGCCCGCTATGTCAAACGCTCTAACCATTGAATCACCATATATAAGCATACTAACATTGTTAACATTAGCACTAAATGCATTACTCCAATTTTTAGGATCATCTGTTTCTCCAGAATCCCATGCATGTACAACTGATACTACTTTGTTCCCCTTATTGTCAAAACTATTACGCTTATATTTATCTTTATAAAAATCATATACCTTTGTTGCTAAGAAATGGGCACTTACCGCCTTTGGATCATTAAATGTTGTTGATGTGCTAGTTGCTAATATACCAGGATAATATTTTTCTTCAAAACTAATATCTCTATAATTCACATCATATGTCTCAATTCCTTGCCCTCTTGTGTAATCTGCAAGCGCATATTTCCCATTACTTTGTTCAGAAATACCGAATGTACGAGTTATTCCTAAATCATCTTTTCCAGTTCCGGTTAATGATTTAAAATTGCTTTTTTTACTCTCCTTAATAGCTTCAACATGCTCTTCACTTACTTTTAAATCTGACTCTTGCACCATATTTTTCAACATATCACCATTATGAGCATTCACTACATAAGTTCCAGATACATAGTTTGGTGTTGCAGCGGCAAATGTAACTTGATATGCATTGGTAGCCTGTCCATGATTTTCATTAACAAAAATAACTTCCTTAACTTCTGGCTCAGAAATAAATTTAATATCGTTCCCGTACTTCGTATAAATATATTGTTTTGCTTCTTCTTTTGATAAATTACTAGCATTCTTTAAATCTTCTTGTGTTAAATTTTGTGCACTTTCTCCTGAAATACTTTTAATAATACCCTTTTTATCTACATGAGCAGTCAATTGGTGTCCATATACTTCTTTACCTTCATATATTTGTTGCATACGTACAAGTGTAGTCCCATCATAAGAAGCACGTTTTTGAACAACGTTGTAATCTACCCCTTTGTCCCCACTAACTTGTTTTGGAGACAAAGCATGCTCGGTTTTTTCCTTAAGTGCATCTTTCACTACATTCTCTGGCGTCTTTTGTGATGGTTGTGTAAGTTCACCTGTACGGAACGAACCCTCTTGAATATCAACTTGCATTTGACCCGTTTCTTCTGCATAAACTACTCCGTATGGTGCTACACTTGTTAAAACTAATCCTGTTGTTAATACAACTATAGCTATTTCTTTTTTATTCTTCATTTTATTTTCCTCGTATAATTTCCTAAAATATGAAACTGCTTAAATGTATTCCTATCAAAAATAGAAAAAATAAAAAGTACATCACATTACGCAAAACCGTATTATAAAAAGATGACTTCTGTCATCAACAAAAGTCACCTCTTCAATATGTCATATCCCTAATATGTTTTTAATGCATACTTTCTATATGAAAAAGAAAAAGTATTCTTTAACGAGCGTTTTGCAATACTTTTATTAGGTCATTTATATTTTCAACTTTTTGCTGAAACTGATCAAATCTGCTATGTAGCAATGAAGGATTCTTATCTTCAGTTGAAATAACTTTTTTTAATTCTTGTTCTAATTTATCATATGTATGAAAGAAATTATCAAATTCTACACTTATAAGTTCTTCATTTTCACGATAAAATCTTTTTGCTTCTATATAAGTCATATATGATTTATTTAAAAATCCTAATGAAATTAAATATTTAGAAGTGTTTTCTTGATAAATAGCAATATCACATGCTATTTTAATATCAGAATAAGTCTTTTGAACGAAACAATGCAATTCAAAAATCTTAAACTTTAATCCATTATTCATTTCATCCCCTCCCATCCTATCTATTCTACATAAAAAAAGAATATTATACAAAGTAAAATGTCAATATAGCACAAAAATAAAAAGCGAAAGAATGACTCCTTTCGCTTTTTATAATAATACATACATTTCATATTGTGCTAATGAATTCTTTTCAAATCCAGTTTTCTTTAAAAACCCTTCCAGTAAATTGTTGTTTGGAAACCCAATTGATAAACTTGATACATTTAAGTTTTCTGTTGCTACTTGTAATAATTTTGATCCAATACCACGATTTCTATAGTCTTTGTCTACGAAAAGAAAACTAATTTTACCTTGTTCATTCATACATATAGAACCTTTTAAATCATTATCGACATATGCACCATAAAATGTATTGTTTGTTTTTCCGATATAATCCATATCATTTTGCCAATTTATATGGAAGTGTAACCATTTCTGAATTTCAACTTTAAAAGCTGGAAATTCTAATTGTTTTACTTCAATTCCCTTACAATCTTTATTTATTATTTTAGTCATATCTTTTAAATTATAATAAGATAGATCGTACACTTTTTCATAGCCTAATTTCGTATAAAAATGAATCGCTCGGTCATTGCCTACAATGACTTCAAGAAAAAGTTGCTTACACTCATTTTGAAGCGCCTCTTCCTTATGCAGTTCAAATAATTTTTGACTCACACCAATACCGCGGTAATTAGGATGAACCGCTAATGTTCCACAACGCATTGTTTTTATGTTTTCATAATCCTTTATCCCGCCAAGTATTACACCAACAGATTTGTTACCGTCTAAAGCAAGAAAGGAATGTTTTAGTGAATTCCCTTCTGGTCCCAAAAACCTTTTTATAAAATCTTCTTTTGAAACTTCCATTTTAATAATGTAATCTGAAAATCCATCTTTAAAAGCTTCATACACTAAATCTATACTTACTTCACTGCATCTTTTGTATTGAATCATATAAAATTCTCCCCCACTTACTCGTGTTAAACTTAGCATTCAAATACGTAAAATGTACTAGTTTCACTCTACCCATCATTCTTTAACATTTAATTTGAAATAAACGGGCACTTCCCTACATATCTCTCACTGTTAATTTGTTTTATAACAAATGGTGCAATATCACTATTTTGAATTTTGATTCCTGGCATATCTACTAAACTCTCTTTTATATTTCCAATGCTCTTCCCTTCCATAACAAATGGTAATCTAACAATTGTCCAATCTACATCACTACCTTGAATAGTTTGCAATTCTTTATATTTATCTTGCATCATCTTTGATAAAAATACTTTAAACAAGGTAGCTCCTATTTTATTTACAATTCCCTTTTGATCTCCTGTAACATCTAAAGAACCTCCAGAAATTAGTATATATCTTTTTATTTCAAATTCTTTCATTGCTTCTAAAATATGCTTCGTTACTGTGCTAAAAATATAAGATTCATTTTTTGGTTGACCTACCGCATTAATTACAGCTCGACACCCTTTAAGTAATTTGCGTATTGAAACAAAATCACGTGCATCTCCATTAATAATCTCTAAATTTTCATTTGTTATTTTGATATTATTAGAATTTCTTGTTAATATTTTTACTTGATATCCCTTTTCTAACGCTTCGTTTACAAGGAATTTCCCTGCGTTTCCGTTTGCACCCAGAATAGCTATTTTATTTGTACTTTCCAATATTAACCCCTCTTACTATCTATTATTTACTACATTAATCTCATGTACACGTAAAAAAGCAATTAAATGCTCGCACGCTCGTTCACACGCTAACATTTTAAAGATTTTTTGTTCCTCTTTCGTTTTATCATTTGCTTGATCTGATGCAGCTTTTAAACTAAGAAAAGGTTTGTTATTGATTTGACACACATAAGCAAAAGCTGCCACTTCTTGATCAACCGCTAATGCTCCATATACAGTATGGAGTAAATATCTCATTTCTGAACTACGGATACGTTGATCTCCAGATAAAAATGTACCATAATGAATCGGATCATAAGATCGTATCTTTTTTATTCTTCTTACAAGTGACTTTGTTGTTTCAATAGGTGCTGTCCTACCATTATATAAATTAAAAATATCTTCCCCTGAACCAGCAGCAGTAACGTCGTGTTGTATTGCATTAAGGGCTACTACAATATGTCCATTTTTCACCTTATTTGATAGACTTCCGCATATTCCTGTCATAAACAACTCATCTGGCTGAAACTCACTAATTAATAATTGCACACAACTAGCACAACTTACTTTCCCAACTCCAGTTATTACGGAGATAACTTCCATATTATTAATATAATGAAAATGAAATTCCCAAGCTGCTCGTTTTTCAATACGTTCACTTGGATAATATTGATGCAAATACGTAAGTTCTGGTTCCCATGCGGATACGATTGCAATACGTTTCATTACATGCTTCACTTCCCCTATTGTTATCATGTAAATACTTTATCTATACTTTCTCATTCATAATCTGGAATCCACTCTTTATATTTCTCATATAAATTTCGTATTGTTTCTTTATTCTTCGCAATTACTTCACATCCTCTATCATCGTAAATAAACATGATAATATCTTTTGTTGCATTTATGAGAAATACATCTGGATAAGAAATTTCTTTTTTGCGTCCAAAACGGGGATAAAGACCTAGAAAATCTTCATGATTTGCAGCTTGAATAAGCGGTGTATACTTTATATCACAAGCAAAACATTTTAATGAAAATTGATAAGTACAATACAAGTCAGCTTCTTCTTCTTCAAATAAAAAAGGTATTGTTTCTTGCCTTATATGATACTTTAAATCTCTATTATGAATAAAACGTCTATATATATTAATTTTCTGCGGATTTTTCACATTTTCCTTTTTAAATCGATAAACATTTGTTACTAAAAAAACTTCATCTTCTTTTGAAAATATATCTTCAAATAAGTATTTATTTTATGTATAAAGCTGAGTGAAGTATTCCCTATTTACATCGTCGGTTCTTTCTACAAATAGGTCTTTCCCTTTCCCAAAATGAAAATGCAAATGATTTTCCCATTGAAAGTATATATGTGGTACTAATGTAACTCCAGGGAATGTTTCATTCATATATTCTTTTAATTGCATTCTTAATTCCTTTCTACTCTACAATTTCTTTTAACTGCCAATATGCATCTTCTAGCCATGGATGTATAACTTTCAACGTGTCTTTTCTATCCCACAAATATGAAATATATGCAAAAGCAGCATGTTCTAAAGATTTTTCTAATTCTTTTTTTACTTCTACTAAATATGGTGGTGCTCCATTTTGATCCCATTCTATTTTATCAGCAACAAATAACACTAAATCCATTTTCGTTGCAAGTTTACGTAGTGTAGTATGGCAGCAAATTGCATTTAAGATTTCTTCATCATCCACTTTAAATATCTCTTTTGCAATTACTTTCGATAACTTTTGATGAATAATCATTGGAAATTCTCGTTCTTCTTGTAATATCTCTATTCCAAATTCTTCAGCAACTGCAACCCGATCTTCATTTGGAAAGATTGCACTAATATCATGTAAATATCCTGCAATCGCTGCCTTTTCTTCATTTACATGATACGTAATCGCAATTTTACGGGCTTCTTTTGTCACCCGAATTGAATGTTTATAAGTATGTTCTTTATTGTATTTTAATAGAAATGATTTTATATCATTTTCAATTTTTCCAGTTGGAGTAAATGAATATATATCCTTATATAACATCTCAAGTCACCTTTCTTCCTAACTTTCAATATAACGCTGTATTTAAATATCCTTTTTATTTGTATTCGTTATGAATGTTTTAATCCCTTTTTTATACGTTACATGAAATTTTATGGTGAATCATTGCTACAAAATACATAAATGTTTGATATTATAGTAATGTTAATGATTTGTAAGGAAAGGAACTACATAATGAATAAAAACATATTAATTATTGATGATGATAAAGAAATTGTTGAGTTACTTGCTGTTTATTTGCGAAATGAAGGCTATAACATTTATAAAGCATACGATGGCGATGAGGCATTGCAAATGATTTCTACATATGATGTTGACCTTATGGTTTTGGATATTATGATGCCAAAACGCAATGGATTAGAAGTTTGCCAGGAAGTTCGTGAGAATAATACTGTACCTATTCTTATGCTGAGTGCAAAAGCAGAAGATATGGATAAAATATTAGGTCTTATGACAGGTGCAGATGATTATATGATTAAGCCATTCAATCCATTAGAATTAGTAGCTAGAGTGAAAGCTTTGTTACGAAGATCATCTTTCCAAAATGCCACTTCCTCCAAAAATGAAGATGGTATTATTCGTATTCGTTCTGCTGAAATACACAAACATAATCATACTGTTAAAGTAAATGGAGAATATATTAAACTTACATCTATTGAATTTGATATTTTATATTTACTTGCGAGTAATACCGGAAGAGTATTTAGTTCCGAAGAAATTTTTGAACGAGTATGGAACGAAGATGGTTATGGTTCAAATAAAACTGTAATGGTTCACATTAGTAATTTACGAGATAAACTTGAAACAGGAATGAATGGAGAGAAGTTTATTCATACTGTTTGGGGAGTAGGCTATAAAATTGAGAAATGAAGCATTTGATATATTAAAAGATATCCCAAAATGGAAGTTAATTTTTTGGTTTATGTTAGCCATCACACTTACTCCTATTACTGAATTAATTATATATCGCCTTGTTACAAGTGTAATTGAAAGTTCACTTACGTTAAGCGAGCTCGGAAAAGAATTCATTAGAATTTTTGGATATGAAAAATATAAAGGAATAAAGGAATCTCTATGGATGATGATTGTATCTTATTTGTTTTTATTTTCTATTTTCTCATCCTACCTATACATTTTTTATCGTCATGAAAAAAAGATTTATTATGAAACTTGTATTAAAAAAATGATAGAAGAAATTCGTTATATTGCAAATGGAAACTTCAATCATAAAGTCTCTATCGTAAACCATAATTATCTGGAAGAGTTAGCAAGCGGGGTTAATCACATTGTTGAACAATTGAAAGTTTCGATTGATGAAGAAAGACAGGCGGAACAAGCAAAAAGTGAACTTATTACAAATGTATCGCATGATTTACGTACTCCTCTTACCTCTATAGTTGGATACGTAAATTTAATCCACCATGATAATTATAGAGATGAAGTGGAATTACGCCATTATATACAAGTCATTTACGATAAAGTAACCCGTCTTAACGCATTAATGAATGATTTGTTTGAATATACACGTGTTCAAAATAAAGAGTTAAGTTTATATTCTGTTCCCATTGATATTGTAGAGCTACTTGGGCAATTAACTGTTCAATTCCGCATACAAGTTCAAGAAGCTAATATAGAATGTCGACCTTCTTTCCCATCTCAAAAACTCATGGTACTAGCTGATGGAGACAAATTAGTACGAGTGTTTGAAAATCTTATTATAAATGCTATCGCTTATGGAAACGACGGTGGATATATCGACCTTGCTGCCTATGAAAGCAATAACATGATTACTATAGATATAACAAATTACGGCCAACCTATTCCTAGTACGGATTTACCTCATATTTTTGAACGTTTTTATCGCGTTGAAAAATCTCGCTCTACGAACACTGGTGGATCTGGACTCGGATTGGCAATTGCAAAAAGTATTGTGGAATTGCATAAAGGAACAATTGAAGTATATAGTGATGATAAAAAAACAACTTTCACTGTAAAACTACAACCATATAAATGTTAATACAACTTAATTTTAGGTCCAATTTCTTACCATATAAGAAATTGGACCTTTTATTTTCCATTAAAATCCAAATTTAATAATCCTTTATAATTCTTTAGAAATTCTTTACCTTTTCTTTCTTCCTAATTAAGCATTCCTTTTTACAATAGTATTATTGATGTCATAGTAGGAGGATCGCTTATGCAATTCTTGAAAAAGTTCACAATTTTATTCTTATCTTTTGTTATTACAGCACTTATCGTTTTATATTTTTACCTCTATGTAAATGGTCCAATTATTCAAGCTAAATCAGCTATTTTAATAGATGCTAATTCAAGTGAAGTTGTTTATAAAAAAAATGAAGAAACTCCTATACAATCAGCCACTTTATCTAAATTAATGACAGAGTATATCACACTGGAACAACTGAATGAAGGAAAAATACAGTTAGATGAATTAGTAAAAATAAGTAACGAAGTTTTCCGAGCAGAAACGAGTCCTATACAAGTAACTTCGAAAGATAAAACGACAGTTCGTGATTTACTTCATGCATTGTTTTTGACAGGGAATAATCGTTCCGCACTTGCCATTGCAGAACACATTGCTGGAAACGAAGATAACTTTACACTTTTAATGAATGAGAAAGCAAAACAACTAAAGTTATCACAACCATCCCCGTTTCTAAATGCTACTGGAATGAATAACGATACAAATAAACAATCAACTACAACAGCTATAGACGTAGCTAAACTAGCGACACAATTAGTAAAAGACTTTCCAGATGTATTGAATGTTACGAAACTAACCTCTTACCAATTTACCTTCAAAGACTCAAAAGTTTTCAACACAAATAAAATGATTTATTCTCTTAATAAAAACATTAAACTCCAAGGTGTTGACGGCTTACAAACTAGTTTTTCAACTAATGGTAATTATAGTTTTGTTAGTACAGCAAAACGAGGAGATACTAGACTTATTTCCGTAATATTAGACTCCAATGAAGAAAACAGTACTTTTATTGAAACAAAAAAGTTACTACAGTACGGTTTTGATCCTTCCTCGTACTCTGCACTCCAAGCTTTTAAAGATGCTGTTACATCGTGGACAGTTTTGCTTCAATTTAAAAATTTGATCATACAAACATTGTTGATTTTCTTCATCATTACAATTTTAATGTTTTTACATATACGTCAGAAAAAATCCGAGGATTTCAACTAGGAAATCTTCTTTTATATAAAAACCGGCTTGCATTTACAGTGCAAGCCGGTTTCTAAATTTATAATCCTCTTCCAATTAAATTCGCTGAAACAGGCTGAAGATCTAACTCTCTCGCCCATATAGATAGCTGACCGATATGATGAATTTCATGCACAATTACATGTCTTAAAACTTCACCGTATGTATATGTTTTATCGGTCCACGAAGCTTTTAATATCTTACATTCTACGGTAGATGACCATTCTTGTAAAAAATCTTCTAATTCTCGTTTATATAAATCAGATAACGCTTTCACTTTTTGGATTGATTGATAATCTTTAAACTGCGGTTCATTATCTTCTTTTCCTTGAAGCGCACTAATCCAGCTGTACTCAACATCGACAATATGGAATAATGTTTCTAAAACACTCCCAACACCCCCTACACGCTTGCGGAGTAATTCTTCCTCTGAAAGTTGTTCACACCACTTAAACCAATCATCTCTTACTTGCCAATTGTATTGAAATAAAGGGTACATTTTTATCTCTCCCCTACCTCAATAATCCATTTAATAGAACCTATTACATAATACGGATCATCTTTTTGAATATAATGGCCGCTTTGCTCTGCAATTACAAATTTATTATTGCTTGATAGGCTTAATAATTCTTCTTGCAATTGTAACCATTTCATTTGTGCATCTGGCGAATAAAAAGCTTTTTTACCCGCAGCTAACACGACAAGTGGAATATCATTCATTGATTTACAATGTCTATCTACTTCACTTAAACTAAATGTAAACTCTTCATAAGAACTTTCATATACAAACTGTTTATAGTAAGCTTCTTGAAATTCTGGAGACATGATTGGCAGAAAATCTTCTTTATAATTTTCCGGTGTCGAATCAACCAAAACGATTCCCAACAAATCTTTGGGATAAGAAGTCGCAAATAAACGTGCATTTATACCGCCAAAAGAATGTCCTACAAAAATATAAGGTGGTTTCAATTGTAGTTGCGCTAAGCAACTTCTTAAATCTTTTACCATTTCAGAACTAATACGTCTCTTGGAACTGTTCCCACTTTTCCCTAATCCCGCTCGATCATATGTAAGTACCGTCCCATATTCCATCAACTCTTCAGCAATATGGTCCCACGCCTTTGAATAATCGCCATAACCTGCCTCCATTATAATAACTGGCTGCAGCTTCTTTCCTTGAAACTTTTTCGTATACATTTTAAAATCATCAACTTGCACATATTCCTCTATACATTTAACCATTGACAATCACTTCTCTCAGGCCAAGTTCCTCTACAGCATGATTAATTATTTTACTTACAGATAAAGAGCCATCCAATACAATATCCGAATTCGGCTTAACAGTATGAATTGCCTCTAAATATGCTTTTCTCGCAAATGTCATGTAATGTTTCAAATCATTATGTATTTCATCTATTGTATCTTCTTTAAAATCTCGCAAAATTCTTCTAGCCATCGCAATATCTAAAGGTGTATCGATAAATATAGTTACATCAATAAACTCTCGCATTTCACTATTTAAGTATGCAAAAGGATAATCTACAATAATATAATCTACATTACCCTCTCGTTTAAGGTGCTGAATATCATGAATTAATGGCGTAAGTACCCATTCATCATAATTTGCTCCATCATCAATCCATTTACAAATATCACTAGGACAGTTTTTAAAGTGATAGCTATCAAAATATAGTGCTTTTGAATTTGTTAACTTTTGAGTTAATTTTTCTGTAACAGTAGTTTTACCTCCTCCTGAAACAGCTGCAACTGTAATGATTTTCGTTTTTTTATTCATAATTTCCCACCATACCCCTTTTAATTAACATAACATAGTTATAGATAACTATTATTTTTTACCGCTCCATTCATATTCTAACATACTCATTTCCCATAAATTCCAATACGTTTCTCCTACTCTTTTTGACTCTCTTAATAAACCTTCTTTTACAAAACCTATTTTTTCGTAACAAGAAATAGCTGACTTATTAAAGTCATAAACACCAAGAGTTACTCTATGTAGTTTTAATTCATCAAAAGCAATACAAAGTACGGCTTTCATCATATGTTTCCCTATAGAACGCCCTCTCATTTTCGTATTACCAACTAGCACTTTTCCAATTCTAGCAGACTTATTTATATTATCTATTTGTCCAAGAGAAATATGACCAATAACTGCTTTAGTCTCTTCATCCATTATTTTGAATGCCAGTGTGTTTGCACATTCTGTATATTTCTCTAATTGCTGTTCATTTAAAGGATATGTAAATGCATTTCCCGACCATTGTATTAAAAATTCTTCGGAATTAATCCAATTTATTAATTGTTTGAAATCAGATCTTTTAAAGGGTACTAATTTAATCACTCTCATTCTCCGTTCGTACATCACTCTTTATAGCCTCAAACCTATTTCTATATAAAGAATATATTCTCCTTTTATACGAAATTAAAATAAAGCCATTCATAAGAATGGCTTTACAAAAAACGGCATAATTATGCTATTTTCCTATGTCAACAAAAGTTCAATCGCTTCAATTTTACAAACAGAAATAATTACCGTAACTACCCCAGCACTATTAGCAAGCTTTACAACATCGCAAGTTACTGAAGAAACAGTTCCTGCATAATTATTTCCTACTGTAGTAATTCGCACGGCTCTGTTTACTAATTTTTTAAGCTCATCTCTAATTCCTTGTACACAGCAACAATCGCATTTTTTATTTTGTTCTTCTTGTTCTTTTTTACATTCTTCGAAAGCATCCCAACAATCATCCTGTTTACATGTACACTTCTTTTTACAATTATTAAATCGAGAACCCAAAACCTCACCCCCTAATCCTTTCTATTAGTAAAGTATGTCCACAAGCTTAAAAGTGTAAGAGACAAACACATAGAAAGGAAAAAACAAACAATTGTATTAGACATTCTTTTCTTTATTAACTATAAAAACAGGCCTCTAACAATTTGAAGCTTGTTTAATGAGGGGAATTGGATTTAATTCTGCTGAATTTAAAGTTTAAACAACCTCTTATAAGTCAGCTCCTTTAAGAGTCCCCAGCTTTTCCTATTACATCACATATACCATATACATAGGCTTTGTTTGCATTAATATAGTACCTTTGCTGTTGTGAAATATACATTCAAAAAAGCGTACTCCAAAATAAGATATTATTTAAAATCTTAACGTTTCCTTCAACAAGTGTTTGTTGATTAATATCATAACCAGTAGTTCTCTCAACTATCTCCTGAAAATTAGCATAGTTTGTATGAATTCTATATCTAGTAGAAAGCACTCTATCATATAAAGGTAAAATAATAGGTTAATAAACAAGCCATTCTTTTACTAAAACATAGAATAGTATGAATCCTATTGAAGGGAGGTATAAAAGAATGTCCTGGAAAAATGATTGCTGGAGTTCTAAGAAAAAGCATTGTTGTGATGACTGGTGGAAATCTAAAGAAAAGAATCATTGTGATGATGATTGGAGTTCTAAGGAAAAGCATTGTAATGATGATTGGTGGAAATCTAAAGAAAAGAATCATTGTGATGATGATTGGAGTTCTAAACGAAATAAGTGTCGTTGTAAATGTTTCTTTATTTGTTGTCATTGTAAAAGAAAAAATTGGTAATATTTTCAATATCGACTTAAAAGAGAGAACATGTCTTTTGTGACCGATAAATACTAGAATGTAATATACAAAAAGCTGACTATACTTAGTCAGCTTTTTGTCAATGAACACGTAGAGATTTATTTTAATATAGTTCTTATTAGAAAAGGATTATTTTATATAGATTACTATAAGCATCCATAAAGCCAAGGCGCCAATGATAGCGAGCGCTATACGTGTAGATAGTACCCTTAATTCAAAGTCTGTTTTCTTGGAGGGTTCAGGATATGCAATTATGTAGATTCCCTTTAATAATGCAAGCCATGCAATAACCGTTAGGAACCCCTGCCAATTGAATACCCATACATTATGTAGGATTACACTACCTAACCCTAGGAAAATCGATAGAAAACCATACATAATACCAAATCCTCTGTCTTCAACCACTAATTTTTTCAATTCACGTAGTACCGATGGACGTACGAAAAGTATTCCCGATACGATAACCGTTATCCATCCCCAAAACAATCCTAAAAAAGTACTAGTTTCCATTATTAGTTCACTCCCCTCAATTATTTATATTTCAGATATTCCCCCCTTTAGAACAATTCCAACATCTTTATATATAGGCTAAATTCTGCTCTTTTTTAATACAAACATGGCATATTCTATGCCCATCCTTAATCACCTCATTTCTCTACAAAATGAAATTTTTATATCATTCTTCATCATCATCTATCCGAATCAACCGAAGTCGCTTTGTACTATTACCGCACACTTTTTCATAGCTTGGAGCTAACATGCACCAAAGCCAATATAATGATTTATTCGCCTTTTCACTAACCTCTAAAATTGTCCCCTCTGTAATAAAATGATCACCTTAATACAATGTATACTCGCTTGTCCCATGGAATCATCATTATTCCCCTCCCTATTAAAATAGCGTTTTTGTTTCAAATAATGCTCTCATTAATTTGGACGCATTTACCAGTATATTTACCAAAAAATTCATGATATCGTTAACTAGTCGAGTACGTCATTACTTGACGATTACCCTTAGGAGCCCTGCAGACAATCCGGGTTCCTTTTATTTAAATAAGGATTTTGTTTAAACTTTACAAAACTCACCTATATTAAACTATCTTCTAAAATTCCCATTGAACATTTATAATACTTTTAAACAGTTTAAATTCTACAATCAGTAATGGAGGCATTTTAATGGGAAACATCCCAAAAATATCATCACAACAATCAAATCCTAAGATACCCTCACAGCAAGTGAACCCTAACACCCAACAAGGTAATAATAAAAAAACAAGACGCCGTATTATAACTACTTTGGCTTTTATATTATCTGTAATTTTTGTCCTTCAATATTCTCTTAATAACCAACAAGAAATGATTAAAGAAAAACAAATCACGCTTAATACGGAGCAACAAAAATTATCTTCTTTAAAGAAGGATGGTCATTCCCTTAAAAATGATGTTAAGGCTTTAACAGGTAGTGAAGAAGAGATTTTAAAATTCGCAAGGAAACTGTATGGATTTTCCAAACCGAATGAAACTATATTTCAAATAACTGAATAAAATTACACTGCATTACCCAAAAAGGCGATTTGACGATAATCGCCTTTTTATATTTAATTTCTAAAATAAACATACTAATTTCTTTTTCTATCAAATAACTATTTGGTTTAATTTATTAAAATACAACCGCTTGTCCATTTCACATTGCTCTATCATTACATTTACTATTAGTAATACGATTTTTAGAGGTGATAAATAATGGACGAGTTTTTATATTTTGCTGCACTTAATCCGGGTTCTATTGGACCTACACTTCCACCTGTTCAACCCTTTCAATTCCCTACTGGTCCCACCGGTTCTACAGGATCAACTGGCTCAACCGGATCAACTGGTTCTACCGGACCAACTGGACCAACCGGATCAACTGGTTCTACCGGACCAACCGGACCAACCGGATCAACCGGATCAACCGGTTCTACCGGACCAACTGGACCAACTGGACCAACTGGATTTAATCTTCCTGCTGGGCCTGCCTCTATTACCTTGACTTCTAACGAAACCACAGCATGTGTATCCACTCAAGGAAATAATACTTTATTTTTTTCGGGTCAAGTATTAGTAAACGGTAGTCCTACTCCAGGAGTAGTGGTCAGTTTTTCATTCAGTAACCCTTCTCTTGCTTTCATGGTTCCTCTTGCAGTCATTACCAATGCTTCAGGTAACTTTAACGCTGTATTTCTAGCCGCTAATGGGCCTGGAACAGTAACCGTTACTGCTTCACTTCTTGATTCTCCTGGAACAATGGCTAGCGTCACTATTACCATTGTGAATTGTCCATAATGGTTTTATTTTTAAGGACTAAGCAATATCTAATAAGATGAGCACTGATTTACAGTGCTCTTTTTTATCATTGGGATGTTCCTTTCAAATAAAATTTCGTAACACCCTACTAAAATAACGCTTTTATTAAGAACTAATGATCTTTATATTTCTTAAGCTTGTCATCACAAGTAATTTTTATAATTAGTTAAATTCTCAATATAGTTTATGTATATAATTCCATTCAAAGATACATAATACCCACGTAACTATTTAAAAGCACTTCGTTTTTATATCTAAGTTCAAAAAGGAGCTACATAACATGGATAAAAAAGATTTATTAAGTCAACAACTTGATCATGTATCATCAGATGCGCTGAATACTCCTAGTAAGGCCCAAGAGCAAATGCAAGAAACATCTCAGGAGGCACATGATTCAAACAAAAAGGACAGTACTCAAGCTTTACATGGCGAAGATTTACCAATTTCAGATGTATATAGAACAACGAACAAACAGTAAATTTAAAAGGGAAAAATCTTAAGAACCAGTGAACTTAATTCTTTTCCCTTTTCCTATTTAAATAACACTTTTATATGAAACCCGTACACATTTTTGACACATCCACTATCACAATCTCCTGAAAATTCGTGATAATATTAATTTGTCGGATACGCCAAATTTCGACATTGAACGACAATGATATCTCCCTTATTGAATCCCTGTCCCCCAGGGATTTCTCCTTTTATTCATTACTTTTTTCTTCACTAAATTTTCATTCTTAACAAAATTCAATCACTCCATTGAATAGACAGCCATAGTATCCTATTTTGATAAAAACTAAAAACAAACAGATATACTTAACACTAATAGTAGATTTTTTAACTTTAAATTTACTTTTTCTCTCTTATCTTTTTGTAAACATTAAAAATGAGCTCTATGTAAATAGAGCTCATTCGTAATTTTATAGTTTGCTAGACTGTAACCCCTGAATAAACGGAACTACTTCAGGATTTACAAGTGACGATAAATCTCCTAACTCTTTTCCTAAGTAAGCAGCTTTAATGACGCGTCGCATTACTTTAGAATTACGTGTTTTTGGTAAATCTTCTACAACGTGAATATCTTTTGGACACAATGCTTTTCCGATATGAGAGTTTACTAAACTCATTAATTCTTTCTTTAACTCTCCTGTGAATGTTACATTGTCCCTAAATACTACAAAACAATGACAAACTTCACCTTTTACATCATCAGGTACACCAATCGCGGCAGCTTCTATGACATCATTATGCTTCACAAGAATAGATTCATATTCTGCAGGTCCAATACGTTTTCCAGCAATGTTTAACGTATCATCTGAGCGTCCTGTAATAATATATTGCTCACCATCATAAATCACCCAGTCACCATGAACCCATTTATTTTCAAAACGTGACCAATACGTGTTCACATAACGCTCATCGTCTTCCCAGAAACTTTTCGTCATACCAACCCAAGGTTTCTCTAAACATAATTCTCCAACTTCATCACGAATTGGATTGCCTTGATCATCGAGCACAACCGCTGCCATTCCTGGTAAAGATGCGTTAAAACTAATCGGTGCAATTGGTTTAATAAGGACGTTTCCGAAAATCCCACCAGAAATTTCAGTTCCGCCTGAATAGTTACAAATTGGTACATTATTTTTTCCAACTGTTTCAAATAGCCACATCCAAGGATCTGGATTCCAAGGTTCACCTGTTGATGCGAATACTTCTAAACTCTTGAGCGAATGTTTATTTACATACTCATCACCCTTTGCCATTAACGCACGAATTAATGTTGGTGATATACCGAGATGTGTAATTTCATATTTATCAACGGTCTCCCATAAACGATCTGCTTCTGGGAAATCTGGAACACCTTCGTACATAACCATCGTTGCTCCATTAATGAGAGAGCCGAATAATAAAAACGGTCCCATCATCCAGCCCATATCAGTTACCCATAATACGCGGTCACCTTGTTTGATGTTCATTCCAAATCCTGCATCAAATGCAGATTTCAAAGGGAAACCAGCATGTGTATGTACTGTTCCTTTCGGTTTCCCAGTTGTACCTGATGTATAAATGAGCATTAACGGATCATCACTATTCATCTCTTCAGCGTGCGTAAATGGTTTTTCTTTTTCTAGCGCACTCCATGGGAAATCATAATTATGTGGTGTAAAATCATTTCCTGCATGACGAACAATAACAACTTTTTCAACAGTTGGACAATGTTCGCAAGCTTTATCTACTTCGTCTTTTAATGAAACAACTTTACCTCGGCGTGAAAAACCATCTGCAGTAATAATCATTTTTGACCCTGCCGCTTGTACACGAGTCATGACTGCATCAGACGCAAATCCTGAGAATATTGGTGAAATAATTGCTCCGATTTTCATAACAGCTAGCATTGCAACAACTGTTTCTGGAATCATCGGCATATAAATTGTTACACGGTCACCTTTTTCAATACCCGCATGTTTCAAACCGTTTGCAACGCGACTTACCCAGTTGTCAAGATCTTCATATGTAAATGATTTTGAAGTTCCATTTTCTCCCTCATACTGTAGTGCTGGTTGCATTCTTGTTTCATCATCCGCAAGCCAGCGTGATAAAACTGATTCTACAACGTTACATGTTCCACCATTATACCACTGTGCAAACGGTGTACCATTTTCTAAATCTAGCACTTCTGTATAAGGCTTCATCCATTGATAGCCAACCGCTTTCTCAGCTTCTCCCCAAAACCATGCTGTTTCTTCAATAGATTTATTATAAAACGTTTCATAATCTTCATAGCCCAATGATTTCATCCAACCATATAAACGCGTTTTTTCTTTATATTCTTCTGTTGGAAACCAAACTGCTTGTTTCAATGTTTTCCCCTCCTTGACTTTTTGAGCAAGAAAGCCCTAAATAGGGCTTTAAACTGGATAAACAGGATGTTTACGATCTGTAAATACTTGATATTTACTCATATACATTTCGAATCGTCCTTTTAACTCTTCTCTTAAATTGTTTGGATGAACAATACCATCAATAACCATCTCTGATGCCAAATGGTAAATATCAATATCTTTCTTATACTCTTCGCGTTTTTCAGCAATGAAGCTATCACGCTCTTCTTCTGGTAAAGCTGCAATCTTATTTGCATATACAGCATTGACTGCCGCTTCTGGACCCATTACTGCAATAGAAGCTGTCGGTAATGCTAGGCAGCAATCTGGTTCAAAGGCTGGACCTGCCATTGCATATAAACCAGCACCGTATGCTTTACGAACAACGATAGAAATTTTCGGTACAGTTGCTTCACTCATTGCAGAAATCATCTTTGCACCATGACGAATAATACCAGCACGCTCTACTTTTGTACCAATCATAAATCCAGGTACATCTGCAAGGAATAACAATGGAATATGATATGCATCACATAAATTAATAAACTTCGCTGCTTTATCCGCTGAATCGTGGAATAATACGCCGCCTTTCATACGCGGTTGATTTGCAATAATACCAACTGGCTTACCATCAATACGTGCCAAGCCTGTAATTAGTTCTTGAGCAAATAATTTTTTCACTTCATAGAAAGAACCTTCATCAATAACTCTATTAATGAGATCTTTCATATTGAAAGGAGCATTTTGATTTTCTGGAATGATTTGTTCTAACGTTTTTTCGAATTGTTTCGGTTCTTGAGGTGTAACCAATGGAGTCTTCTCTAAGTAGTTGTTTGGAAAATATGAAATGTATTGTCTTGCTTGTGTAATCGCGTCTTCTTCTGTTTTACATAAAACATCTCCGCATCCTGATACAGAGCAATGCATACGAGCTCCACCCATCTCCTCTAAAGTTACCTTCTCGCCGATAACCATCTCCGCCATACGAGGAGAACCTAAGTACATAGATGCATTTCCTTCTACCATCATAACAATGTCACAAAAGGCTGGAATATATGCGCCACCAGCTGCCGAAGGTCCAAATAATAAGCATACTTGAGGAACTTTACCTGATAATTTCACTTGATTGTAGAAGATTCTTCCTGCACCGCGGCGCCCTGGGAACATTTCTACTTGATCTGTAATACGCGCTCCAGCAGAGTCAACTAAATAAAATAACGGAACACGTAATTTTTCTGCCGTTTCTTGAATACGTAAAATCTTTTCAACTGTACGTGCGCCCCATGATCCAGCCTTTACCGTTGAATCATTTGCCATTACGCATGCAGTACGACCATGTATTTTACCCGTTGCCGTTATAACACCATCAGCAGGTAATCCTGTTTGTTCACAATTTGCAAATAATGCATCTTCTACATATTCACCATTATCAAATAAAAGAGCTAAGCGATCTCGAACGAATAGTTTTCCTTTTGCTTTGTTTTGTTCATGATACTTTGGTGCGCCGCCTTGTTTAATCGCTTCAACTCGTTCTTCAAATGTATTCGATTGTTGTTTTTGGTCTAACATATTTACTCCCCCTTATACATTGGTGTGCGTTTTTCCTTGAATGCTTGTAATCCTTCTAATCTATCTTTCGTATGGATTACACCTTCATACGCTTGTTTTTCCATTTGTAATCCGGTATGTAAATCAACTTGAATACCGTTTGAAATTGCTTCTTTTGCTAATCGAACAGCAATAGGACCATTACTAGCAATTTTCTCTGCTATTTCAATCGCTTTCTCTTCAAGTAAATGAGCTGGTACAACAAATTCTACTAAACCATATTCTTTTGCTTCTTGCGCTGAAATACGTCTGCCTGTATAAATTAATTCTTTCGCTCTACCAACACCAATTAATCTTGGTAAACGCTGCGTACCACCTGCTCCTGGTATAATTGCAAGTGTAGTTTCAGTAAGACCAAGACTTGCAGATTTAGCCGCAATTCTAAAATCACAAGCTAAACTTAATTCCGTACCACCACCAAGGGCGATTCCGTTTATAGCAGCAATAACTGGCTGTGGTAATTGTTCAACCATCTCCATAGTAGTGCGAATCATACTAACAGCATGGCGAACTTGTTCCTCATTCATACCAGCACGTTCTTTTAAATCAGCACCAGCACAAAACGCTTTTTCACCAGCACCTGTTAAAATAACTACACGAGTATTGGACTCTTCACTTATTTGAGTTAATATGTTTTGTAACTCTTCTAATAACGCTAAAGATAATGAGTTTGCTTGTCTTTCACGATATAATGAAATCTTTACAACGTGAGGTGTTACATAATCAACTGAAATGTTTTGTAATTGTAGCATCTTCTCACCTACTTATCGTTTTATGTTGAAGCGCTCTATACACATGACTCGGTAATTGGATATTTAATTTACTTTGAATGAATTGACTCGCTTTCAATAACTTCTCTTCATCAATATTCGTTTGGACCCCTAACTTATGAAGCATATGAACTAAGTCATCGGTTGCAACATTGCCTGATGCTCCTGGTGCATATGGACAGCCCCCAAGACCACCACAAGAACTATCAAATGTTGTAATACCATATTCTAATGACTTAACTACATTCGCCAGAGCCATTCCATACGTATTATGGAAGTGCATTGCAAACTGCGAAGCATCATATTTCTTTAATAAATGTTCTAATACTCGCTCTACTTGTAGTGGATTCGCTACACCAATCGTGTCACCAAGAGATACTTCATAAATGCCGTATGAAAATAGTTGATTACATAATTCGTCAACTGCTGTGGCACTTATATCCCCTTCATAAGGACATCCAAATACAGTAGAAACATAGCCTCTTACCTTTTTTCCTTCGAATAATGCCTGTTTTGTTATATCTTCAATTACAACTAATGCTTCTTTAATTGATTTATTAATATTACTTTTATTATGAGATTCACTTGCTGATAAAAAAACATTCACCTCATCTACATTTTGCAAAAAAGCTCGTTCCAAACCATTTTGATTTGGAACAAGCGCTGCATAAGTAACATTGGGATCCCTTTTCAGCTCAGAAAACACATCATTTGCATCTGCTAATGCAGGGACCCATTTAGGGTGAACGAATGAGGAAACTTCAACGTACGATAATCCCGCCTCTGTAAGTAGTTGAATCCATTTTACTTTATCTTTTGTGCCAACAATCTTTTTTTCATTTTGTAAGCCATCACGTGGCCCGACTTCTTTAATGACAGCAAAATTAGGTAGTTTCAATTCGCTTCCCCCTATATCTCCCTATTCAATTTCTAGTAATACATCTCCTTCATTTACAAAATCGCCTTCTTGCACATTAATTTTCATAACTGTGCCAGCTTCTTCTGAAATGATTGGAATTTCCATTTTCATAGATTCTAAAATGACGACATCCTGCTCTTCCTCTACTGTATCTCCTACTCCTACAACAATCTTCCATACATTTCCTGCCATCGATGCATATACCTTCGTCATCATTTTTTCCCCCTTAATATTGTTAAACCTTATTTTTTAACAAGTTGTTTCGTTACAAAACCTGTTGTATAAATACCACTTTTGAACACATCGTCTTCCAATACTTGAAGTAACATTGGCGTGTTCGTTTTAATACCTTCTACTTTTAACTCTTCTAAAGCATCATGTAATTTTGAAATTGCTTCTTCACGAGTTTCACCATGAGCAATGACTTTCGCAATCATTGGATCGTAGAAAGGTGTAATCGTGACTTGATTCTCCAAAAAGTGATCAATACGTACATTTGATGGAAGCGTTAAATCTGTAATCTTTCCAGGTGATGGGAAGAAAGTTTTCGGATCCTCTGCATAAATACGTGCCTCAATGGCATGACCACTACGTTTTACATCATCTTGTGTAAATGATAGTTTCTCACCGTATGCAATTAGAAGTTGTTGTTCTACAAGATCTAAACCTGTAATTTCTTCTGTAACTGGATGCTCTACTTGTAATCTCGTATTCATCTCTAAGAAATAAAAGTTCTTCTGATCATCTACAAGAAACTCAACTGTACCTGCATTTGTATAGCCTAGAGCTTTGGCAGCTTGTACAGCAACTTCCCCCATCGCTTTTCGCGTACCTTCATCTAAAAATGGTGAAGGTGCTTCTTCAATTACTTTTTGATTTCGGCGCTGCACGGAACATTCACGCTCCCATAAATACACTGTGTTACCATGTGTATCTGCTAAAAGCTGAATTTCAATATGATGTGCATCTGCAATATAGCGCTCTAAATACATTTCTCCGTTACCGAAGAAGTTTTGTGCTCTTGTTTTGTTACTTTCAAATGCTTTGGTGAGCGTTTGCTCAGTTTCCATCAACTGCATTCCAATGCCTCCGCCGCCTGCGGATGCCTTCAGCATTAATGGATAACCAATTTGTTTTGCAATTTCAATTGCTTCTTCAGCAGTTTCAATATTTGTAGTAATACCTGGAACTACTGGGACATCTGCAGCTTGCATTGCAATACGAGATTCGATTTTACTTCCCATCTTCGTAATAATTTCTTCAGATGGACCGATAAATACAATTCCTTCTTCTCTACAGCGAACCGGAAAAGATGGATTCTCTGATAATAATCCATATCCCGGATGGATTGCTTCAGCATTTGTCTTCTTAGCTATTTCAATAATTTTTTCAAGGTTTAAATAGCTTTCTTGGACACGCGGTCCACCTACTAAGTAAGCTTCATTTGCCATTTTTACATGTAGGGCATTTTCATCAGCCTCAGAATAAATAGCAACAGTGCGAATGCCAAGTTTTTGACAAGTTTTCATAATACGAACTGCGATTTCCCCGCGATTAGCAATTAATATTTTTTGAAACATAGTGATTCCTCCTTTTTATCTACATCCTAAATGTCTTGCAATTACGAGACGTTGAATTTCAGAAGTTCCTTCACCAATTTCTAATAGTTTTGCATCACGAATATGTCGTTCCACTTCATATTCACGCATATAGCCGTATCCACCGTGAATTTGTACCGCTTGATTTGCAATACGACTAGCAGCCTCAGATGCAAATAACTTTGCCATAGCCGCTTCTTTACCGAAAGGTTTATCATTATCTTTTAACCAAGCCGCTTTATGTACTAAATTACGTGCAAGTTCTACTTCAGTCGCCATATCAGCTAATTTAAATTGAATCGCTTGGAAATTAGAGATTGACTTTCCAAATTGTTGACGTTCTTTCGCATATTGCAGCGCACGTTCAAATGCAGATTGTGCAATACCTACTGCTAATGCTGCGATTGAAATACGTCCTCCATCAAGTGTATATAAGAATTGTTTAAATCCTTTATTTACATCACCAAGAATATTTTCTTTCGGTACACGTACACCATCAAGTACGATTTCACATGTATTAGAAGCACGAACACCCATCTTATCGTAAGGACTTGAAATCGTTAATCCTTCACTTGTAGTCGGTACGATAAATGCCGAAATACGCTTTCTACCATTATCTTCAACACCGTTGATAGCGGTTACAATAATTGTATTTGCATACTCTGCATTTGTAATCCAACACTTTTCACCACTAATAACATACTCGTCTCCATCTAATACAGCTTTCGTTTGTGTACCACCTGCATCAGATCCAGCATTCGGCTCAGTTAATCCGAAAGCACCTAAAGTTTTACCTGATGCCATTGGAATTAAATATTTCTGTTTTTGTTCTTCTGTACCGAAATAATAAATTGGAGAAGCACCTAAAGAAATTGTTGCAGCGTAACTTAATCCTGTCCCACCACAAGCACGACCAATTTCTTCAACTGCTAACGCGTACGATACAGTATCGCCACCTGAACCTCCATACTCTTCAGGGAATGGGATTCCTAATAATCCTAGTTCGCCCATTTTTTGAAATGTTTCATATGGAAATTCCGCAGTTTTGTCATAATATACAGCTTTCGGTGCGATTTCCTTTTCAGCAAAGTCACGTACCATTTCTTTAATCATTTGTTTTTCGCGAGTTAGAGTAAATTCCATTCCGCTACACACCCCTTATCGAATATTGAGTTTCGACAGCGTGCGAGTTTCTACTACAAACATTACGAATTAAAAGACACGAATATTAGTTAGACAATTGCTATAATTCTGTCATAACTTAATTTTAAAACAGATTCTGTACTAATGCACAAAAAAATTCCTACATTGTTCTACAACAACATAGGAGTTTTCTTGTCGAATTATGTAATTTATTGTTTAATAATCTCTACCTTTTCCCGAATCAGAAATTTCTACTAAAGCTTCAGGGTAAGGTTCAAAATATGTTTGTCTTAATAAATACTTTTCGTCAAATCGAATGGCCCATGATTTTAAAATTGCAAGTAAGCTACTAAGCGGGACTTTCTTTTCTATATACTTTTGTATCAAATCTAAAAAATGATCTTTTTCTTGTTTTTTCAGCTTAGTTTTAAAATATCCAAAAATATGCTCACATACATTTACATTCGATGTATAGCGGGGTGTGCGCATAAATAATTCATATAAAGTCTTCTCATAGTTTTCAAATACCACTTCAATCGTTTCATTTTTTTGGTTTGCAATAATACGCCCCAATTCCTTTTGTTTTACCTGATTATATGCCATAAATAAATACTTATAGTCTGATTGAAATGATACGAGTTCTTTTATGTTTTTAGTATGTTTAATCATTTTGTAATGCGCGATTGTAAACAGCCTTGTAAAGAAATGTTCTCTAATAATAAAATTCGACAATCTACCCTCTTCTTCAATTGGAAGATGCGAAAAATTTTTTATTACTGCTCCGCCAAATAAGCCAGATCCCTTTCCTTTTGCTGGTGCTTTTTCAAAACCAGAATAAATTTTCACATCACGCGTACCACAACTCGGCGAACGATTCTTTAAAATAAAACCATCCACATCAGATACCGTTTGTAAAAAGACATATGAAAATTGCTCCATTTTTTCAGTTACATCTTCTCGTGTCGACGGCTGTACAAGCCTATTCACACCATTTTCTTCTACAATTCGTATCGTTTCACGAGGAGTCCCCAATCCGATCTCGACTTCTGGACAAACAGGTATAAATGTAACAAATGGCTGCAAATTTCGTATTGTTACATCTGGTATCATCTCTGCATTATAACGACAGGCATCAAATTCTAAACATTTACTTACAACTATTGTTGGTTTTGCAAATTGCCGCATTTCATTACCTCCATGGTATCAATCCATACAATCTAAATTGTACTGATATTAGTATCTTAAGCAAAGTCTGTTTATATTGATTATTTTTATAATAACTATAAATTCAATGCCATATCAACTGCAATTCAAATCTATTTCGTATATGTATTAACAAGTTCTTGTACAAACTTGTTAATACATTTTTGTCTAAACACAATCCATCTTTACTAGCATAGTTACAGATTCTTTCCTCTCCTCTTTACATTTAAATTAAAATAAGTCTTAATACGAATTTTAATCCCAAGTTATTTGGAATATATTCTTTATATTTGTACATTATAGACTGAGAAAGTATTACTTGTAGTTAGGGTGTTCCAAATGAATTTTAGAAACCTACTTTCTTTATTACGGAACATTTTCAGAAGCATTTTTTCTTTGGTAAAAAATATTTCAAAAAATCCATTCATTTTAAGGAGGCATATTAAAATGGGAGTATTAAGTGGTAATCCCCAAAATGAACCAATGCATTACGGAGAAGTCTTTGCAATTTGGAGTTATCTTGCAGGGGCACAAGGTGCAATTGCTGGTTACCAAGTTCTTGTCAATCATTCTGGAGACGAGGACTTAAAAAAGTTTTTAGAAAATCTTATAGAAAATGATATCCAATCAGAAGTTGAAGAACTAAAAAACTTGTTAAAATCAAACGGTGTGGCATTACCACCGGCACCTCCAGAGCGTCCAGTTGCATCTATTGAAACAATCCCTCCTGGTGCTCGTATTAATGACGCAGAAATTGCAGCTAAAGTTTCTATGGATCTTGCTGCTGGACTAGTAGCATGTAGCCAAGCGATGGGACAATCACTTCGAGAAGACGTAGGAATGATGTTTGGACAATTCCATATGAAAAAGGCACAAGCAGGTGCTACCTTACTACGGTTAAATAAGAAAAAAGGCTGGATTATTCCTCCTCCTTTACATGTTCTTCAATCTGATCAAGCATAACATGGCGTAAGCGGTTAACTTTTGTTAACCGCTTCGTTGTATTTACCTGTCCTTTTAATAATGGAGATTAAAGATAGTTCTAATAATTTTAACTTTATGATTTAGATACTGTGATACGAATAATGTACAAAAGCAATGGAGAAATTAATACATAAGAAAGGAGGGGAAATTTATGAAGAAAAAATTATCATCTATTTTAAGTGTTTTAGCACTATCTATTATATTTTTAGGCACATCTGCCCAAGCTGAATACGATGGAAATCATATGAATAGAGTTAATAACACTGATATGTCAACTCGAGTTAATGACAATAACTTGAACAGAGTTAATGATAATAACTTGAACAGAGTTAATGATAATAACTTGAACAGAGTTAATAATGATGTGAGAACTCGAAATGTAAATACGACAAATGATTTAAATAATAATCATGATAGAAATAATAATTGGGCTTGGCTGGGTTTATTAGGTCTAGCAGGATTATTAGGTCTTAGAAGAAGAGACAAAGAAGTACGTTAATCTAGAATGTTTTTCGTAAACAAGTACTTATTTATCAAAATTGTATAATGAATATAAATCGCCTTTTTAAAGGCGATTTATTATTTGCTTAAAAATAGTATATGTAATTCACACATCAACATATTTTTACTTATGATTAAACCTATTAAATTACATTTATTTAAATACCAAAAATCAAACCCCTAAAATGTTGTTATAGTTAGATTCGTGGCGTTAATCCATACAATATAAATTGAATCGTATTTTCAATTTCCACTTCATCATCCCATTTTTCTTCAGGCAATAATAAAAATCGTGTTAATAGTAAACCTAATACAGCTGATAAAGTAAGACGTAATACAGAAGATGGTGGTATCTCAATAATTTCTCCTTTATCTTGAAACTTCACAATCAACTTTTTGAAATGTGAAAACAGTTCCGTTTCTACTAATTGTTGTATTTCATTTTTTAGCTCTGGTTGAAATGGTACTTCTTGAATTAATATTTTAATCATAGGAAAGTGCTTTTGAGCAAATTCAAATCTATTATGAATGACAACTCGTAAAAGTCCCTCATATGATTCATACTTCGATTTAAATATTTCCTTTGCAAAGGCTTGTACGAAAAATGGTGCAGCAAACTTTGTTAATGTCGGCATGACGACTGCTAACAATAAATCTTTTTTCGTTTTATAGTAGCGGAAGATTGTTCCTTCCGCTACACCAGCACGCTTTGCAATTTCACTTGTAGAAGTTGATGCATATCCTTTTTCTCCAAACATATCAACAGCTGCCTCTAAAATACGCATTTGACGTTCATTTCGTTTATCCGTATTAGTTGCGGCAATTAATTCATCCAACCAATCCTTCTTCATCTATAATACCCCTTTGTATCATCATTATATTTTCCGATGTTTCTTTAATGCAAATACATTCCCTATTGCAAATAATAGAGAAAAAAGTAGTAATACAGTTAGATCTAACGCAATCTCTGTAAATCCTTGATTTCGAATCATCACTTGTCTCATTGCGTCAGCTCCATATGTGAGCGGAAATAATTTCCCTAACATTTGTAGCCACTTATTCATAGATTCAATTGGAAACAACCCAGAAAAGAAAATTTGTGGCACAATGACAAGCGGTATAAATTGAATCATTTGAAATTCATTATTTGCGTATGCTGATAAAAATGTCCCTAAAGTTAGTGCTGTTAAAGAAAGCATACATGTAATAAGTAGCGTTAGCCATATGGAGCCAGCTACATACAAGTCTAAAATATAAACTGAAAAATTCACGATTATAATTGATTGTATAAATGCAAAGATTCCAAAACCAATAATATATCCTACAACTATTTCCCATCTTCTCACTGGAGTGGACAATAACCTCTCTAATGTACCACTTAAACGTTCTCTAACAAAAGAAACTCCAGATAATATAAATACAAAGAAAAATGTAAAGAAACCAATCAATACGGGGCCAAGCCCATCAAACATTGTAAAGTCTTTAGAGCCATGTAAGTAATTTACTTCAGGCTTCATAACTGATACATCATTCTTTTCTGAACTCTTTTGTAAAACTTGAAGTACAGCACGATTTTTTGATGAATCACTTCCTTCTAATAAAACATTCATTTTCCCATTCTCTAAATAAATTACTGCATCTACCTTTTGCTGTTCTAACTCTGAAATTGCTTTCTCTTTGCCATATTCATAAATTGAGGCTTCTTGAGTTTTCATTGTTTTTACAATAGGAGCAGGCACATCAACTACAGCAATATGCGGTACATAGTCTTTTTGTGTAAACACTAGAGACAATAACCAAAGTAATAACATTGGTGCCCCAAACATCATCGCTAACGAACGTTTATCTCGAAAAAATTGGCGAATAATACGAATGATTACACCAGTAACTCTCATGATAGGGCCACCTCTTCCAACAAAAAGACATCTTCAATCCGTCCTGATGATACCCGTTTTTTCAATTCTTCAGGTGTTCCAGTCGCAACTAGCTTTCCTTCTCTAATCAACCCTAAACGCTCACAAAACTCAGCTTCATCCATAATGTGCGTCGTTACAATAATAGTTGTGCCTTTCTTTTTCAAATCATAAAATTTTTCCCAGATTGTTTTTCTAAGAAGTGGATCTATCCCCACTGTTGGCTCATCTAAAATTAATATTTCAGGTTCATGAAGGAGTGCTATCGCTAATGATAAACGCTTCTTCATCCCACCTGAAAAATGCTGCACTTGCTGTCTTATATGTTTTGATAATTGTACAAGGTCAAAAACCTCTTCGATTCTTTCTTTTTTATGTTTTCCTTTTAATCCATACATCGTTGCAATAAAATCTGCATTTTCATATGCTGATAGTTCTTCATATAATGCATCAGCCTGAGCCATATAACCAATTCTTTTCATTTCATTTAAATTAGGCATGTTCGTGTTGTATACAAGCACTTCACCTTTCGTTGCCTCATTAATACCTGCAATCAATTTAATAAGAGTCGTTTTCCCTGAACCTGAAGGCCCAACTAAACCAAATATCTCTGCTTTTTCAACTTGCAATGAAAGATTGTGTAAAACTTCTTTTTTCCAAAAACTTTTTGACACGGTTCGTAAAATAATAGCAGGTTGCTGCATGTATTCTTCCCCCTTTTCAAAATGAGTGAGTACTCACTTTCATTTTACTCTTGCGTAATTATATGTCAAACTTCATTGATTAGTATGTATTTTCAATCTTAAACAATGAAACAGAGTCGACATTAGAATTTCATTTCTTAAAGTCGACTCTGTTTCATTTAAATTATATATTTCATTTTACGTTTTTAAATTCATATATTTTCTAATTCTAGCAACATCTAAAGAATATTCGATAACTAATTGCTGTAACGGTAAAATAACTGTATCAGGATATAAATGTGCATATTGTAATGTTTCTGCATATTTTTCTAACCTTTTTTCTAAATACTTTATAATTTGATCAGGATGACTTACTAATAAACATTTACAATAATAATGTATTTGTTCCTCAATCGCCGTATACTCTTCAATTTCATATTCTTTATGCATGTATACACCCCTTTAAGTTTTTTACTGAATTGCTTATCACACTTTTCACTCGACTAATTTTTAAGTTTTTTGATTATTTACACTATAACAAACTCTCCGGGTCAAATTTTGTTACTTTATGTAACGTAGAAAATTTTTAACAAAACTGTAATGTTAACTTGTATAAAATGCATATGGCCTATTTTTTCTGTACAAAAAGTCGTACAGTTCAATTTAACTGTACGACTACAAGTTCTGGCCTATTAAAAATTCTTTGCGGAATGATACTATTGCCTAATCCTATACTTACTACCATAGACGTATTTTGTTTTTCATATAAACTGGTTGTATATTTAGGTAAAACACCTTGATTTGGAGCCACTAATTTGCTGATAAATGGTAACCTAAATTGTCCACCATGAGCGTGTCCTGATAAAACTATATCTATTTGCTCATCAGCATAATTCTGAATAAATTCAGGTCTATAGAATAAATCATCTATTTCTCCTATTTTAATACACTATCTAACTGTATTGCTCCTATATATAGATATACCCCTATGTAATCCGCAATTTTCCTTATCGGATAAATTAATAAAAATTATTTCCCTACACATTGCGATTACATGTTATATAAGGAAGCTCTTCTTTTTTCCATGCAAGAAATCCTCCCTTTAAATTCACTACTCCCTTTATACCTGCTCTTTGTAAAATACTAGCTGCTATAGCGGAACGCAATCCGGTTCGACATTGTAAAACTATTGGGCAATCTTTTGGTATACAATCTAGCTGCTTAAATAGATTTCCTAAAGGGATATGTATTGCATCATGAAGATGTCCTTCCTCCCACTCTTTTTTACTACGCACGTCGATTACCTTAACACTTCCACTTTTTATATGCGGATATAATTCGATTGATGTGTCTTCTTTGTAACTTTCTAATCTATTAAATCTTTGTATTACCTTTACAGGTACAAAAGCAATAATATTATCTAGCCCAATAGATTCAAAGTCTCTAATAACTTCCTCCACTCTAACCTTTTCCTCATCTAGAATGATTAAAGTTTCTGTTTTATAATCTAGTAACCATCCACACCAAGTTGTAAAGGAATTGTTATAAGGTATGTTAATTGATTTCTCGATGTGACCAGAAGCAAAACTCTCTACATCCCTTATATCAACTATTTGCTGAACACTCCTCATAACTTCTTGAAGTTTTTCTACTGTATCAATAGCAATAACTTCTCTCTTCTTACGAATTGGAGGACCAGACTTATTTAAATTCTTCATTAATGAAAAATACTTTGGAGGCTCTGGTTGTCCCCTCAATAAAGTCGATACAAAATCACTTTCTTCATTACACTGAAATGCCCAATTGAACATCTTTTCATAACCTAATGTAGAAGTTGGAATTGCTCCTAATGCTTTTCCACATGCGCTTCCTGCACCATGTGATGGCCATATTTGCAAATAATCAGGGAGTATTTTTATTTTTTGTATAGAATTAAATAATTGTTTCGCTCCTATTTTTGCAGTATTTTTCATACCTACAGCAGTTTCTAATAAATCCGGTCTTCCTATATCTCCTACAAATATAAAATCACCTGTGAATATTCCCATTGGCTTATCATTCGTATAATTATTTTGACTTGTATCAGTTACTAAAAAAGAAATACTTTCAGGCGTATGCCCTGGGGTGTGAATTACATTAAATTTTATATGACCTATTTTAAACTCTGTGCCCTCTCTAACCAATTTGTATCGACCTTCGTTAAGATATTGATATTTCCAATCACAATTTCCTTCATCAGATACATATAACTTTGCATGATAAAGATTAGAAAGTTCTCTAGACCCAGAAAGAAAATCTGCATGAATGTGAGTTTCAGCCGCAGCAATTACTTCCATTCCCTCTTTCTTAGCAAATTCTATATATTGTTCTATATAGCGATCTGGATCAATTACAATTGCTACGCCTTCCTTCTGACAACCGACCAAATAGGAAGCATGTGCTAATTTTTCATCATAAAAATATTTTAAAAGCATAGCTATTCCCTCCAAATAGTTATTTCAAATTACTTTTCAATTTGTATAACTGCTTTCTATCTTCTCCTATAGCATCCCTTTCAACATAAAATTCCAATACATATAGGGCAACATATATCTTTTAAGTAAAAACATACTATATCGTTCTTTCGCTTGATTAAACGGAAATGTTTCTTGAGGCTCATGTTCATAGTTAAATTCAGCGAGTATAAGACTTTTATAACCTGTAACAATCGGGCAGGATGTATATCCATCATATTTAGCATGCAAGTCTCTTCCGTTAAGTACGTCCATAATATTTTGTTTTAAGACAGGTATTTGTTTTCGAATTGCCGCTCCAGTTTTAGAGGTGGGTAAATTGGTACAATCTCCAAGTCCGAAAATATTCTTATACTGTATATGCTGCAAAGTATAAGGGCTTATATCTACCCACCCCTGAGAATCACTTATCTCACTCTCTTTAATAAAATTAGGTGGCCCCATTGGTGGAACAACATGGATCATACTGTATGGTACAGTTTCTCTTTTCAGTGTTTGCGTATCTTCAAAAATTGCTTCTCTTTTTTCGGCAATAATTTCTACTAAGTTTTTATTATAATTCGTTATAATTTGCTTTCTTTCTAGTACTTGTTCTAATGTATTAGCATAACGTGGAACCTGAAATATATTAGCGTTCGCCGTATAAAACATTACTTCACTTTTGTTTCTTACACCGCTATTAGAAAAATACTCTTCTGCTAAATACATAATCTTTTGTGGAGCACCACCGCATTTAATAGGAGTGTTTGGGTGGGTAAAAACTGCATTTCCTCCTTTAAATTTTTCAATTTCTCTCCAAGTAGAATCAACATATTTATAAGAGTAATTGCTACAAACCCCATTAGTCCCAATAGATTCCTTTAAGCCTTTAATGCCGTTCCAATTTATTTGTATACCGGCTGCTACAATAAGAATTTCATACTCAAGCAGCAGTCCATCATCTAAAAGCAGCTTATTTTCATCCGGAAACAACTTAACAACACTTTTAGGAATCCACGTTGCACCTTTTGGAATAAGCACTTCTTGATCACGCATCGTACTTTCCTTTGAAACAATTCCTCCCCCCACTAAACTCCATAGTGGTTGGAAATAATGTTTTTTTGATGGATCAATAATTGCTATATCTTCTTTCAATAGGGGTACATTTCGTAACAAATGTGCAGTAGAAGATATTCCTGCAGTCCCAGCACCAATTACAATAATTTTATAACTATCTCTGGTCTTCATTATCCTCTTCCCATCTAAATTTGATTTTTAAAACAACTAATTCGCAGCCGTATTTTCATTGTATTAACATTATTATAAGTTAAAAACACCACCCTTTTATCTGACTTAATTGAAAATTTTGTTAACTTTACCATCAATTTTACTTTATGCGTAAATCCCCTATGCTACTTCCATCTTTTATATTTTTCAATACTAGTCTTTGCCCTATCTTACTTTTATTACAGTTTCTCTCTACACTCAAAGCTATCTTTATCTTCTTTTTCGAAGAATACCTCGTTACTTGTAATTGGAATTTAAAAGTTCGAATAGTTTTTCTTAATTGTATAGATTTATATAATCGGATAGAGGGAATTCCATTTAAATATGGAAGGTTTTTATATCGCGCTAAGTATTCATGTAAAAAATTACTAATTACATGGAAATTAGCAACGATCCAAATTCAATTGAGTGAAATTATTGAGGTTACCGAAGATAATATATGCTGATGTTGAAAAAGGAGAAGTAAACCTTATTGGTAAAGTAGAATTATCTATTATTTGCTTTCAATAAAATAGCCCTTTTAAATATAATAAATGCATAAGTATTGCTGTATTGATTAATCTTAAAAATAAACAGATTTGAATTATTCGCTATTCTAAAGAATATTTCAAATTTCATTATTTAATGCTTACAAAAAGAGCACTAAAAATCAGTGCTCTTTTTTATATTTAATTGGGGGTCTTATCGCATGTCTATCAAGCTAAGATTTTAAAGTACCCCCATAACGAAACCAACATCTCTAGCAAGATTCCGTAAGGTATTTGGAGATAAAAACCTTTGAATCTCTTGAGCAAATAGTTGTAATTCATCAGACACAGAAACAGACATAAAAAACGCCATCCTTTCCTATGATTCTACAGAAAGAATAGCGTATTTTTTCATTTTATGGAGAACTAATTATTTCTTTTTTTATAATAAGAAAGGAAATTTATTATCATATTAATTAAACATATAAAGATAAATGAGTACTTAAAAATAGTACTTTTATAGTTTCCAAAAAACAAAAATAGTATAGCTAAAAGTGATAGTATGCTAATAATTAAATGATACATATATTGAGACTGTTTCTTCATTAATCATTCCCATTATTTATTTAATATGATAATATACAGATTATATATTATCATAGAAGAAATTAAAATAAATAGAATATGCCTAATTGCATATCTAAATAGCGAAATACCACCACATACCTCATTAGCTTAAGAAAAAATAAGCAGACTTTTCAAAGGAATCACCTGTAGATAAAGAAAATTTTTATTTAGGGGGTATTTCAAAACCTTTGCTTGATAGCGATGGGGTAGCACCACATGCCCATCAAGTTAAGGAGACGAATTTCCCCAAAAATGAAAAAACCGTTATTCTTTCAGTGAAATACTTGAAAGGATAACGGTTTTTATGGTTCTCTCGCTTTCTGAATAAGCCCGTTGAATATGAATAACTGAGATATGTTTCACTCTTAAAATCACTGAATTACTTTTGAACTAGCACTAGGTCTAGCCAGGGTTTCGCCTCATTGTACAAAATTGGATTGTTTTGCGGCGTGTAGTAGGTAAGGATTGCAACTGCCTGTGATACGACCCATCCGCGGGCCCTTGCCAATGTAGCATCGTCCGTACGGATAGCATCAATTTTGATATTCATGAACCATTGGTTTCCTTTCACTCTTGTGCATGGTATCTTTCCTCCTTTAAATTTTTTATTTCTTTATTTAGTTGTTATGCAATATGTGATACACCTATATCAAAGATGTTAAACCTAAATCATCAAAAATTTCACACAATATATTATTAATATTTTCGAATATAAAAATAATGTCACAAGAACTTTTCTTTGATAAAAGCGTTACAATAACGATTTGTTTGGAAGACAAGTTCATTGTCTTATAGAAAACTTCTATTTAGAAAAAGTTAAACAGGGAGTACAAGATACTTCTTTGATTTAATTAAATCAAAGGAAAATAAAAAAACACTCCTTTTCAAAGAGTGCTTTTAAAAAATATATAATCTAATAAGAAACTAAATGTACAAACCTTGTATAAAAGATGATTTTATAGCATCTTTTTAATACCCATGTCCACCTTGCCAACCACCATGTCCGCCTTGCCAACCACCGTGTCCGCCTTGCCAACCACCGTGTCCACCCGGCCAACCACCGTGTCCACCTTGCCACCAGCCTGCATAGCCTTGTCTCTGTGAGTTCATTCCTTCGCATCCCTTCTTATTAAAAACTCAAATACTGCAACTGGGTATTCTCTAAATATAATTATGTATCCCAAAAATAAATGTATCCGCAAACATCTCGATTATTGGTAAAGTAATTATCTAATAAAAAAAGCATTTATCATTGCAAAACTAAGCTCTATTGTTTTTTACTTTTCCTAAAACAATTTTTGCTATTTCGTTAGCATATTTTTTAAAGTCAAATCCATCATAGTTACTTAGTATTGCTACAGATAAATATTCCTTTTGAAACCGCATAAAGGGGTACCATCACATGCCCGTCAAGCTAAGATTTTAAAATAACCCCAAAACGAAAAAATGAGCTTTTTTGTCACAAGTTAGCACAAAATTTCGTTTTGTGGTGACTTGTTTTCTTAAGTTGATGGCGATGGGGTCACCATATCAAAAAAAGAAAATTGTACGTTTAGACATATTTTAGATACAAAATAACCGATTCCTTATATGTTAAGGAACCGGTTATTTATTTTCCTACTGTTTTAGGGAGTTTTTTCTTGTAATGATCTTTTATTTATGATTTAAGGTTATAAACTTAAATCATAAATAAAAGATAGAGTAAAAACTGTATAAGAAATAAATGTAACGAAAACAAGAAAACATATAAACTGAGCATTAGATACATATTGTTCTATTCTTTTTTTCATTTTAATTAGTTTTATTTATCAAATGTGAAGTATCAATTTGAAATTGACCTTTCCAAGATCCAATTACTTTTCCAATTCTATTTATATTTACATCTAAAGTAAGGGGCTGTTTAAACTCGTCTCTTCCTTCATTAACTATAACAAATGTAGAAACACCTTCGGGTCTATCATTATCACGAATACCTATATCATTTAATTTTTTACCTGCTGCCATAAGTTCAAAAGGAAGATGATCATCTGAATCATGGATAAATGATAGTCTCCCATCATTTTTAATCTCAGGGTTTTCCTCTTGTTGCCCATTAATTTTACCATCATTTGCGAGCTCTAATCCTGATGTATCAAATTCAAATGGTACTAAACTTCCGTCAGCTTTTTCCATTCTATAATGAACTGATATACGTAAATCTGATATATATAATTCTTTGAGATGTACAGTAATACCTTGATCTGTAATTTTTTCATCAATAGGAATATATTTACCATTCTTCATCATATCTTGTGTGACACCATTTTCATCTGTTATTCCTTCATTTACAACTTTATCATTTGTAATTGCATCAGAAAAATATGAGGCAACATTTGTAGCCGCCACTTGTACTTGTGGAATCATTGCTGTTGTGAAAAGTGCTCCTGCAGCTACTGCTGTATAAATGAAACGTTTTGATTTTTTACTCATGTTTGTAAATAGTCCCTTCTTCTGTTGTTTTTTATGATTTATATTAGAAACATTGTCTAGCTTGGAACGACTTTCAAATGTTTTCCATGCTTGTTCTACATCAATTTTGATTTCTTGTGGTGAATTTGAAGATTCTCCATCTAGCATTATGTTTTCCCAGTTGTTTAATTTACTGATTTCTACTAATAAATCTTGGCATGCTTCACATGTATCTAGGTGCTTTGTGAATTCCTTTCTTGTATCATGAGAAAGTTCTCCATCAATATATGTTTGAATAAATCCGATATCATAACATTTCATTTGTTACGCCTCCTCTATTTGTTTATAAATCTTGCGGAATTTCATTTTGGCTCGGACTAATAATGTTCCAATAGAAGATATTTCAGTTTGAAGTATTTCTGCAATTTCTTTATATTGAAAACCAGAGAATTTCATTAGTAAAAGGGTTCGTTCTCGATCATTCATTTTATTTAGTATTGTTTGGACCTTTGTAATCTCTTCTTTTCTTATCCAATCATCGTCTAATGATGAAACATTTTGTACTTCATGGTATTGTATTTCTTTATCAATCTTCGCTTGATACCTTTTTTCAGATCGCAAATGGTTATAAGCTACATAGGTAGAAGATTTAATCAACCATCCCGGTATGTTTTCAATTACTTTCCAATCGCTACGATATAATTGTAAAAATACTTCTTGTGCTAACTCTTCAGCGATAGATTGATTTTTAACAATCCATATGATCTGTTTTAAAGCGTAAGCATAGTACTGCTTAAATAAATCTTCAAAATTCATATCAGAAGCAGGACTTTCTTCATTTTCTATTGTTAACATGTTAGTTTAAACCTCACTTTCAATTTGATGCCTATATTATAGAGAAACCAGAAAAACGGATTTTGTGACAGTTTTTCTGATTATTTTTTTGTTATGTACTAAAAAAGCATTCATCTTATTAAAAGATAAATGCCAAAAGGGATATGAAAACATAAAACTATAATTATAACTTTTGCAGTAGTTTTCTATTAATGTAAAAGAAAACAGTTAGTTTGTTGTTTTTTCATTTTTTGTATGGTGGATAGTTTTTCTTCTGTTTCTATTGGTTTATTTTGATTCAAATTATCCCTCTCCCATTTTATTACGTACATCTTCTCAGAATTGTTCTTATTAACTGTAAAATAATTGCATAGCTACTATTGAGTCTAATACTTTATTTTAATAAAAACTATTTTATAATATGAAACCTCATGATTAGTCTACATTTTAATATTCAATAAATTAGAAAGATGAGGGATAAGGAACACTTTTAAATTAACTAGGTTTAGTCTAATACATTTTTTTAATGGGAACAAGAATGTGAGGAATCCCCAGAACGAAAATCTTATCGTTCTGGGGATATCCTTTAATTTTAACTTGATAGACATAGGTAAGACTCTTAATTTAGTAATTTGCGTAGTACAAGCCGTAACCAAATCTATTGATCTGACATACCATATGAAGGTAACTTTAAATCGATAAAAAAGTTGTAAAGGAGGTGAATATAAAGTGGCATCATTTGAAATTGGAGCAAGATCTCTTTTCAATTTTCGAAACCAACGTTTTTTCTTATTAGTTGAAGATGAAATTACAATTCCAGATAAAGGTGTAGAAATTGATCCAGTTAATATCTACGAAAT
>NZ_JASHJA010000027.1:0-48425 GCF_030733445.1 Bacillus sp. MMSF_3353
CACGGAAGTTAAGCTCTCTAGCGCCGATGGTAGTTGGGACCTTGTCCCTGTGAGAGTAGGACGTCGCCAAGCAACTAAAAACACAAGTCTTTTGACTTGTGTTTTTTTCTGTTTTCAAAAAGTACGAAAAAAGAAGTAATGGTAATACAAACACGTTGCCCAAGGGTTAATCATATTATATAAGAGATGGATGTATATTTTTCTGTAAATTGTTAAGGAATAGAAGTATAAAATATGTCCATTTAAATAGGGAGGGAAGGTTATGAAAGCACAAAATGAAGTTTGTATTGTTTGTGAGACAGAAAGAAAAGAAGGGATATATGTTTATAATAATTTAATATGTTATGAATGTGAAAAGGATATGGTGAATACGGAGACAAATGATCCGAAGTATATATATTATTTAAAACAGCTTCGGAAATTAGAAGTATCATATTTTTAAATAGGCATATGCCTATTATTTTTTTTGTTCTGTATAATAGAGGAAGAATGAACTAATAAGGAAGAGATATAAATGAATCAAAATCGCATACCTTTATATGAGGCATTAACAGGGTTTAAAGAAAGAGAGCCGTTATCCTTTCATGTTCCAGGTCATAAAAATGGTTTAAACTTCCCTCAGGAAGCTGTAGGGGAGTTTAAAGATATACTATCTATCGATGTAACTGAGTTGTCAGGGTTAGATGATTTACATAGTCCGTTTGAATGTATAGATGAGGCACAACAGTTATTAGCTGATGTATATGGAGTGAACAAAAGTTATTTTTTAATTAATGGTTCAACGGTAGGGAACCTAGCAATGATTTTGTCTTGTTGTGGAGAACATGATATTGTTCTTGTACAAAGAAATTGTCATAAATCAATTATTAATGGTTTAAAATTAGCGGGCGCAAATCCAATTTTTTTAGATCCATGGATTGATGAAGCTTATAATGTACCAGTGGGAATTCATGATGAAATTATTAAGGAAGCAATTGAAAAATATCCAAATGCTAAAGCACTCATTTTAACGCATCCTAATTATTATGGTATGGGGATGGATCTAGAGGCAAGCATCGCTTATGCACATGCACATAAAATCCCTGTTTTAGTAGATGAAGCACATGGAGCCCATTTTTGTTTAGGGGGAGCATTTCCAAAGTCAGCATTAGCATATGGTGCAGATATTGTAGTTCATTCTGCACATAAAACATTACCCGCGATGACAATGGGGTCCTATTTACATATAAATAGTCGCTTAGTGAAAGAAGAAAAAGTTTCTACCTATTTAAGTATGCTACAATCTAGTAGTCCATCGTATCCAATTATGACTTCTCTTGATATTGCACGCTTTACAATAGCACGTATAAAAGAAAAGGGACATGATGAAATTGTCGAGTTTTTACGGGGATTTAAAGACGAATTGTGTTCTATTCCACAAATAGCTATTTTACAATATCCATTACAAGACGAGTTAAAGGTTACTGTACAGACACGTTGTCAGTTATCAGGATACGAATTACAGTCTGTATTTGAAAAGGTCGGTATATATACAGAAATGGCGGATCCATATAATGTCCTATTTATTTTGCCCTTGCAAGTAAATAAGGGGTATATGAAGGCTATAGAGATGATCCGAGAGGCATTGCAATATTATGAGGTGAAAGACAAGAAGGAATCTATTCGTTATACTTATAAAGGAGAATTTTCTCCTTTACCGTATACATATAAACAACTGGAAGGATATGAAACAAAAGTAGTATCTGTAGAAGAAGCAGTTGGGATGATAGCGGCAGAAATGGTAATTCCGTACCCACCTGGAATTCCATTGATTATGTATGGAGAAAGAATTACTTCAGAACATAAAGAGCAAATTATGTATTTAGAGCAATCAGGCGCTCGTTTTCAAGGTAGCACGAAATATATGAAAGTGTATGATATAGAAAGTAGGTTTTAGAATGAAGGGATTATTTGTAACAATTGAAGGTCCAGAAGGTTCGGGTAAAACAACGTTAATTAAAAGTTTATTGCCGTACTTTGAACAAAAAGAACAAAAGGTAATGGCGACGAGAGAACCAGGTGGCATTGCAATTTCAGAGGATATTAGAACAATTTTACATAAACAAGAATATACGATGATGGAGGCACGTACAGAGGCGCTTCTGTATGCTGCTGCACGTAGACAACATTTGGTGGAAAAGGTTATGCCGGCACTTAACGAGGACTACCTTGTATTATGTGATCGTTTTATAGATAGCTCTTTAGCGTATCAAGGATATGCAAGAGGATTAGGTATGGATAAAGTATTTGAAATAAATCGTTTCGCAACAGAGGACTGTATGCCTAGTTTAACGATTTACCTAGACATTGAACCAGAGATTGGTTTAGCTCGCATTGAAAAAGATGCAGGACGTGAAGTGAATCGATTAGATATGGAAGATATCTCTTTCCATAAACGTGTCCGTGAAGGATATTTACAAGTTGTAGAACGTTTCTCAGATCGTATTGTATTGGTAAATGCTGATCAACCAATGGAAAAACTTATAGAAGAAGTTGTTCAGATTATAGAAGATAAATTGTTATAATAGAAGGAAAGAATGAAATAAGTGAGGTATGCATTATGACGAAGACGTGGGAGCAGCTTTCTGCTATACAACCCATCGGTGTAAAAATGTTGATGAATAGCATTGCAAAAGAGCGTATATCCCACGCTTACTTGTTAGAGGGAGGGAAAGGGACTGGAAAGTTTGCAACGGCAATTCAAATGGCAAAGAGTTTCCTCTGTTCTGGGCGGAATGGGGTAGAGCCTTGTCACATATGTACAAATTGTAAGCGAATTGATTCAGGTAACCACCCTAACTTACATATTGTAAAACCAGACGGATTATCTATTAAGAAGCAGCAAATTCATGATTTACAAGAAGAGTTTTCAAAAACAGGATTAGAAGCAAATAAAAAAGTATATATTATTGAGCACGCAGATCGTATGACAGCAAATGCAGCGAATACACTTTTAAAATTTTTAGAAGAACCAAGTAGTGATACAACAGCTATTTTACTTACTGAACAAAGTCATCAAATTTTAAATACGATTTTATCTCGCTGTCAAGTTGTTACATTTAGACCGTTACCTACGGAATCTTTAATTAGAAGATTACAGGATGAAGGTATTACGGCATCTTTATCGACACTTGCTGCGCAACTCACGAATAGTTTTGATGAAGCTTTAGCTTTATGTAGTGATGAATGGTTTGCACAAGCACGAGCTTTAGTGATAAAATTATGTGAAGCGCTCGAAAAGGATAAAGCCTCTATTTTTTTTGTACAAGAAAAATGGGGGAAACACTTTAGAGAGAAAGAACAATTACAGCAAGGTTTAGATATGTTGCTCCTTATTTATAAGGATTTATTATATGTTCAACTTGGAGAAGAAGATCGTCTTGTTTTTCATGAGCAGAAAGAGATGTTTGAATCTTTCTCCTATGCTCAGAAGCGCATTGTATCAGCTCTCTTTAATATATTAGAGGCAAAAAATAGAATCAACGCTAATGTAAATGCGCAGCTTGTGTTCGAACAGTTAGTGTTGCGGTTGCAGGAGGGATGACCGTTTTGTATGATGTAGTAGGTGTTCGCTTTAAGAAGGCCGGAAAGGTGTATTACTTCGATCCGAATCAGTTCGATATCTCTGAAAATGAGTTTGTAATTGTAGAAACAGTAAGAGGTATTGAGTACGGAAAAGTAGTTATTACCAAAAAGCAAGTTGATGAAAACGACGTTGTATTACCGCTAAAAAAGGTTATTCGTATTGCAAATGAAAATGATCGTACCATTGTTGAAGAGAACAAACATGCTGCGAAAGAAGCATATCAAGTTTGTCAGCAAAAGGTAGTAGAGCATAATCTTGATATGAAACTTGTAGATGTAGAGTATACGTTCGATCGCAATAAGATTATTTTCTACTTTACTGCGGATGGTCGGATTGATTTCCGCGAACTAGTGAAGGACTTAGCGGCAATTTTTAGGACAAGAATTGAACTAAGACAAATTGGTGTTCGTGATGAAGCGAAGATGCTTGGTGGTATTGGTCCATGTGGTCGTATGCTTTGTTGTTCTACTTTTTTAGGAGATTTTGAACCTGTATCCATTAAGATGGCAAAGGATCAAAATTTATCATTAAATCCTGCAAAAATCTCTGGTTTATGTGGTCGCTTAATGTGTTGCTTAAAATATGAGAATGATGAATATGAGGCAGCAAAGGAACAACTTCCTGATTTAGATCAACGTATACAAACCCCGCATGGTACTGGCCGTGTTATCGGATTAAATATTTTAGAAAGATTAATTCAAGTGGAACTAGTAGACAAGGAACGGATAGTAGAATATACGTTAGATGAGTTAGTGAATAAAGGGGTCGTTTCGAGTCAAACCACAGATTAATGAGGTGGGTGCTTGTGGAGAAAAAAGATATTTTTGCATCGGTTTCTAGTATGGAAGAGCAAATTGGACATTTATACAAACAGTTGGGAGAATTAAAACAACATCTTGCAGAGTTGTTGGAAGAGAACCAACATATAAAAATGGAAAATGAAAATTTGCGACACCGCTTTGAAGAAGTGCAGATTAAGGAAAAACAAAAAACTCAAAAACGTAAAGAAGTGAAGCCGAAGACAACTGATATTGGCGAAGGCTACGATAATTTAGCAAGGCTATATCAAGAAGGTTTTCATATTTGTAATCTGCATTATGGAAGTGTACGTAAAGAGGGAGATTGTTTATTCTGCCTGTCATTTTTAAATAAAAAGTGAAATTACCTTTCCAATGATAATTGGAAAGGTAATTTTTTATACATGAGAGTAGAATGAAATATGTTTTTTTATTAGTAGAAGAAGAAATAGGGTAGGTTAAGTGTAAGAAAAGGAGTAACATATGAATTTATATGAAGATGAACGTTTAGATTACTTATTAGCGCAAGATATGAAGATTGTACAAAGCCCATCAGTATTCAATTTCTCGTTAGATGCTGTTTTACTTGCAGACTTTGCTTGGGTGCCAATTCAAAAAGGTAATGTACTTGATCTGTGTACAGGTAACGCAGTTGTCCCCCTTTTATTAAGTACAAGAACAAAGGGAAACATTACAGGTGTAGAAATTCAAGAACGTTTATATGATATGGGAATCAGAAGCGTTCAATACAATAAGTTAGAAGAAATAATTCACTTAATACATGGGGATTTGAAAGATATGCCGGAGAAACTTGGACGTCATCAATATGATGTAGTTACATGTAATCCCCCTTATTTTCAAACACCTGCAACTTCTGAGAAAAATATGAATGAACATTTAGCGATAGCTCGTCATGAAATTATGTGTACATTAGAGGATGTTGTATCTGCAAGTAGTCAATTAGTAAAGCAAGGTGGGAAAGTAGCATTTGTACATCGTCCAGGTCGTTTGCTAGATATTGTTACATTAATGCGTAAATACAAAATTGAACCAAAGCGTGTACGATTTGTTTATCCTAAGGCAGGGAAAGAAGCGAATACATTGTTAATTGAAGGGATTAAGGATGGAAACGCAGATTTGAAAATATTGCCACCCCTTTTTGTATATGAAGAAAATAATGAATATACAAAGGAGATTCGTTCAATTTTATATGGAGAAGAATAAGCATTGTTTTTATGTAGTAGAGTGCTCTGACGGAAGTTATTATGCAGGATATACAAATCATATAGAGAAGCGGATTCAGACCCATAATAGTGGAAAAGGGGCTAGGTATACGCGTGCTAGACTTCCTGTTGTTTTAAAATACATAGAATTTCATGAAGATAAGCGTACAGCTATGCAAGCAGAGTATTATTTTAAGCAGTTAAATAGAAAACAAAAAGAAGAATATATGCAAAAAGGAGAACGCTATGTGGCAACAAAAAAGCTTTCAACAAAATGAAAAGGGAGTTTTATATTTAGTACCAACTCCTATTGGAAATTTAGAAGATATGACATTTCGTGCAATCCGAATTTTAAAAGAAGCTGATTTAATTGCTGCTGAAGATACGAGACAAACGAAAAAACTTTGTAATTATTTCGAAATTGAAACCCCCGTTATGAGTTACCATGAGCATAATAAGGAAGTAAGTGGTAAGAAAATATTAGGGAAGTTAGACGAAGGAAAGACTGTAGCACTTGTTAGTGATGCTGGTATGCCTTGTATTTCCGATCCAGGTTACGATATTGTTGTAGAGGCTGTAGCAGAACAGTATCATGTAATCCCGCTTCCTGGGGCAAATGCAGCCCTTACAGCATTAATTGCATCAGGTCTTGAAACAAAACAATTTTATTTCTATGGATTTTTACAAAGAAATAAAAAAGAAAGAAAAATGGAGTTAGAGAAGCTTCGTTATGTACAAACTACAATGATGTTTTATGAAGCACCCCATCGTTTAGATGATACTTTAATCTCGATGCAAGAAGTGTTGGGAAATAGAGAAATTGTATTATGTCGAGAGTTAACGAAAAAATTTGAGGAATTTATTCGTGGAACAGTTGAGGAAGCAATTGAGTGGACGAAACAAAATGAAGTTCGTGGCGAGTTTTGTATTTTAGTAGCTGGTTCAACGGAAGAACCTACCCCAGAAGAACAATGGTGGGAATCTATTTCTGTATATGATCATATTGAACATTATATAAACGAAAAAGGTATGAATTCAAAAGAGGCAATAAAAACAGTCGCTAAAGATCGAGATTTGTCGAAACGCGATGTATATCAAATCTATCATGTCGATAAAAAATAAGCTTCTCATAATTGAGAAGCTTATTTTGCTGTTTCGATATAATCTTGAAGTTCGTTTAAGATTCGCTCAGCGCCTTCTTTGCTTAAGATAATTTTACCTTCAGCTAGAGATAGGTTACCATCAGATACTTCACCAGTTACTTGGCAAGTCATGTTTGGCTTATATTTTTTTAAGATGATTTTCTCGTCATCAACGTAGATTTCAAGAGCATCCTTTTCTGCAATACCTAAAGTACGGCGTAATTCGATTGGAATTACTACACGACCTAATTCATCAACTTTACGAACGATACCAGTAGATTTCATAATTCTTTTCCTCCTAAAGAAATAGTTTATAAGTTTCGAGTCTATTTTCTAGATTCGTCATTTTTCGACAAAATACCCTATGGACATATGATACCAATCATTTACATTTCCGTCAATTCTTTAATTCTATATTTTTTAAAAAGATTTATAGATTTCTTACTTCTTATATATAATAGAATGAGAGTAATTTCTACTATTATTTAACTTTATTTTCAGAAAAATTTATAGATTGTAAGTAAGGACTGTATATTTTCTTGAAATATGAGCAATAGATGATAAAGATATTAAGTATTAACTCATTTTTATCCCACTATTTGCCAATCAGTAAGATTCTAAATTTAAAATTTGGGTGGAGCAAAGAAGTTAAGTTGGAGTCGGATTGCTCGTAAAAGCCTGATTGTGCGGGCTAATAATCCGCAGGAGTGAACACCCCCACACAGATTAAAGTTTCACTTTATATATAAGTTTTTGATATACTATTTATAAATACATATGAGGTTATCCGGGAGGTCCAAAACAATGACAGAGGAAAATAAGTCCTTTTATATTACTACCCCAATTTATTATCCAAGTGGAAAATTACACATTGGACATGCTTATACAACAGTAGCAGGAGATGCGATGGCACGATATAAGCGTATGCAAGGATACAATGTTCATTATTTAACAGGAACTGATGAGCATGGACAGAAGATCCAAAAGAAAGCAGAAGAATTAAATGTTACACCACAAGCATATGTGGATAACATTGTTGCAGGAATTAAAGAACTTTGGGAGAAAATGGATATATCTTATGATGATTTTATTCGTACAACTGAAGATCGTCATAAAGATGTTGTTGAAAAAATCTTCAAGCAACTAGTAGATCAAGGTGATATTTATCTTGATGAATATGAAGGTTGGTATTCTGTACAAGATGAGACATTCTATACAGAGCATCAATTAGTAGATCCAATTATGGAAGGTGAAAAAGTAGTTGGAGGAAAAAGCCCAGATAGTGGTCATGATGTAGAACTTGTTCGTGAAGAATCGTATTTCTTTAGAATGGGTAAATATGTAAACAGACTATTAAAATTCTATGAAGATAATCCACATTTCATTCAGCCTGAGTCTCGTAAGAATGAGATGATTAATAACTTCATTAAACCAGGCCTAGAAGATTTAGCTGTTTCTCGTACTTCATTTGACTGGGGAGTTCGTGTTCCAGGTAACCCGAAACACGTTATTTACGTATGGGTTGACGCATTATCTAACTACATTACAGCATTAGGTTATGGAACAGAAAATGAAGAGATGTATAAGAAATTCTGGCCAGCTGATGTACATTTAGTTGGAAAAGAAATCGTTCGTTTCCATACAATTTATTGGCCAATCATTTTAATGGCATTAGATTTACCTCTTCCGAAAAAAATCTTTGCTCATGGTTGGATTTTAATGAAGGATGGAAAGATGAGTAAGTCAAAAGGAAACGTAGTAGATCCAGTTACTTTAATCGATCGTTACGGATTAGATGCATTACGTTATTACTTACTTCGTGAAGTTCCATTCGGATCTGATGGCGTATTCACACCAGAAGGATTTGTGGAGCGCATTAATTTCGATTTAGCAAATGACTTAGGTAACTTATTAAATCGTACAGTAGCTATGATTGATAAGTACTTTAACGGAGAAATCCCTGCATTTAAAGAAAATGTAACGGAATTCGATGAAACGTTAGTAACGTTTGCAAAAGATACATTGAAAAAAGTAGAAGAGGCAATGGAGAATATGGAATTCTCTGTAGCGCTAAGCTCAATTTGGCAATTGGTTAGCCGTGCAAATAAATATATTGATGAAACACAACCGTGGGTATTAGCGAAAGATGAGAATGATCGTGAAAAATTAGCTTCTGTAATGGCTCACTTAGCGGAGGTGCTTCGTCAAACAGGTATTATGCTTATGCCGTTCCTAACAGTAGCACCAAGTAAGATGTTTGCTCAGCTTGGACTTACTGAAGAGGCACATAAATCTTGGGAAAGCCTATCTACAATTGGCTGTATTCCAGCTGGAACAAAAGTAGAAAAAGGAAACCCGATTTTCCCGCGTTTAGAAATGGAAGTAGAAGTAGGGTACATTAAAGAACAAATGAAAAGCTCTGCTCCTAAAGTAGAAGAGAAAAAAGAAGAAGAACCGAAAGCAGAAGAAATTACAATTGATGATTTCTTTAAAGTAGAATTACGCGTAGCTGAAGTACTATCAGCTGAACCTGTGAAAAAAGCAGATAAGTTGTTAAAAATTCAGCTGGATTTAGGTACAGAAAAGCGTCAAGTTGTTTCAGGAATTGCAAAATTCTATTCGCCGGAAGACCTAAAAGGTAAAAAGGTTATTTGTGTAACAAACTTAAAACCTGTAAAATTACGCGGTGAATTATCACAAGGTATGATTTTAGCGGGTGAAGAGAATGGCGTATTGTCATTAGCATCAATCGACCAAAATCTACCAAATGGTACAAAAATCAAGTAATTAAGACAAGAAAAGAGATGTTTCACGTGTAACATGTGTGAAGCGTCTTTTTTCTTTTTACACTCTCTATTTTTGCATTAAAATTATAGTATTGTTATCGTTAAGTTATTAAAGAGCTTATTTTTTAGAATAAACTTGATTTCAATATAAAAGGAGTTATGTATTATGTTGTTTGATACACATTCACATTTGAATGCAGAGCAATTTGAAGAAGATTTGCAAGAGGTTATTGCACGAATGAAAGAAGCGGGAGTTACCTATACAGTTGTTGTTGGTTTTGATGAAGTAACGATAAAAAAGGCGATTGAATTAGCTGAAACTTATGATTTTATTTACGCTGCGGTTGGATGGCATCCAGTTGATGCAATTGACATGACAGAAGAACATCTAGCTTGGTTAGAAGAACTTGCTTCTCATCCTAAAGTCGTTGCACTTGGAGAGATGGGATTAGATTATCATTGGGATAAATCTCCAAAAGAAATACAGAAGGAAGTATTCCGTAAACAAATTGCATTAGCCAAAAAAGTGAAATTGCCGATTATTATACATAACCGCGATGCAACTCAAGATATTGTTGATATTCTAGAAGAGGAGAATGCAGCTGAAGTGGGAGGCATTATGCATTGCTTTAGCGGCAGCGTAGAAGTAGCAGAGCGATGTGTTGATATGAACTTTTTAATTTCATTAGGCGGACCAGTTACATTTAAAAATGCTAAGAAGCCGAAAGAAGTTGCTGTGGAGATTCCATTAGAGAAATTGTTAATAGAGACAGATTGTCCATATTTAACACCACATCCATTTCGAGGAAAACGAAATGAACCGAGTTATGTAAAACTCGTAGCAGAAGAAATTGCGAATTTAAAAGGAATTTCTTATGAGGAAGTAGCAGAAATAACAACAAAAAATGCAAAAGCTTTATTTGGTGTTGAATAAAAAGGAGTGGGAGAACCCATTCTTTTTTATTTTTGTGAAAAAATAAGGGCGAATGAGGAAGTGTTACAATAAGGAGAGAGAACAAAGTTTTGGACATTCTATTTTTTAAAATGTAAGAATGGGGAAAATAATAATGGAAAAGTCGTCATTTTTTTGTTTTACTAAGTAGAGACGAAACGAGTGTGGAGGCAAGCATGAAAATTAAAGAGATTATCGTTGTAGAAGGTAAAGATGATACAGTTGCGATTAAGCGTGCTGTTGATGCGGATACAATTGAAACGAACGGTTCAGCAATCGGTGATCATGTTATTGAGCAAGTTAAATTAGCGCTGCAAAAACGGGGCGTTATTATTTTCACAGATCCGGATTATCCTGGAGAGCGTATTCGAAAAATTATTTCTGATAAGGTGCCTGGATGTAAACATGCTTTTTTACCGAAGGAAGAAGCACTTGCCAAAAGGAAAAAGGGTGTCGGGATTGAACATGCTTCTAATGAATCAATTCGCCGTGCTTTAGAGAATATACATGAAGAAATGGAAGCTTACACAAGTGAAATTAGTTGGAGCGATTTAGTCGATGCAGGCTTAGTGGGCGGAGAAATGGCAAAGAGTCGCAGAGAAAGAATGGGTAAGCTATTAAAGATTGGTTATACAAACGCAAAACAGTTACATAAACGTTTACAAATGTTTCAAGTTTCAAAAGAATCTTTTGCAGAAGCTTATAAGCAAGTCATACAGGAGGAAAGAAAATGAAGGATATCGCAACGCCAAATCGTACGAAAGACATTGTTGAAAAGTATGGATTTTCATTCAAAAAAAGTTTAGGACAAAATTTTTTAATTGATACGAATGTATTAAATCGTATTGTCGATCACGCTGAAATTGGTTCAGAAAGTGGTGCAATTGAAATTGGACCAGGTATCGGTGCGTTAACAGAACAATTAGCGAAGCGTGCTAAAAAAGTAGTAGCTTTTGAAATTGATCAGAGGTTATTACCGATTTTAGATGAGACGTTAGCTCCATATAGCAACGTTACAGTTATAAATAAAGACGTACTAAAGGCAGATGTACATGAGGTGTTTAGTGAGCAATTTGAGGAAGGGCAAGATGTAATGGTAGTAGCGAACTTACCGTACTATATTACAACGCCAATTTTATTTAAATTGTTGGAAGAGAAATTACCGGTTCGTGGATTTGTTGTTATGATGCAAAAAGAAGTTGGAGATCGTTTAGCTGCTAAACCTGGAACGAAAGAGTATGGTTCTTTATCCATTGCTATTCAGTATTATACAGAGGTGGAAACAGTTATGACTGTACCACGTACAGTGTTTGTGCCACAACCAAATGTTGATTCTGCGATTATTCGTCTCCTAAAGCGCCCGAAACCAGTTGTAGAAGTAACAGATGAGACATTCTTCTTTGAAGTAGTACGAGCAAGTTTTGCACAGCGTCGTAAAACTTTAATGAATAATTTATCAAATAATTTAAATGGTTTCCCGAAAGATAAAGAGCTGTTGGATCGAATTTTAACAGAAGTGGGAATTGATCCAAAACGAAGAGGCGAAACGCTATCTATCGAGGAGTTTGCAACATTAAGTAATGCATTAGTTCTTCATAAATTGTCATAAGAATAGAAAAGGGACAGTTCAACTTGAACTGTCCCTTTTGTCACCTTTCCTCTCCTACATTCATACTTTAAAAACAGGTAAGATGGCCTAACGAGTTTGGAGGTAGGAGAATGGCTTTACATGTTGGAGAATTAGTGGAACGATATTCTCATAATAGGGATATCCTTTTTCGTATTATAGAAATAAAAGGCGAGATAGCTATATTATTTGGAGAGGAAATTAGACTGGTGGCAGATGCGCCACTTGAAGATTTAATTAGTATAGATCAACGAGAGCATAAAAAAAGAGCGAAGCGTGAGAAAGAAACGATGGAGCGTACGTATCGTTTGTTTCAACAAGATTATGTATTAATGAAACAAAGGCATGAACACACTTCAACGGGTGGATATACAAGTGAGGTGAATTATTTTCAAATGCCAGGACGTGTATTGCATATAGATGGGGACCCGTTATATTTGCGCAAGTGCTTAGACTTATATAATAAAATTGGTGTTCCTGTACAAGGTATTCATTGTAAAGAAACAGAGATGCATGAAAAGGTAGTAGATTTAATAGATCATTTTCGTCCAGACATTTTAGTTATTACGGGGCACGATGCATATACAAAATCAAAAGGGGTAAAGGGAGATTTAGCAGCATATAGGCATTCAAGGCATTTTGTACAGGCTGTTCGAGAAGTGAGAAAAAAATATCCATCATTGGATCAACTCGTTATTTTTGCTGGGGCATGCCAATCACACTTTGAAGCATTAATTCGAGCGGGTGCTAACTTTGCTAGTTCACCATCTAGAATTAATATTCACGCACTAGATCCTGTATATGTGGTTGGTAAAATTAGTTTTACGTCATTTATGGAAAGAGTAAATGTATGGGATGTTGTACGTAATACGATTACCGGCGAAAAGGGACTTGGCGGGATTGAGACGAGGGGGATTTTACGAACTGGATTACCCTTTCAACATTATGAAGAATAAGCAAGGTACATATGTATCTTGCTTTTTTGTATGGGAAGGATTTAAATCAGCTTGGATAAAAAGAGACAAGAACGCGCAGACTACATAATGATACTTTTACAATATAGTATTTCTTCTATCTATTTGAACGCATGATGCTTTTATAATGATATTGTCTGTGAGTTGCGGTTAATAATTGGGATAGATATATCGTGTTTTAAGTGTTCAATCTAAATTACAGCGAGGTGTAACGAAGTATATGTCAAAACGTTTAGATGAAATTAAAAGCGAATTAGATCACCATCTTGGACAGAGACTGATGTTAAAGGCGAATAGTGGGAGAAGAAAAACAGTAGAACAATCAGGTGTACTTGCAGAAACGTACCGTTCTGTTTTTGTTGTACAATTGGATCAGCAAGAAGATGCGTTGCAACGTGTATCATATAGCTATGCGGATGTTTTAACAGAGACAGTAGAGCTAACGTTTTATGGTGAACCTCATAATGAAGTGATTTTATAATTCATGTATCGTTACATATATTCCCACAAATGAAAAGCTATATTATTTTGCATACTAATTATACCGTAGCAAAATAAGGAGGGACTCTGCATTGAGTAGACGAAGAGGTGTCATGTCAAATCAATTTAAAGAAGAGCTTGCAAAAGAGCTAGGCTTTTATGATGTTGTTCAGAAAGAAGGATGGGGCGGAATTCGTGCGAAAGATGCTGGTAACATGGTGAAACGTGCTATAGAAATTGCAGAACAGCAATTAATGAAACAAAACCAGTAGTTGTAAGATACTTTCTATGCTACGGTAGCCGAGGAGTGATTCCTCGGCTTTTTGTACTCGAAAAGGTGCCATCATTTTACATAAGTAGTTTCATTCTGAATGCTTTTCGTTATAATTAGGGAAGTGTCATCGTCTTACTATAAATTTATGGTAAAATAAACGATAAAAGATTGAGTACATAGAGTGGGTGAATAGATTGAAGCTACTAGTGAAAGCACCAGCAAAGATTAATCTGTCGTTAGATGTACTGGGAAAAAGACAAGACGGATATCATGAAGTGAAAATGATTATGACAACAATTGATTTAGCGGATCGTTTAGAACTAATGGAATTAGCAGAAGACCGTATTGAAATTTTATCCCATAATCGGTATGTCCCAGACGACCAAAGAAACTTAGCTTATCAAGCAGCGAAATTATTAAAAGAGAAGTTTAATGTGAAAAAAGGCGTATCTATTACTATTGAAAAAACGATTCCAGTAGCAGCTGGATTAGCAGGTGGAAGTAGTGATGCAGCAGCGACATTACGTGGCCTTAATAAATTATGGAATTTAGGGCTTACAATTGATCAGTTAGCAGAGCTTGGCGCAAAAATCGGATCAGATGTATCGTTTTGTGTATATGGTGGGACAGCAATTGCCACTGGAAGAGGAGAGCAAATTGAGCACATAAAAACTCCACCTTCTTGTTGGGTTATTTTAGCAAAACCCCATATTGGTGTATCTACTGCTGATGTGTATGGAAATTTAAAGTTAAATCGAGTTACACATCCAAATGTAGAGAAAATGGTTAACGTCATAAATGCTGGGGACTACAAAGGGATTTGTGATACTGTTGGTAATGTTTTAGAAGATGTAACGTTTGCGATGCATCCTGAAGTTGCACGTATTAAGGCACAGATGAAGCGATTTGGGGCGGATGCCGTATTAATGAGTGGAAGTGGCCCAACCGTATTTGGTCTTGTGCACCATGATTCGCGAATGCATCGTATATATAACGGATTAAAAGGATTTTGTGAACAAGTATACGCAGTACGTTTATTAGGAGAGCGAGAAACGCTTGAATAAAGACGTATAATACGTTATGATTTGTTTAGAATATTCGTGATTTGAGGTGAGAGTATGAAAATTAGACGAAGTACAAGATTAGTCGATATGACGTATTACTTGTTACAAAACCCTCGTCAGCTAGTTTCTCTCACTTTTTTTGCTGAAAGGTATCAATCAGCTAAGTCTTCCATTAGTGAAGATTTAGTTATTATTAAGCAAACGTTTGAACAACAAGGGGTCGGCACATTGCAAACGGTACCAGGAGCAGCAGGAGGAGTGAAATATATACCATATATAAGTGAGGAAGAGGCAGATCTAATTATTGGTGAGCTTTGTAGCTTATTTGAAAATCCAGATCGTATTTTGCCTGGTGGTTACTTATATATGACAGATCTTTTAAGTAATCCTCGCCATATTAATGGCGCAGGTCGTTTGTTTGCTTCTGTTTTTGCTAGGCAACCAATTGATGCGGTTATGACGGTGGCAACGAAGGGGATTCCACTTGCTTATGCGGTGGCAAATTACTTAGATGTACCGGTAGTAATCGCAAGGAAAGATAATAAGGTAACAGAAGGCCCAACTGTTAGTATTAACTATGTATCAGGTTCTTCTAAGCGAATTCAAACAATGACGTTAGCAAAGCGTAGCCTTCCAGAGGGATCAAATGTTTTAATTATTGATGACTTCATGAAAGCTGGCGGGACAATTCAAGGTATGATGAGTATGTTAGAAGAGTTTAAGGCTAATGTTGTTGGTATTGGTGTATTAGTAGAATCCACGGATATTGAAGAACGACTAATTAATAATTTTGTATCATTAATTCGTCTATCAGAAGTTGATGTGAAAGAAAAAGCGATTCAAGTGGAAAAGGGAAATTATTCACTGGCACCATTTGATGAAGGGCTTGTAGAGGCTGAGTAAAAAGGTAAAGCAGATCGCTTTATCTTTTTTTTATTCTATTTATAAATTATAAAATAGATGGACAAACTGCTTTTCGTGCACTATTTTTAAAGAGTAAAAATAAATAATAAAAGGGTGGAAAAATATGAAAGTTGTTCAAACAAGCAATGCACCACAAGCAATTGGACCATATTCACAAGGGATTATTGTAAATAATATGTTTTACAGTTCAGGACAAATTCCGTTAACTGCAAGTGGAGAGCTTGTAGCAGGAGACGTGACAGTACAAACAGAGCAAGTATTTCAAAATTTACAAGCGGTATTAGAAGAAGCAGGTGCTTCATTTGATACAGTAGTAAAAACAACAGTATTCTTAAAAGATATGGATGATTTTAATGCTGTTAATGAAGTATATGGCTCTTATTTCTCTACTCATAAGCCAGCTCGTTCTTGTGTACAAGTAGCAAAATTACCGAAAGATGTTTCAATTGAAATCGAAGTAATTGCCCTAGTTAAGTAATCTTTTGTAAGCGATAACCTCCACTAATCTCTATATTCAATTACATTAAAAATTTTTATCTTAAAAATTTTTAAAAAATTAAAGGGAAAATAGAAATTTTGTGGAATTTATACAAATATATCGCTTATTTAGAAAAGGGTGGTGAACACAAGATGGAAGTGACTGACGTAAGATTACGCCGCGTAAACACAGAAGGCCGCATGAGAGCAATTGCCTCTATTACTCTAGACCATGAATTTGTTGTTCATGATATTCGTGTAATTGATGGTAATAATGGATTATTTGTAGCAATGCCAAGTAAACGTACTCCAGATGGAGAATTCCGTGACATTGCACATCCAATTAATTCTAATACACGCTCTAAAATTCAAGATGCGGTTTTAACAGAGTATCATCGTTTAGGCGAGTTAGAAGAGGTTGAGTTTGAAGAAGCGGGTGCTTCGTAAAATTCGAATGAAAAGGGCTTTTTAAAGAAATCCCTATAATTTTGCAACAAACTCCTGTAAGCATTTACAGGAGTTTGTTTTTTTTTGTGTGGTTTTATCTATTTTGTACGGAAAATTCTGAATTTATTAAAGTGAAGAGGAAAACTTCTAATTTTTTCAAAATCATTTTAAATAGTATAGCTTATTTCTTAAAAAAGATACTAAAGAGTAAAACATCGTATAAGAATTATGGTAAAATTTAATAGTTAAAATGTGTTTCTTGAAATATATGATGATTTAGGATAATATCGTTAATGGATAAATAGGTTGCGATGGAGGGTCTATATGTCAAACAGATTTGCAGTGATTCTAGCTGCAGGCAAAGGCACACGTATGAAGTCTAAGCTATACAAAGTGCTTCATCCTGTATGTGGAAAACCTATGGTACAACATGTTGTCGATCAAGTAACGCAATTAGGATTGCAGAAACTTGTAACAGTCGTAGGACATGGTGCTGAAATGGTACAAGAACAGCTAGGAAACGTAAGTGAGTTTGCATTACAAGCAGAACAACTTGGTACAGCACATGCTGTAGATCAAGCTGCAAGTGTACTTGCAAATGAAGAAGGAACAACTTTAGTTATTTGTGGTGATACGCCGCTAATAACTGCTGAAACGATGGAAGCATTGCTTCAGCAACATAAAGAAGCAGGGGCAATGGCAACGGTGCTAACAGCTTACATAGAAGAACCTGCTGGATATGGTCGTATCGTTCGTAATGAGAATGGTCATGTTGAAAAGATTGTTGAGCATAAGGATGCAAATGAGAAAGAATTAGCTATTAAAGAAATCAATACAGGTACGTATTGTTTTGATAATAAAGCTTTATTCGCCTCACTTTCTAAAGTTTCAAATGATAACGTACAAGGTGAATATTACCTGCCAGATGTTATTGAGATTTTAAAAAATGAAGGTCATATCGTATCGGCTTATCAAACAGAGCACTTCGATGAAACGTTAGGTGTTAACGACAGAGTCGCTCTATCGCAAGCGGAAATTATTATGAAAAACCGTATCAACCGTAAAAACATGGTAAATGGTGTTACAATTATTGATCCAAGTAACACGTATATTTCTGCTGATGCAATTATCGGTAGTGATACAGTTCTTCATCCAGGAACAATTATTGAGGGGAATACTGTAATTGGTTCTGATTGTGAAATTGGACCGCACACAGTAATTCGCGATAGTGAAATTGGAGATCGTACGACAATTCGACAATCTACTGTACATGATAGTAAACTTGGTACAGAAGTATCGGTTGGTCCATTTGCACATATTCGCCCAGATTCAGTTATTGGAGATGAAGTACGCGTTGGAAACTTCGTGGAAATCAAAAAAACTGTTTTTGGTAATAGAAGTAAAGCTTCACACTTAAGTTATATCGGGGATGCACAAGTTGGAGAAGACGTGAATCTTGGTTGTGGTTCAATTACGGTGAACTATGACGGTAAGAATAAATTCAAAACTGTGATTGGTAACGGGGTATTTATTGGATGTAATTCAAACCTTGTCGCTCCTGTAACAGTTGAAGATGGTGCTTATGTGGCAGCAGGCTCTACAATTACAGAGAATGTTCCATCAAAAGCATTATCTATAGCACGTGCACGTCAAGTTAACAAAGAAGACTATGTTGATCAATTGCTGAATAAGAAAAAATCATAATGTGGAGGGTTAATCTAGATGTCGACTCAATATCTAAATTCTAATTTGAAAGTATTCTCTTTAAACTCTAATAAGGAACTTGCTGAGCAAATTGCAAAGCACATTGGAGTAGGACTAGGAAAATGTTCTGTTGATCGTTTTAGTGATGGAGAAGTTCAAATTAACATTGAAGAAAGTATCCGTGGTTGCGATGTATTCATTATTCAATCTACAAGCTTCCCAGTAAACGAACATATCATGGAATTACTTATTATGATCGATGCATTAAAACGTGCATCTGCAAAAACAATTAATATTGTTATTCCTTACTATGGTTATGCGCGTCAAGACCGTAAAGCGCGTTCTCGTGAACCAATTACATCGAAACTTGTAGCAAACTTGCTTGAAACAGCAGGTGCAACTCGTGTAATCACTCTAGATTTACATGCTCCACAAATTCAAGGGTTCTTTGATATCCCAATCGACCACTTAATGGGTGTACCGATTCTTTCAGATTACTTTGAAACAAAAGGTCTTAAAGATATCGTAATCGTGTCACCAGACCACGGTGGGGTAACTCGTGCTAGAAAAATGGCAGATCGCCTAAAAGCACCAATCGCTATTATTGATAAGCGTCGTCCTCGTCCGAACGTATCAGAGGTAATGAACATTATCGGTAATATTGAAGGTAAAACAGCAATTTTAATTGATGACATCATTGATACAGCTGGTACAATTACATTAGCAGCAAACGCTCTTGTTGAGAACGGTGCTTCTGAAGTATATGCTTGCTGTACACACCCAGTATTATCTGGTCCAGCAATTGAGCGTATCCAAAACTCAAATATTAAAGAGTTAGTTGTAACGAACTCTATCGTATTACCAGAAGAGAAGAAAATCGACAAAGTACATGAACTTTCAGTTGCTCCACTAATCGGAGAAGCAATCATTCGTGTATACGAAGAAGAATCTGTAAGTGTATTATTCAATTAATTGGATAGAATGAGACGTAACCAAGATTGGTTACGTCTTTTCGTATCGAAAAAAGAAAGTAGTGGTACAAGAATGAAATTGATAGTAGGACTTGGGAACCCAGGTAGAGAATATGAATTAACAAGGCATAATATTGGATTTATGGCGATTGATGAACTTGCAAAGCGTTGGAATATTTCTTTGAATGAACAAAAATTTAAAGGAGTATTTGGTGCAGGATTTGTTAATGGAGAAAAAGTAATCTTATTAAAGCCACTTACATATATGAATTTATCTGGGGAAAGTATTCGACCACTCATGGATTACTATAAAATTGATGTTGAGGACTTCGTTGTTCTGTACGATGATTTAGACATCCCTGTAGGTAAATTACGCCTTCGTATGAAAGGTAGTGCTGGTGGACATAATGGTGTGAAATCAACAATTTCGCATTTAGGAACACAAGAGTTTCAACGTATCCGCATGGGAATTGATCGTCCGAAAAATGGCATGAAGGTAGTAGATTACGTATTAGGACGTTTTACATCGGAAGAAATTCCTGATGTGAGTCATTCTATTGAAAAAGCAGCGGATGCATGTGAAGAATGGTTAAATAAACCTTTTCTTCAAATCATGAATACCTTCAATAGTTAAGGGTATGATTGGGAATATTTTGTCTTGTTTTTACCCATACTAGTAGTAATTGGATTTTTAGGAGGCTAGTATGGAAGGGTATTATTATTGCAGACATTGCGGGAGTAATGTAGGCTCCGTTACTGCAGAAAAAGTGTATAGCGACGTTTTATTTCAACTAACAGAGCAAGAAGTAGTAGAGATGATTCATTTTCATGAGAATGGAAATATATATATAAAAACGATTTGTGAATCGTGTCAAGAAACGCTCGCATCTTATCCTGAGTATTATGAATATGAAAAATTTCTGCAATAAAATGTTGTCGCTTTGGCATGTCCAAAGCATTTTTCTGTTTTCTTTTTCCAAAATATTTGCATAAAATATAGTGGCTTGCTCTTTATGTTGAGAGGGGTTTTGAAAATGATAGGTTTATTAGAGCAATTTTATAAAAATGAAGAGATCCAATCGGTTATTAATGGACTAGAAGATGGTTTAAAAGAACAACTTGTATCAGGTATGGCAACCTCTTCTCGTTCGTTATTAATGGCGGCCTTATATAAAAAAACAAAAAAATCACAACTTATTGTGACGCATAATTTATATCAAGCACAAAAAGTGCATGAAGATTTAGTGGCGTTACTTGGTGAAAAAGATGTGTGGTTATACCCAGTAAATGAATTGATAGCATCAGAAATTGGTGTTGCAAGCCCAGAATTGAAGGCGCAACGTATTGAAGTATTGAATCGTTTAGCGGCAGGAGAGAACGGGATTATTGTAGCGCCAGTTGCAGGACTACGCAGATTTTTACCAATGAAAGAGTTGTGGAAGCAAAGGCAAATCGAAATCAATCTAGGGCAAGAGATTGATTTAGATACATTCTTGCATACTTTACATCATATTGGTTATGAGCGTAAGTCGATGGTAGAAGCTCCTGGGGAATTCAGTTTGCGCGGGGGAATATTAGATATTTACCCATTAACTGAAGAGTTACCATTTCGTATTGAATTTTTCGATACAGAAGTTGATTCTATTCGATTATTTGATGTGGATGAACAGCGCTCTCAAGATAAAAAAGAAAGTGTTAGATTTGGTCCAGCAACAGAGTTTTTATTTTCACAGGAAGAATTGAAGTCGGGAATTGAGCATCTTGAGGAAGGCTTGACTAAGACGATGCAAAAACTTTCCGATGATAAATTGAAGACTACAGTGCTTGAAACGGTAAGTCATGAAATTGAGATGTTAAAAAACGGGCAAAGTATAGAACAGATGTTTAAATATTTATCTATTTTCTATAAAGAACCTGCTAGTCTGATAGATTATTTACCTGAAGATGGTATTGTGGTTTTGGATGAGATTTCTCGTATTCAAGAAACGGCATCACATCTTGAAACGGAAGAGGCGGAATGGTATATATCACTTCTTGGTGAGGGAACAATTATTCAAGATTTATCTTTCTCACACTCGTTTGAGGAATTTCTTCATCATAAAAAAAGAAGTTTTGTATATTTAACGTTATTCTTACGTCATATAGCACATACACATCCGCAAAATATTGTGAATGTGACATGTAAAACAATGCAAGATTTCCATGGGCAGATGCAGTTGTTGAAAACTGAAATTGATAGATGGAACGAAGGGCATTTTACGACTGTTGTGCTCGGCACAGATGATGAACGTGTAAAAAAACTACAACATATTTTAAGTGATTATGATATTGAGGCAGATATCGTAGAGGGCACAGATATATTATTGCCTGGAAGGTTGCAAATTGCTGTAGGTGATTTACATGCAGGATTTGAAATGCCGATGCAAAAGCTTGTTGTTATTACTGAAAAAGAGCTTTTTCATAAAAAAGTTAAAAAATCACAACGTAAGCAGAAGTTATCTAATGCTGAACGTATTAAAAGTTATTCGGAATTAAAAGTTGGAGATTATGTAGTTCATGTAAATCATGGTATAGGTAAATTCTTAGGTATCGAGACACTAGAGATTAATGGTGTTCATAAAGATTACTTGAATATTAAATATCAAGGTAATGATAAGTTATACGTTCCAATTGAACAAATTGACCAAGTGCAGAAATATGTAGGATCTGAAGGTAAGGATCCTAAAGTTTATAAATTGGGCGGAAATGATTGGAAAAAGGTCAAAACGAAAGTTGAAAAATCTGTACAAGACATTGCGGATGACCTAATTAAACTATATGCTGAGCGCGAAGCTTCAAAAGGTTATGCATATACACCAGATACGGCAGAACAACAAGAATTTGAATCTTCTTTCCCATATCAAGAGACAGAGGATCAATTACGTTCTATTGACGAGATTAAGAAAGATATGGAACGTGGACGTCCGATGGATAGGCTTCTTTGTGGTGATGTAGGATATGGAAAGACGGAAGTAGCTATCCGTGCGGCATTTAAGGCAATTATGGATGAAAAACAAGTTGCAATTTTAGTGCCGACAACGATCCTTGCACAACAACACTATGAAACAATTCGAGAGCGTTTTCAAGATTATCCAATCAATATAGGATTATTAAGTAGATTCCGTACGAGAAAACAGCAAAATGAAACAATTAAAGGCTTAAAAGATGGTACGGTAGATATCGTAATCGGAACGCATCGTATTTTATCTAAAGACGTTACTTATAAAGATTTAGGTCTTCTTATTATTGATGAAGAACAAAGGTTTGGTGTAACGCATAAAGAAAAAATTAAACAATTAAAAGCAAATGTTGACGTGTTAACATTAACGGCAACTCCGATTCCGCGTACACTCCATATGTCTATGCTTGGTGTGCGTGACTTATCTGTTATTGAGACACCACCAGAAAATCGTTTCCCAGTCCAAACGTATGTAGTAGAGTATAATCCAGCGTTAATGCGAGAAGCGATAGAACGAGAGCTTGCAAGAGGTGGGCAAATTTACTTCCTATATAATCGTGTGGAGGATATCGAAAGAAAAGCAGATGAAATTTCGATGTTAGTTCCAGACGCGCGTGTAACGTATGCACATGGGAAAATGAACGAGGGTGAATTAGAGTCTGTTATGCTATCGTTTTTAGAAGGGCAGCATGATGTTCTTGTAAGTACAACAATTATTGAGACGGGTGTAGATATTCCGAATGTAAATACGTTAATTGTATTTGATGCAGATCGTATGGGATTATCGCAGCTGTATCAGCTTCGTGGTCGTGTTGGACGTTCTAATCGTGTTGCATATGCATACTTTGCATACAAACGAGATAAAGTGTTATCAGAAGTTGCAGAGAAGCGTCTGCAAGCCATTAAAGAGTTCACAGAGCTTGGGTCAGGTTTCAAAATTGCGATGAGAGACTTATCCATTCGTGGTGCAGGTAACTTGTTAGGAGCCGAACAGCATGGATTTATTGATTCTGTCGGATTTGATCTATATTCTCAAATGTTAAAAGATGCAATTGAACAGCGTAGAGGAACAGATGGGGTTGAAAATACAGTTAATGTTGAAATTGATTTAGAAGTAGATGCATATTTACCAGATGCTTATATTTCAGATAGTAAACAAAAGATTATGATGTATAAACAGTTTAGAGGTGTTTCTGCAATTGAGGATATTGAAGAGTTGCAGGAAGAGATGATAGATAGATTTGGTGATTACCCGCAAGAAGTTGGTTACTTATTGCAAATTGCAAATATTAAAGTATTGGCAATGAAAGAACAAATTGAGTTAATTAAGCAAAATAAATTTGAAGTGACAATTCTGTTCTCAGAACAAGCAAGTCAAAATATTGATGGCGGAAAATTATTCATGCTTGGAAATAGTTTTGGACGTATGATTGGTCTAGGAATGGAAGGATCGCAATTGAAAATCGTTATGAAAACAAATGGTTTAGAGACATCGAAGTGGTTAACAATTGCTGAAAATTTATTAAAAGGCCTACCAGATGTAAAAAAAGAAGTCATAAATGCCTAATATAAGATAAAAAAATACAATTCGGCGTGCATAGAAGAACTAATGTGTAAAATACTATGTCTAACAGTTGGTGATTTTTACATGAACAGGTAAATTCACCACTTTGATCATCAGTAGAAAGTGAGGCAGCATTAGAATGAAAGCAACTGGAATCGTACGTCGAATTGATGATTTAGGTAGGGTAGTAATCCCGAAGGAAATTCGTAGAACTTTACGTATTCGAGAAGGAGACCCACTAGAAATATTTGTTGATCGCGATGGAGAAGTGATTTTGAAAAAATATTCTCCAATTAGTGAACTAGGTAATTTTGCAAAGGAATATACGGAAGCTTTATACGATAGCTTAGGACATAATGTGCTTGTATGCGATCGTGATTCTGTTATCGCAGTAGCAGGCGTATCTAAAAAAGAATACTTAAATAAAAGTGTTGGCGATTTAATTGAGAAGACAATGGAAGAGCGTAAGTCTGTAATTATGACAGATGAAAGCGAAATTTCAATTATTGATGGAGTAACGGAAAAAGTGAGTTCCTATACAATTGGCCCGATTGTTGCGAATGGGGATCCAATTGGAGCTGTTGTTATCTTCTCTAAAGAGGATATTATAAGTGAAGTAGAGCATAAGTCAGTAAATACAGCTGCAAGCTTTTTAGCGAAACAAATGGAGCAGTAAGGCTATATCGAATTTTAGAAGTAGCAATCTTTCCTAATTATGATATTTCTTTTTGAGAAATCAAATATTTGGAGATATATGTATATTGAATGAAGGTAGCGCTTTGCTACCTTTTTTCGTTGAACATTTCTAGCGTTGCACGAACGTATTATTACTCGTGTAGGCAAGGAAGCTTGTCCTTTTCTTTATGATATAATACGAGGGGTGAGAATAGAAAAAGGAGTTTTCTTGTATGGAATCGAAGAAGTATCAAGCCTTTTGGCGTGGGGCTATTATATTAACAATCGCAAGTTTTGTTACAAAGGTATTAAGCGCTTTTTACCGTATTCCATATCAAAATATAGCGGGTGATATTGGTTTTTATATTTACCAACAAATTTATCCGTTTTATGGATTTTGTTTAATTTTAGCTACTTATGGGTTCCCCATTATAATTTCAAAAATGGTTGCGGAACGATTAGAGCGAGGGAAACAACAAGAAGCAGAAGAAATTATCTGTGTATCTTTTTGGTTTTTATTAGGAATTGGTTTCGTAGGCTTTTTTACATTGTTTTTTGGTGCCGAAACAATTGCAGCAGCCATGGGTGATATACACTTAGATAAGTTATTACGTGTTATTTCATTTTCATTCATATTGATGCCGTTTTTATCTGTAGCAAGAGGATATTTTCAGGGGTTCAATAATATGATGCCAACAGCTGTTTCGCAAGTGATAGAACAAACAATTCGTGTTTCTATTATTGTATTTTTATCTCTATTCCTAATTGCTCGCGGATTTGATTTATATACAGTCGGTGCAGGTGCTATGTTAGGTTCAATCGCAGGCGGACTAATTGGGATTATCGTACTTGTACTTTATATGCGTCATGACTTTCGTTCTATATTTTTCAAGAGTGTAAAGAGAATTAAGGGAAAAAAGAGGATCATTAAAATTCTGTTTTGGCAGGGATTGGCGATTTGTGTTAGTAACTTAGTACTTATTTTTATACAAATGGCTGATTCCATTTCCTTCTATTCCTTACTTATTGGGGCAGGAGAGCAAGCTGAAAGTGCAAAGGTATTAAAAGGTGTTTACGACAGAAGTATCCCGCTTATGCAATTAGGTACTGTCGTGACAACTTCTTTCTCATTGTCACTTATTCCAATTATTACAGCGGCGAAGGAAAGAGGAGATCTTTCCTTTATTCGAGAAAAGGTAAAGTTAGCAATGAAAATAACATTTGTTATTGGATTTGCAGCTGCCATTGGATTAACTTGTATTATTCAGCCTACGAATATTATGTTGTTTGAAAATAGTGATGGGTCAGATGTTTTATCCATTTTATCTTTATCTATTTTATTTAGTTCATTGTCGATTACAACTGCTTCTATTTTGCAAGGGTTAGGACAAACATTAAAACCAGCAATATTCGTTATATTTGGGGGTTGTTTAAAGTTAGCTTTAAATTATACATTAATGCCGTATTTTGGTGTGAAGGGAGCTGCAATTGCAACACTAGTTGCGTTAATTGTAATTTCTGTGCTAAATAGTGCATTACTTATGCAAGCTGTATCCGAACCGCTTATCGATAAGCGTAATATGTTAGGTGTAGTTATTAGTGGTATCGGTATGGGGTTTGTATTAATAATATTTATACGTTTGATGCAAATGTCTGGATTAGTAATTGATACAAGGCATAGAGGAATTGCAACACTTGAGGCATTGTTAGGTGTAGCTATCGGTGGATTAACATATGTGTTTTTAATTTTAAAATTACGTGTATTTACAAAAGCGGAAATAGGAACCGTTATGAAAAAAGAGAAAAAAGAAGGTTCATTGAAGAAGAGTGGATAGAGGTGGCAGGTTGTGAGTGGAATCATTACTATTTTAGGATTAGGTGCTGGTGAGTTAGATCAGTTAACGATGGGTGTATATCGAAAAATAAAAGAAGCAGATCACATGTTTGTTAGAACGAAGGAACATCCCGTTATAGAAGAGTTGGAGAAAGAAGGTATACAATATACAGCCTTTGACAGTGTATATGAAGCGCATGATACATTTGAAATTGTATATGAAACAATCGCCAATACATTGTTAGAACAAGCTGAAGGCACAGAAATCATCTATGCCGTGCCAGGGCATCCGCTTGTAGCGGAAAGAACGGTTCAGCTACTGTTGGAAAAAGGTGAAGTAGCGAATGTTGAAGTGCGCATTGAAGGTGGACAAAGTTTCCTTGATCCTATGTTTGCGAGTCTAAAGATTGATCCGATTGAAGGATTCCAATTAATTGACGCCACATCATTTGAAAGAGGACAATTAGAATTACGTCAACATTTAATCTTTTGCCAAGTATATGACGCATTCGTTGCATCTGATGTGAAATTAACATTAATGGAGATGCTATCAGATGATTATGAAGTGTATATCGTAACAGCTGCAGGGACTTCATTTGAACAAGTTAAAAAGGTGCCGTTGTACATGTTAGATCATGAAACAGAGTTGAATAATTTAACGAGTGTATATGTACCACCAGTTAAAGAACGTGCGTCCTTGTATCAACAGTTTGATGTGCTTAGAGAAATTATTGCAGACCTTCGTGGACCGAATGGTTGTCCGTGGGATAAAAAGCAAACACATCAATCTTTAAAGAAGTATTTAATTGAGGAAGCTTATGAAGTGTTGGAAGCAATTGATGAAGAGGATGATGATCACTTAGTAGAAGAACTGGGTGATATATTATTACAAGTTATGTTGCATGCTCAAATCGGGGAGGATGAAGGTTGGTTCTCTATAGATGATATTATTCGAACTTTATCTGAGAAAATGGTTCGCCGCCACCCGCATGTATTTGGGAATACGGATGTAAATAATGCCGATGAAGTAATTGCCAATTGGGAAGAAATTAAAAAACAAGAAAAAGGATTCGTGAAAGAATCTGTTTTAAATGGGGTTCCAAAAAGTTTGCCACAGTTACTACGCGCCTATGAAATCCAGAAAAAAGCTGGCAAAGTTGGTTTCGATTGGGTTGATGTACAACCGATGATAGAGAAAGCCTTAGAAGAATGGCAAGAGTTCCAACAAGAAGTTACAAATATGGATGAGGCGAAAATGTTAGGTGAATTTGGCGATTTACTATTTGCGTTTGTGAATATAGCTCGTCATTATAAAATAGATCCCGAAGAGGCGTTACGTTCAACGAATGAGAAATTCGTCGGTCGTTTCTTATACATGGAAGCAAAGGTAGCTGAAATGAATAAAGAGATGCAAGATTTATCATTAGAGCAGTTAGACGTTTTATGGGAAGAGGCAAAACAAACAGAGCGTTAATAGGGGGATTTGATATGCGTCTAGATAAGTTTTTGAAAGTATCACGTTTAATTAAAAGAAGAACATTAGCGAAAGAAGTAGCTGATCAAGGAAGAATATCAATTAATGGTCAAGTGGCAAAAGCGAGTTCAGATGTAAAAGTAGCTGATGAATTAACAATTCGTTTTGGTCAAAAAATAGTAACTGTAAAAATAAACGAATTGAAAGAAACGACTAAAAAAGAAGATGCAGCAAATATGTATAGTTTAGTTCGCGAAGAAAAAGTAAAGGCTGAAGAAGGCTTGTTCTAAAATCAATTATCCCTTCATACATTACTATTAGCTAGTATAAATCTATGGGGGGATTTACGTGGATAATGGTTACTCACCTATGTCTTCTAATCAACAAAATGTTTCGGTAGAGCATGATATTATTATGCGTGGCAGGCGTGTAATTGATATTACCGGTGTAAAGCAGGTAGAGAGTTTTGATAGCGAGGAGTTTTTACTTGAGACCGTAATGGGTTTTTTAACAATTCGTGGTCAAAATTTGCAAATGAAAAATTTAGATGTAGAAAAAGGTGTTGTATCGATTAAAGGGAAAGTTCATGAGATGCTGTATATTGATGAGAATCAAGGGGAGAAAACTAAAGGATTCTTTAGTAAGTTGTTTAAATGAGCCTAACAATTCAGTTGTATACGATGCTCTCAATGATCGGAATGGGTGCTTGGATTGGAGCGTCTTTAGATACATACCAACGATTTTTAAAGCGGCAAGAACGTAAACGTTGGCTTGTATTTATTCATGATATACTATTTTGGATTGTCCAAGCATTATTCGTTTTTTATGTACTGCTTCTTGTAAATGAAGCTGAACTACGTATATATGTATTTTTGGCATTATTATGTGGTTTTGCGGCATATCAAAGCTTATTGAAAGCAATATACATGAGACTGTTAAATTTTCTCATCTATATTTTTATGCAAACAACACACTTTTTTGTTCAAATTATAAAGCTACTCATGATAAAACCTGTTATTATTATAGCGCAGCTATTTATTGCATTTATATTATTCTTATTTCGTATACTGCTTTCAATTGGACATGTGTTATGGAAAATGGTGATTTGGATATTACTTTTCATATGGAAAGTTTTTTTCTGGCCTGTTCGATTTATTGCTTCGCTCATATGGAAACTTCTCCCTAATCGTGTTAAACTTTTTATAATGAAACATGTAGGGTTCCTGCAATATATAGCAAAATTGAAGGGACACATCTTCCAATTATGGGGGCGTATAAAAAAGAAGTTAGGGGGACCTCGGAAATGAGGGAACTGAGACAAAGAACAATCGAAAAACAGAGTCCAAATCCTGTTAAAGAGCATATAATACAAACGGATGAGAACAGGAAGCGACTTTATCGCCGTTTAGCGGTTTTTCTTGTCTTTGCTTTTACAATTATTGCGAGTATTAGTGTAACGTTTTATCAACAAAACAGTTCCATTAGAGCAAAAGAAGCAAAAGTTAAGGACATGAAAAAAGAACTGGATTCATTAACGAATAAAGAAAAGAGTCTAAAAGACGAAGTTCAAAAGTTAAATGATGAAGAGTACGTATTAAAGATTGCTAGAAGGGATTATTTCTTCTCTGGAAAAGGGGAGATAATTTTTCCTGTTTCTAAGTAGAGTATGTCTTATTGACACTATATTTTAGGATTATATATAATAAAGTAAAATTTGACTTTTTAACCACTAAGGAGGAGCATTTTTTTTATGTCAATCGAGGTAGGCAGCAAGTTACAGGGTAAAGTAACAGGTATTACAAATTTTGGGGCTTTTGTGGAGCTGCCAGAAGGCTTAACGGGTCTTGTTCATATTAGTGAAGTTGCTGATAATTATGTGAAAGATATTAACGATCACTTAAAAGTGGGCGACCAAGTAGAAGTAAAAGTTATTAACGTTGAAAAAGATGGTAAGATCGGTCTATCTATTAAAAAAGCGAAAGAGCGTGAAAAAACAGAAGGAGATCGTCCACGTGGTGAATACCAACGCGGTGGCGGTGGCGATCAACAACGTTCTGGACGTCCACAACGTAATCGTTCTTTCAACAGAGATAACCGTGGCGGCGGTAACGAACGAGCTCCAAAAGAAACATTCGAGCAAAAGATGGCACGTTTCTTAAAGGACAGTGAAGATCGTTTAACTTCTTTAAAGCGTAACACAGAATCTAAACGTGGTGGCCGTGGCGCACGTCGCGGATAATAAGAACGTTTAATTCTTAGCATATAGAGAGGTACCCAGGGCGATTGCTCGGGGTGCTTTTTTATATGTGAAAATATATTTTTAAAAAAGTTTTCAAGATGTGTTGACTTTAAAATATATCTGAGGTAAGATACTAATTGTCCGTTAAATAAGACGACATGGCGGTGTAGCTCAGCTGGCTAGAGCGTACGGTTCATACCCGTGAGGTCGGGGGTTCGATCCCCTCCGCCGCTATATTTAATTTAACGGCCCGTTGGTCAAGTGGTTAAGACACCGCCCTTTCACGGCGGTAACACGGGTTCGAATCCCGTACGGGTCATCCTAAAAAGATCATGCAAATTTGCATGATCTTTTTTTGTTAAATAAATTAAGACATACAACACTTCTACAAAATCACCCTATATTTTCTGAATGTTCAATTAAAATAGTGAGAATAAATTACATACCGTGTATATATGTAGAGTTATTTCGAATAAAAAGTCGAACGATTATAAAAGTGAAAACTGTTGTTTTGACAAAAATCCCAATAATCATCTTTTATAATGACAGTAATTAAACTATGCAGGTGGTGTTAAAAATATGCCTAAAGCAGGAAGGAATACTATGAATACAAGTGCATTGGCAATGAATGAGAGTCAGCTTGGAGCAGTAAAGTGGACGAGTAAGTTGCAAATGAAGTTTGAACAGGTTTTCTTTAGATGGGGATTTATTATTGTTGTTATTGGTTTTCTTTTGGGACGAGCATATATATTAACAAACATTTTACCGTTTGCACTGCCGTTTTTTGCTGCTGTTTATGTTATGAAGCGGGATAAAATGCCGCTCGCGTTCTTGGCTCTTATGGGGGGCGCACTTTCAGTTTCGATAGATAATTTATTCTTTACCTTTGCATCTATTTTTACTTTCTTCATTTATAATATCTTCTTTAGTCGGTTTACACGTAAAACTGTTGGACTTGTTCCATTCCAAGTATTTATCTCCGCATTAACCGCACATTTAGTTGTCGTATATTTCGCGCAACAAACTGTCACCATGTACGATTTACTCGTTAGTACGATTGAGGCAGGGCTTAGCTTCGTATTAACTATGATATTTTTACAAAGTGTTCCGCTTTTAGTAGAACGAAAAGGTAAACAACAAGCGCTAGAGACAGAAGAAATTGTTTGTTTAATTATATTACTAGCATCTGTTTTAACAGGTACAACAGATTGGTTTGTATATGACGCTTCTATTCAACATATTTTTACTAGGTATTTAGTGCTCGTGTTTGCATTTATTGCGGGGGCTGCTACAGGATCTACAGTGGGGGTCGTCACTGGATTAATATTAAGTTTAGCCAATGTCTCCAGTTTGTCTCAACTTAGTCTACTTGCTTTTTCTGGGTTGCTTGGTGGTTTGTTAAAAGAAGGGAAGCGTTTAGGTGTTAGTTTAGGTTTATTAATTGGGACGAGCTTGATTACGCTATATGTAGACAAGCAAACAAACATTGTGACAACTTTAATTGAATCTGGTGTGGCGATTATGTTCTTCTTATTAACACCGAAACTTGTTATGGATCGTATTGCTAAATTCATGCCAGGCACACAGGAACATTCGCAAGATCAACAACAGTATTTAAGAAGGATGCGTGATGTTACAGCGAATAAAATTAATCAATTTGCCAATGTATTTGCTGCTTTATCTAATAGCTTTTCTGTATATGGATATGTGGAGGAGGAAGATAAAGAGACAGAAGCGGATTTGTTCTTAAGTACAATTACTGCAAAAACATGTCAAACATGCTTTAAAAAGGACCAATGCTGGGTAGTTAATTTCGACAAAACGTACGATTATATGAAACAAATAATGAGTGAAACGGAAGAGGGGACGTTGCAGCATAATCGGAAGTTAGTTCGTGAATGGGACAAGCATTGTGTGAGAGGGAAGAAAGTGACGGATTTAGTAGCGGGTGAATTAGATCACTTCTATGAAGGACAAAAATTACGAAAACAAATGAAAGAAAACCGTAGAATAGTAGCGGAGCAACTATTAGGTGTATCAAAAGTTATGGAGGATTTTGCTAAGGAGATCCAAAGAGAACGAGAAAATCATCAAGTGCAGGAAGAACAGATTATGCAAGCGTTTCGTGATTTTGGCGTAGAAGTAGAGCATGTTGATATATATTGTTTAGATAGAGGAAGTATTGATATTGAAATGTTGATTCCAGTTGCATCTAATGAACATGGAGAATGTGAAAAGTTAGTTGCGCCGATGCTTTCTGACATTCTAAAGGAAAATATTGTTGTTAAACATGAAGAAAAATCTTCTTATCCGAACGGCCACAGCTTAATATCATTTGGTTCGGCAAAAACGTATTCTCTTGATACTGGGTTGGCCACAGCTGCAAAAGGTGGTGGGTTTGTTTCTGGTGACTCTTATGCGATGATGGATTTAAGTGTTGGTAAATATGCGCTTGCAATTAGTGATGGTATGGGAAATGGGCAAAGAGCTCATATGGAGAGTAAAGAAACGGTAAAATTATTACAAAAAATACTTCAATCAGGCATTGATGAGGAAATAGCGATTAAATCTATCAATTCTATTCTTTCTTTAAGAACAACAGAAGAGATGTTTACGACGTTAGATTTAGCTATGGTGGATTTGCGGGATGCGAGTGCGAAATTTTTAAAGATTGGATCGACGCCGAGTTTTGTTAAACGCGCGAATAATATTTTGAAAATTGAGGCAAGTAATTTGCCGATGGGCATTATTGAGGATGTTGAAGTTGATGTAGTAGGTGAACAATTAAAAACGGGCGATATTCTTATTATGATGAGCGATGGGATTTTCGAGGGAGCGCAACATGTAGAAAATCATGAACTATGGATGAAACGAAAAATTAAAGAATTACAAACCGAAGATCCGCAAGAAATTGCTGATATCATTATGGAAGAGGTGATTCGCTCTTGTGATGGTTATATAAATGATGATATGACTATCGTTGTGGCGAAAGTGAAGAAAAATATGCCGAAGTGGGCTACGATTCCAATTGTAGGAATGCAGGCACAATAAATTTTAAGTGTGATGTTTCTTTATCACTGTTTCTTTCTAAAAACCTAGGTGGATGCCTAGGTTTTTTTACTTTAAAAGATAATGTTATTACTTTTGTGAATATGTACGGATGATGTAAGATAAAAATGTAATTTTTGTATATCTTTTTTTTGCACAATGTTTGTAAAAGTTGTACCATTATAAACAAGGTAACTAACGTTGCTGTTCTTGTTTAATGAAAGGTGATTACGAAGTTGAAAGATACATTTGTTGAAAAGGTAGATGACTTTGTAAAGCAGCATGATGTATTAAAGGAACGTTCAACAATTGTTGTAGGGGTTTCTGGTGGTCCTGACTCTTTGGCTCTTCTATATTATTTGTTAGAAAAAAGAGCAGCAAAACAGTTCGAAATTGTAGTGGCACATGTGGACCATATGTTTAGAGGTGATGAATCTCATGAGGACCTACAGTTTGTGCAGGACCTTTGTAAAGGGCTGGGAGTTATTTGCGAAACGATTAGGATTAATGTGTCGCAATATCAACAGCAACACGGAATGAATGCACAGGTTGCTGCTAGAGAATGCAGATATGCATTTTTGGAAAGAATAATGAAGAAATATGATGCGAGATATGTAGCTCTTGGACATCATGGTGATGATCAAGTAGAGACGATTTTAATGCGCCTTGTACGAGGGAGTACTCCGAAAGGATATGCAGGAATTGCAGTGAAGCGTCCTTTTCATAATGGATATTTAATTAGGCCGTTACTTGGAGTAACGAAGGAAGAGATTGTTGATTACTGTAATAAGCTAAAAATAATTCCCCGTATAGATCCAAGTAATAAAAAGGAAGTATATACAAGGAATCGATTACGCAAATATGTTCTTCCTCATTTGAAAGAAGAAAATTCACAAGTGCATGAGAAATTCCAAAAATTTAGCATGCAGATGCAAGAGGATGAGGCGTATTTGCAGGAATTAGCTTTTGAGAAAATGAATAAAGTAATTACAAAAAAAAGTGATAAACAAATTAGCTTATCAATTCCTGCCTTTGAATCCATGTCTATGCCTTTACAAAGAAGAGGGATTCAACTAATATTAAACTATCTTTATGAATATAAGATTCCATCTTCTCTTTCCTCTATACATATTGACAAAGTGATCGAGTTTTTTAAGCGGACACAACCTTCGGGTTCACTTGATTTCCCAGGTGATTTAAAAATTGTTCGCGCATACGAGGAGTGCAGCTTTGGATTTAAACAAGAAATTGTTTCTCCTTTTTTACAAGATTTATCAGTGCCCGGGACAATTACGCTATCGAACGGGGATAAGCTTGTAACAGAGGTGAGCGAAGACATACCAAGTAACATGAATGAAACAGTATTTGTTGCTAAGTATAATGATATATCATATCCACTTCGTATTCGTTCTAGAGAAAATGGAGATCGCATGTCAATACAAGGTATGAATGGCACAAAAAAGATAAAAACTATTTTTATCGAAGCAAAAGTACCAAGAGAAAAAAGAGAAGAATGGCCGGTCGTTTGTGATGCAAGTGGGAATATTATTTGGGTACCCTTGTTGAAGCGATCTGCATTTGCTATCTCGAAAGAGGCGGCAAAGAAGGATAAATATATGATTATTCACTACAAAAGCAAGGAGTCTTCCGGGAGGATAATGAAATGATGAATCAAGATATCGAAAAAGTATTAATTTCTGAAGAACAAATACAAGAAAAGGTGCGCGAATTAGGTGCGGTTATTGCAGAGGATTATAAAAACACAATACCTCTTGCGATTGGTGTATTAAAGGGCGCAATGCCATTCATGGCAGATTTATTAAAGAGAACAGATACATATCTTGAAATGGATTTTATGGCTGTATCTAGTTACGGTCACTCTACTGTTTCAACAGGCGAAGTGAAAATTTTAAAAGACCTTGATACTTCTGTAGAGGGTCGCGATATTTTAATCGTTGAAGATATTATTGATAGCGGTCTTACGCTAAGTTACTTAGTAGACCTATTCAAATATCGTAAAGCGAAGTCTGTAAAAATTGTTACGTTATTAGATAAGCCGACAGGCCGTAAGGTAGATTTGAAAGCGGATTATGTTGGGTTTACTGTTCCACATGAATTTGTTGTAGGGTATGGATTAGATTATAAAGAGCAGTACCGTAATCTTCCTTATGTAGGAGTATTAAAACCGAGTGTTTACTCAAATTAATTAAATGCAGGCGTCACAATTGTATAGGAAAGTTTTTCTATGTTACGATTTACTATAGTGTTTATGCCGTGAGAGGAGGTTAGGAATGAATCGTATCTTCCGTAATACCATCTTTTATTTACTGATATTCCTAGTAGTAATTGGAATCGTGAGCTATTTTAATGGTTCGACACAAAAAACGACATCAGTTAGCTACGATAAATTCATTACTAAACTAGAAAAAGGTGAAGTGCGTAATGTGCAACTTCAACCGAAAAATGGTGTATTTGAGGTAAAAGGACAATTTAACAACTCTAGCCAAGGAGAACAATTTGTTACTTATGCACCAAATACTGAGGAATTACAAAAGAAAATTAATGACAAAGCGCAAGGTGCTGAAGTTAAGTATCAACCAGCAGAAGAAACAAGTGCTTGGGTAACGTTCTTTACTTCTATCATTCCGTTCGTCATTATCTTCATTTTATTCTTCTTCTTATTAAACCAGGCTCAGGGCGGCGGTAGCCGTGTTATGAACTTCGGGAAAAGTAAGGCGAAGTTATATAATGACGAAAAGAAAAAAGTTCGTTTCAGAGATGTTGCTGGAGCGGATGAAGAGAAACAAGAGCTTGTTGAGGTAGTTGAATTCTTGAAAGATCCTCGTAAGTTCGCTGAAGTTGGTGCCCGTATTCCGAAGGGTGTTCTATTAGTAGGACCTCCAGGTACAGGTAAAACTTTACTAGCACGTGCCGTTGCAGGTGAGGCAGGCGTTCCATTCTTCTCTATCAGTGGTTCTGATTTCGTAGAGATGTTCGTCGGTGTCGGTGCATCACGTGTACGTGATTTATTCGAAAATGCAAAGAAAAATGCTCCTTGTATCATTTTCATTGATGAAATTGATGCGGTAGGACGTCAACGTGGCGCAGGTCTTGGTGGTGGCCATGATGAGCGTGAGCAAACGTTGAACCAATTACTTGTTGAAATGGATGGATTCGGTGCAAACGAAGGTATTATTATCATCGCTGCAACAAACCGTCCTGATATTCTTGATCCAGCGTTATTACGTCCAGGTCGTTTTGACCGTCAAATTACAGTAGATCGTCCAGATGTAAATGGCCGTGAAGCTGTGCTGAAAGTACATGCTCGTAATAAACCGCTTGATGATCATATAAACTTAAGAGCAATTGCAACTCGTACACCAGGGTTCTCTGGTGCGGATCTTGAAAACTTATTAAACGAAGCTGCTTTAGTGGCTGCGCGTCAAGATAAGAAGAAAATTGATATGAGTGACATTGATGAAGCAACGGATCGTGTTATTGCAGGTCCAGCTAAGAAAAGTCGTGTTATCTCTGAAAAAGAACGTAATATCGTTGCATTCCATGAAGCTGGCCATACTGTAATTGGTGTTGTCCTTGATGAAGCAGATATCGTTCATAAAGTAACAATTGTCCCTCGTGGTCAAGCTGGTGGATATGCAGTAATGCTTCCGAAAGAAGATCGTTACTTCATGACAAAACCAGAGTTACTTGATAAAATCACTGGTTTACTTGGTGGTCGAGTAGCTGAAGAGATTGTGTTTGGTGAAGCAAGTACAGGTGCTCACAACGACTTCCAACGTGCGACTGGTATTGCAAGACGTATGGTTACGGAATTCGGTATGAGTGATAAGCTTGGACCGATGCAATTCGGTAGCTCACAAGGTGGTCAAGTGTTCTTAGGAAGAGACTTCCATTCAGAACAAAACTACAGTGATGCAATTGCACATGAAATCGATGTGGAAATGCAAACTATTATAAAAGAATGTTATGCTCGCGCGAAACAAATTCTTACTGAAAAACGTGATAAGCTAGATATTATTGCGAAAACGTTACTTGAAGTAGAAACGTTAGATGCAGAGCAAATCAATCATTTATATGATTACGGCAGATTGCCAGAGCGTCCAACATCTTCAGATGATGTGAAAGTAAACATCAATATGAAGAAGGACGATGAAGAATCAGAAGATAAGTAAGAGATGAAGGAGTGACGATGGTCACTCCTTTTTTTATTTGTGGAACGAAATGAAGTAGAAAAAAATTTAAGTAAATCTGGTATTAAAAATTGAAATAGAGCGTAATCTTTTTGTAAAATGATGAGGATAGAAAAGCTGATTATATAAGTATGTGTGATATGATGTTTTTATAAGTTTTATACATACTGCACAAATATAGATTAAATAAGATAAGTGGTGAGAATATGATTTTTGTATTGGATGTAGGGAACACAAATGCTGTGCTAGGCGTGTTTGAAGAGGGGGAACTTCGTCAACATTGGCGCATGGAAACAGATCGTCATAAGACAGAAGATGAATATGGAATGCTTGTAAAGCAGTTGCTTGAGCATGAAGGTCTTTCGTTTGAAGATGTGAAAGGTATTATCGTGTCTTCAGTCGTACCACCAATTATGTTTGCATTAGAGCGCATGTGTGAAAAGTATTTTAAAATTAAACCGCTTGTAGTAGGTCCTGGAATAAAAACGGGGCTAAATATTAAATATGAAAATCCACGTGAAGTAGGCGCGGACCGAATTGTAAATGCGGTAGCAGGAATCCACTTGTATGGAAGTCCGCTTATTATTGTCGATTTCGGTACGGCTACTACATATTGTTATATTAACGAAGAAAAGCATTATATGGGTGGAGTTATTACGCCGGGAATTATGATTTCAGCAGAGGCTTTATATAGTAGAGCGGCAAAACTTCCTCGTATTGAAATTACAAAACCAAGCAGTGTTGTTGGAAAGAATACGGTAAGTGCAATGCAATCTGGTATTCTTTATGGTTATGTTGGACAAGTGGAAGGTATTGTTAAGCGTATGAAAGAGGAAGCTAAACAAGAACCGAAAGTTATTGCAACAGGTGGATTGGCGAAATTAATTTCAGAAGAATCGAATGTAATTGACGTTGTAGATCCATTTTTAACATTAAAAGGTTTGTATATGTTATACGAGCGTAATACAAATTTACAGCATGAGAAAGGTGAATAAATGAGTATGAAAGATTATTTAGTAAAAGCGTTAGCATTTGATGGAGAAGTGCGTGCATATAGTGTGCGTACTACAAACACAGTAAGTGAGGCGCAAAGACGTCATGATACATGGAGAACAGCTTCGGCGGCACTTGGTCGTTCTTTAACTGCAGGTACAATGATGGGCGCGATGTTAAAAGGTGACCAAAAGTTAACGATTAAGGTAGAAGGTAATGGTCCGATTGGTCCTATCTTAGTAGATGCTCATGCAAATGGGGATGTACGTGGTTATGTAACGAATCCACATGTTGATTTTGAAGGAACGGAACAAGGGAAATTACGTGTATATCAAGCGGTAGGTACTGAGGGATTTGTAACAGTAATTAAAGATATTGGTATGCGTGAGCCGTTTATTGGTCAATCTCCAATTGTTTCAGGAGAATTAGGGGAAGACTTCACGTATTATTTTGCAGTTTCTGAGCAAACACCTTCTTCTGTAGGAGTTGGCGTTCTTGTAAATGGAGATGACAGCGTATTAGCGGCAGGTGGATTTATCCTTCAAATTATGCCAGGTGCACAGGAAGAAACAATTTCATTCATTGAAGATCGTTTGCAGAAGATTCCTCCTGTATCAACGTTAATTGAACAAGGGCTTTCTCCAGAAGAGTTACTGTATGCAGTTCTTGGAGAAGATAAAGTGAAAGTGTTAGAAACGATGGATGTTCAATTTAATTGCACATGCTCACGCGAACGTATTGAGAGTGTGTTAATTAGTTTAGGTAAAACAGAGTTAGAGCAAATTCGCGAAGAAGAAGAAGAAGAGACAGAAGTTCATTGTCATTTCTGTAATGAGCGATACAAGTTCTCTAAAGAAGATATTACAAATTTAATTGAGAGTTTGTAATAAGGGAAGTGAGGGAATCCACCCTCTAAATAGATTGACAAACAGGGAATTTTCTGACAAAATCTAAATATAGATAAAACCAATAAAAATACTCGGTGTTAGGAGTGACAGGAATGCGAGTGGCACAATCAGTTTCAGAATTAATCGGGAAAACGCCGATCGTTAAGTTGAACCGCATCGTAGAATCAAACAGCGCAGATATATACTTAAAATTAGAATTTATGAATCCAGGGAGCAGTGTTAAAGATCGTATTGCATTAGCTATGATTGAAGATGCTGAAAAAAAAGGATTATTAAAAGAAGGCGATACAATCATTGAGCCAACAAGTGGTAACACAGGAATTGGTTTAGCGATGGTAGCGGCCGCTAAAGGATATAAGGCAATTTTAGTAATGCCAGAAACAATGAGTATTGAGCGTCGTAATTTATTACGTGCTTACGGTGCGGAATTAGTATTGACTCCAGGGCCTGAAGGAATGGGTGGAGCGATTCGTCAAGCGACTGAATTAGCAAAAGAGCATGGCTACTTTATACCACAACAGTTCAAAAACCAATCGAATCCAGAAATTCATCGTTTAACAACAGGGCCAGAAATTGTTGAACAAATGGGTGACCAATTAGATGCGTTTATTGCAGGTATTGGTACAGGTGGAACGATTACTGGTGCTGGTGAAGTGTTGAAGGAAGCGTATAAAGATATTAAAATTTATGCAGTAGAACCTGCGGATTCACCAGTACTATCTGGTGGGAAACCGGGTCCACATAAAATCCAAGGAATCGGTGCGGGATTCATCCCAGAGACATTGGATGTAGAGGTATATGATGAAATTATTCAAGTAAAAGCAGAGCAAGCATTTGAATATGCAAGAAGAGCGGCTAAAGAGGAAGGTATTTTAGTGGGTATCTCTTCTGGAGCAGTTATTTATGCAGCAACAGAAATTGCGAAAAAGTTAGGTAAAGGGAAAAAGGTACTTGTTATTATCCCAAGTAACGGTGAACGTTATTTAAGTACACCGCTTTATCAATTTGAGTCTTAATTATATGTGATTGAAAAAGCATCCTTGAAAAGGATGCTTTTTCTTTTTGGATTGGAAATAGGAAAAGAGTGAATGACTAGAAAACTTCATGTAAAATAAGAGGTAGTATAATTAATTTATTTTCACTAGCCTTCGAGTATAACCACTTTATATATATAACGAATGTAGTTTGAGGTGGTTAATCTAAGAGGGTGGGATAAAAGAAGACGGGGTGTTGATATGCAACGAAGAAAATCTTTAGCGCTTTCTATTCCATATCAGTTAGATTTCTTTAAGCAGTATAAATTTCTTTCTAAGGATAAACCGCAACATATTTTGTTAGAGAGTGGACGTGGCGGTCGTTATAACATTGTGGGGTTGAACCCAGTAGCGGTAATCCGAGGGAAGGGTGAAACGTTACATATAAGCGAAAGTGGTAAGGAAACAATAAAACAAGGAAACCCATTAGATTTAATGCAGGAATATATGGAGCGATGGAAAACGGACTATAATCCGGAATACCCTCCATTTCAAGGTGGTGCAATTGGTTACTTTAGTTATGATTGCATCCGTTATATTGAAAAACTCCCTTCCCATGCGGAGGATGACATTAATATACCTGATATATTCTTTTTATTATTTGATGATGTGTTTGTTTATGATCAAAAAGAAAAAGTATTATGGATTATTACACATTATGTAGATAAGCATGAAGAGGCAAAAGAGCGATTAAATGAATGGAAGATTCTTTGGGCGACAGAAGCGACAGAAGTGAATATACCTTTTGCATGCCCTGAAGAGAAAAGTGAAACAGTTGCTTTTACAGAAGAAAGTTTTATGAAGGCAGTTGAATGTATTCAAGAATATATTGGGGCTGGTGATGTGTTCCAAGTAAACTTGTCGACAAGGCAAGAAAGAACGTTACAAACACACCCACTAGAAATCTATACAAGTCTTCGTGAGATTAATCCATCTCCATATATGGGTTACTTGGAGCTCGGGGATTTTCAAATTGTTAGTGGATCGCCAGAGTTGCTAATTAAGAAAGAGGGAACCGAAGTAAGTACAAGACCGATTGCTGGAACGAGATCTAGAGGGGCGAATGAGCAAGAGGATGAAGAATTAGCAAAAGAGTTAATTGAGAACGAAAAAGAAAGAGCAGAGCACGTCATGCTTGTGGATTTAGAACGAAATGATTTAGGGCGTGTTTGTAAATATGGCACTGTAGAAGTAGATGAATTTATGGTAATTGAGAAATACTCACATGTTATGCATATTGTTTCTAATGTGCGTGGTGAGGTGGAAGAAGATAAAGATGCTTTTGATTTAGTGAAGGCTGTATTCCCTGGGGGAACAATTACTGGTGCCCCGAAAATACGTACGATGGAAATTATTGAAGAATTAGAACCTGTTCGCCGAGGGATTTACACAGGTTCAATCGGGTGGATCGGTTATTCTGGAGATACAGAATTGAATATTGTAATTAGAACACTGCTTGCTAAAGATGGAAAAGCGCATGTACAAGCAGGAGCGGGAATTGTAATTGATTCGAATCCGGAAAATGAATATAAAGAGTCGTTAAAAAAGGCGATTGCTTTATGGCGTGCAAAAGAACGTAGCGAAGAAACGGTTAGGTGAGAGAAATGATATTAATGATTGATAATTATGATTCTTTTACATTTAATTTAGTGCAGTTTCTTGGAGAACTTGGACAAGAGCTTGTTGTTAAACGTAACGATGAAGTGACTATTTCAGATATTGAGAATATGAAACCAGACTTTTTAATGATTTCGCCAGGTCCGTGTAGTCCTAATGAAGCAGGTATTAGTATGGAGGTTATTCAATACTTTGCTGGAAAGATTCCGATTTTTGGGGTTTGTCTTGGACATCAATCCATTGCACAAGTGTTTGGCGGAGAGGTTATACGTGCGGAGCGCTTAATGCATGGGAAAACGTCGCTTATGCATCATGACGGAAAGACGATTTTTTCGGATATCCCTAATCCGTTTACTGCGACACGTTATCATTCCCTTATCGTTAAGAAAGAGACGTTACCTGATTGCTTAGAGGTAACATCTTGGACAGAAGAAGGGGAAATTATGGCGCTCCGTCATACAACATTACCGATTGAAGGTGTACAGTTCCATCCAGAATCAATTATGACTTCCCACGGGAAAGAGTTGTTGCAGAATTTCATTCGTAAATACAGCCCAAGTGTGACATCGTGTTAATTTACGTAAATGGTGAGTATGTAGAAGCAAGTGAAGCGAGAATTTCTCCTTATGATCATGGTTATTTATATGGTCTTGGAGTTTTTGAGACATTTCGTATTTATAATGGTCATCCTTTCTTATTGGATGATCATTATGACCGTTTAATAGATGCACTGGATACATTGCAAATTAAATGGACAATGACGAAAGATGAAGTACTGCTTATTTTGAAGAATTTACTCGTTAAGAATGAATTAGAGCATGCATATGTACGCTTTAATGTATCAGCGGGTATAGATGAAATTGGATTGCAAACGGAATTGTATGAAGAGCCGTCTGTTATTGTTTTTATAAAACCTTTAGCAGCCCCCGAAGATGTAGTGGAAAAAGAAGGGGTTGTTTTAAAACAAGTGCGAAATACACCAGAGGGTGCGTCTCGCTTAAAGTCTCATCATTATTTAAATAACATTTTAGGAAAACGTGAAATTGGAAATGTTGTGAATAAGGAAGGTATTTTCCTTACTGAAACAGGTTATGTTGCAGAGGGTATTGTTTCGAATCTCTTTTTCGTGAAAGGTGATATTTTGTATACACCTTCGCTAAAAACAGGGATTTTAAATGGTATCACTCGTGCGTTTATTATAAAGGTTGCTGAAGAGCTGGGCATCGAAGTGAAGGAAGGTTTCTTTACAAAAGATGAATTACTTTCAGCTGATGAAGTCTTCGTAACAAACTCGATTCAAGAAATTGTCCCGCTTTATCATATAGAGGGACGAGATTTCCCGGGTAAAGTAGGTATGGTTACAAAAAGGTTTATGAGTCTTTATGAAATGCAGAGAGAGAAATTGTGGAGCAGAAATGAATTGCGAAGAGGAGATGTGTAGTTTGAAGTGGGATTATGATTTGCGCTGCGGCGAATATACATTGAACTTAAATGAAAAAACTTTAATTATGGGGATTTTAAATGTAACACCAGATTCTTTTTCTGATGGTGGGAGTTACAACGAGGTAGAGGCTGCGGTGCGCCATGCGAAAGAAATGCGAGATGAAGGTGCTCATATTATTGATATCGGCGGTGAATCTACTCGCCCGGGTTTTGCTAAAGTATCGGTGGAAGAAGAAATAAAGCGAGTTGTTCCGATGATTCAGGCGGTTGCAAAAGAAGTGGAATTGCCTATTTCTATCGACACGTATAAAGCTGAAGTTGCAAAACAAGCAATCGAAGCTGGCGCTCATATTATTAATGACGTTTGGGGAGCGAAGGCGGAACCAAAAATCGCTGAAGTTGCAGCTCATTATGATGTACCTATTATCTTGATGCATAATCGCGATAACATGAATTACCGCAATTTAATGGCTGATATGATTGCTGATTTATATGAAAGCATCAAAATTGCTAAAGATGCTGGCGTGCGAGATGAGAATATCATTTTAGACCCAGGCATCGGTTTTGCTAAAACACCTGAACAAAATTTAGAAGCGATGCGTAATTTAGAACAGTTAAACGTACTGGGTTATCCAGTTCTCTTAGGTACTTCAAGAAAGTCCTTTATTGGACATGTGTTAGATTTACCGGTAGAGGAACGTCTTGAGGGAACAGGAGCTACCGTTTGTCTCGGCATTGAAAAGGGTTGTGAGTTTGTTCGTGTTCATGATGTGAAGGAAATGGCACGTATGGCTAAGATGATGGATGCGATGATTGGTAAGGGGGTAAAGTAATTGGATAAAATTTATGTTCATGATATGGAGTTTTACGGTTATCATGGTGTATTCCCAGAGGAAAATAAATTGGGTCAGAGATTTAAAGTGGACTTAACGGTGGAGTTGGATTTGAAACAGGCAGGAGAAAGTGATGACTTAGAGCATTCTGTCAATTATGGAGAGCTTTTCGAGTTATGTAGAAAAGTTGTTGAAGATAGAACGTATAAGCTTGTAGAGAGTATCGCTGAAAATATTGCTGCAGATATATTAAAACAATATGAGAGTATTTTCCGTTGTACAATTAAAGTAATTAAACCAGATCCGCCGATACCTGGGCATTATCGTGCTGTAGCAGTGGAAATTACGAGAGAACGTCCATGAATAATATAGCTTACATTGCATTAGGTTCAAATATCGGAGAACGTTATACGTATTTAACTGAAGCGATTCAGTTTTTAAACAAAAACCCGTATATCCAAGTTAACGATATTTCATCTGTATATGAAACAGAGCCAGTTGGCTATACTGACCAAAGTTGCTTTTTAAATTTAGTTATAAAAATTTCTACCAATTTATCACCGCAAGAATTATTGAAAATCACACAAAGAGTAGAGAATGATTTAGGAAGAAAAAGGGAAATTAGATGGGGGCCGAGGACCATCGACCTTGACATTTTACTATATAATCAAGAAAATATTGAAGCAGAGAATCTTATTGTTCCGCATCCGCGGATGTTCGAAAGAGCTTTTGTTATCGTTCCGTTGTTAGAGATTAATCAAGATATAAAACAAAACATTTCACGTTCACAAGTAGAAGAAATGAAAAGGCGAGAGGGAGTAACGGTATGGAAGCAGAAAAATGGGGAAGACGCATTCGTGCTTTTCGAAAGCTAAAAGGTTATACACAAGAAGGTTTTGCGAAAGAGTTAGGGGTATCTGTATCTGTTTTAGGTGAAGTTGAGAGAGGGAATCGATCGCCTTCCCAAGATTTTGTAGTGGAAGTTGCTAAGGCATTAAAGGTTTCAGTGGAGGAATTAATGCCGAAGTGACTATGAAGGAAGGAGTAAGTCGAGTGTTAAAGATTGCAAATATTGAGATGAAAAACCCGGTTGTATTAGCACCGATGGCGGGAGTGTGTAACTCTGCATTCCGTTTAACAGTAAAAGAATTTGGTGCAGGTTTAGTTTGTGCTGAAATGGTAAGTGATAAAGCGATATTACTTAATAACAAAAGAACATTAGATATGTTATATATTGATGAAAGAGAAAAGCCATTAAGTTTACAAATTTTTGGTGGAGAGAAAGAAACTCTTGTAGATGCTGCGAAATACGTAGATAAATATACGACAGCAGACATTATTGATATTAATATGGGTTGCCCAGTACCGAAAATCATTAAGTGTGACGCGGGAGCAAAGTGGCTTTTAGACCCAAATAAAATATATGAAATGGTAGCGGCAGTTGTAGATGCTGTTGAAAAGCCGGTTACAGTTAAGATGCGTATTGGTTGGGATGCAGATCATATTTTTGCAATTGAGAATGCAAAAGCTGTTGAGCGTGCTGGCGGACAAGCGGTAGCGGTTCATGGACGTACACGAGTACAAATGTATGAAGGGAAAGCGGATTGGGATATTATTAAACAAGTAAAGCAAGCTGTAAATATCCCGGTTATCGGAAATGGTGATGTCGAAACGCCACAAGATGCAAAGCGTATGCTTGATGAAATTGGTGTAGACGGTGTTATGATTGGTCGCGCTGCCCTTGGGGACCCGTGGATGATTTATCGTACGGTAAAGTATTTGGAAACAGGTGAATTAATGCCGGAACCGACAGTGCGTGAGAAAATTGACGTATGTATGTTGCATCTAGATCGTCTTATCGATTTAAAGAACGAAAATGTCGCTGTAAGAGAGATGAGAAAGCATGCAGCTTGGTATTTAAAGGGTGTTCGTGGTAATGCAACTGTACGTAATGGTATCAATGCTTGTAATACGCGTGAGGACCTTGCGAATGTATTAGGTGCATTTGTAGAAGAAGTAGAAGCGAAACAACAAACAATTCACGTTGGTTAATAATAGATAGGGAAGATTGACATTCTTCTATACACTTCCTATAATTACGTGAAAGAAAGAAGAACTGCCAGCTAGTTGCTGGCAGTTTTTCTAGTTGAGTAGAAAATGCTATACTGTATATATTGTAAAAATTAATAGAGCTGGAGTGATATCAATACCATGGATAACATGAACCACGAAGAATTAAACGACCAATTGCTTGTTCGTCGTGAAAAGTTACATAACTTACGTGAGCAAGGAATCGATCCGTTTGGTAAACGATTTGAACGTACAAATGCAACAAATGACTTATTAAGCTTATATGGAGAGTTCTCTAAAGAAGAATTAGAAGAGAAAGAAATCTCTGTTTCTATCGCTGGTCGTATTATGACAAAACGCGGTAAAGGAAAAGCTGGATTTGCACATATTCAAGATTTACATGGACAAGTTCAAATTTATGTTCGTAAAGATGCTGTTGGAGATGAAGAGTACGAATTATTTAAAACAGCAGATTTAGGTGATTTAGTAGGTATTGAAGGTAAAGTGTTCAAAACGAACGTTGGAGAACTTTCGGTGAAGGCAACGGGCTTTACACTATTAACGAAATCTCTTCGTCCATTACCGGATAAATATCATGGATTAAAAGATGTTGAACAACGCTACCGTCAACGTTACTTAGACTTAATCACAAGTATGGAAAGCCGTGAAACATTCGTTACTCGCAGTAAAATCATTCGTGAAATGAGAAGATACTTAGATGACAATGGTTATCTTGAAGTGGAAACACCTATGATGCATGCAATTGCAGGTGGAGCTTCTGCGCGTCCTTTCATTACGCACCATAATGCGTTAGATATGGAATTATACATGCGTATCGCAATTGAACTTCATTTAAAACGCCTTATTGTGGGTGGATTAGAAAAAGTTTATGAAATCGGTCGTGTATTCCGTAATGAGGGTGTATCAACTCGTCATAATCCAGAGTTTACAATGATTGAATTATATGAAGCGTATGCTGATTATAAAGATATTATGAAACTAACAGAAAATATGGTTGCGCATATTGCGAAGCAAGTACTAGGTACAACAACAATCCAATATGGTGATTATGAAATTAATCTAGAACCAGAATGGACACGTCTTCATATGGTAGATGCAATCAAGGAACATTCTGGAGCAGATTTCTGGAATCCAATGAGTGTAGAAGAAGCGCGTGAACTTGCAAAAGAACATAATGTAGGTATTAAGGATACGATGGAAGTTGGTCATATTATAAACGAATTCTTCGAACAAAAAGTAGAAGATAAATTAATTCAACCAACATTTATTTACGGTCATCCAGTAGAAATTTCGCCACTTGCGAAAAAGAATGACGAAGATCCACGATTCACAGATCGTTTCGAATTATTTATCGTTGCACGTGAACATGCAAATGCATTCACTGAGCTAAATGATCCGATTGATCAAAAAGAACGCTTTGAAGCGCAATTAAAAGAGCGCGAACAAGGTAATGATGAAGCTCACATGATGGATGATGATTATATTGAAGCTCTTGAGTACGGTATGCCTCCTACAGGTGGGCTAGGAATTGGTATTGATCGTCTTGTTATGTTGTTAACGAATGCACCATCTATTCGTGATGTATTATTATTCCCTGCTATGCGTCATAAACAAGACTAAGCTTTGGAGATTTCTCCAAAGCTTTTTTTATTTGAGTATGAGATACGTAGGGATAGTAGCTCTTGATGGTGCGAGAAATTATATTTATATAGAAGAAATGTGCTGTTTTTATACTTTTTTACTAAGTTAAAAATTTTATTAGAAAAACTATTGCATTTTAATAATCAAACTGGTATATTTATATTCGTTGCCACGAAAGGTAACAAGTAAAACAAACGAAAAACAACTTATTGAAAAAAGTTGTTGACGAAAATATAACGAAATGTTATATTAATAAAGTCGCTTCTGAGCGGCAGATGAGTTCTTTGAAAACTGAACGAAACAAACAACGTGAAACGTCAATTTTTATTTTTAGATGCTAGACAAACTAACTTTA
>NZ_JASHJA010000028.1:0-46984 GCF_030733445.1 Bacillus sp. MMSF_3353
TTCCGCAGTAGCTCAGTGGTAGAGCTATCGGCTGTTAACCGATCGGTCGTAGGTTCGAGTCCTACCTGCGGAGCCATGGCCCGTTGGTCAAGTGGTTAAGACACCGCCCTTTCACGGCGGTAACACGGGTTCGAATCCCGTACGGGTCATAAAAAAAAGAGTCAGCATATTGCTGACTCTTTTTTTATTTTGTGGAATCCTCCTTTATCAACTGATTTTCCTGAAATAAATAAAGGGATTTAGGAAAAGCTATGGTATGTATAAAAAGGAGGAGACAAAAATGACACGAGTGAGAGACTTTATGAGTACTGATGTTGTACATTGTACACCGCTAGACAATGTATATGAGGCTGCTGTAAAGATGAAAGAAGAATCGATTGGATTGATTCCGGTTGTTGAAAATGAGCAAGTTGTTGGTCTTGTTACGGATCGAGATTTAGTTGTTCGAGGGATTGCTGAGAAACATCCTGGATCTAATAAAATTACAAATGTAATGACAACAAACATTGTTTCAGTTTCTCCAGATGAACCTATTGAAAAGGCTACAGAGTTAATGGCACAGTATCAAATTAGACGATTGCCAGTAGTTGAGAGTGGTCAACTCGTTGGGATGTTAGCACTAGGAGATTTAGCTATAAAAGAATCGGCAGATGATCAAGCGGGATTTGCTTTAAGTGAAATATCAGAGCATACGGAATGAAGTGAGACTTTAATTAGTGGAATAAGTTACGTATAAAAATCAGATACATTATTCTAGTATATATGGTTAAGCTAATATGTTAGCATGATGTATCTGAGCCATTATATAATAAGTATACAGTTAGTAATTTCAACAGTTTATTTAAATTTGTCATTCCTAATTTTAAATAAGAGAAAAAATGATATACTGATAGATATAAGTATTATGATAGATTTCGAATATAACAATATTTATTGTTAATGATGTAATAATGGATTAATATTTCCTATGTAGACAAAAGGGAAGGGGAATTATATGAGGGCTATACAGCGCGATCCAAATTGGAATTTGGTTACAGATACATATATAGAACCAAATAATTTCGCTGAATTATTTTCTTTACTTGTACCTTGTCATCCGAAAGGTGAAGGGAAAGAAAGAACTATATTAGTGTGGAAAGAAAAAGAATTTTATAAAGAAGAAAATTTAGCGGCATTTATCGTATATGGAATGGATAAAGCAAAAAATTTACCACAGTTTCATAAAGATGAAATTCCAACTTTATTACGTATTCTTCGTTTATGCCAAGAGATTGGCTGGTATGAAGAAGCAAATACTTTTATGGTAACTCAAGGCCTAGCTGAGTTTGTTCACACTTCATTGGAATATGAAACGTGGGATCTTTTGACACAAGCGGTTGCTTTAAACTATTTAATTATTAAATATCGTATTGGTGAATTAACTGATGAGGATGTAGCAATTTGGGATAGAGTTAAATTTAATGAGAAATGTATAACGGACTGTAAACATTTATTATCCCATAAAGAAGTATTAGAATTTACATTCTTTTATATGTGTAAGAGAGCTAAATCTCTATCAAAAGAGCAATTAAATAGTGATATGATGAGTCTAGCAATGTATTGTAATACTTTTGTATATGACTTATATACACATGACTTATTACGAAAATATCGTAAGTGTACAGACTTCCTATCATACTATGGACCTAGTCAAGCGGTGTTAGCTTGTCAAAGAGCTGTACTTTCTCAAATTTCAGATCGATTAGACCCACTCAAGACTACTCATGTAGATGATTATTTATATGTAATGAAAGATATGATGGAGCACATGACGATAGGAATAATGGATCGATATGATCATTTCATCGGAAAACTATTATCATATGTGCCATTTTTCGAAATGATTCAAGTTCCACAACATGCGTATTATTGTGAAGAATTATTGTATATTTGTAAGGGCATTGAATATAAAGAAGAAATATTACGCAATTATATATTTATACAATTACATGATTGTTTACCATCATTCTTTAAACTATTTCTTAAAAATAAGCGTTATGCAACAATTCATGATATTCTGTTCTATTGGTGTGATGATGAACAAAGAATGAGCTTAGAGAAAAAATATAATCTTAGCTTTATTTATGAAAAATATGCTTGCGGATAAAGAGCATTTTCTATATAAATTAAAAAGGATCTCAAGTTTATGTGAGATCCTTTTTTTATTAGTAAAGCAAGGAGAACGCAATTAAGACGAGAAATAACATTCCATAAAGGAGAAATTGTGCCGTATTACTTCCTTGTATACCAAAAAAAGTATTTATTTTTGTGTATAAATTCAATATATATTTTATCGGATTATCTTTGAAAGATCGGTACACAGTGTCTCCTCTTTCTAAGCTTCTTGTTCGTGTTTTTTGGTATTAGGGACATGAATGTATCTAGCTATGAATAATAAAACAGCCATAAAGAATACAGGAAATACGGTAGATAAATAAAAACCATTACTAATAATATTTGTTATTAGGGCACTTAATAGAAAGAGGGCATTATATATATGAGCAATTTTTTGTTTTAGTTGTACTTGAAAGGATTCCATCATAATTTCTAAAGTAACAAAAGCAATGATAATAGATAAAAATACAGTGTTTGTATTGTAAATGATTAAACAACAGATTAAACCTAAAAAGGCGAAGTATTCAATTAAGAGAGGTATATTGATATTGCGTTGCATACAATTTACCTAACTAAATATGGCAGTGGGTTTACTGCATTTGTTTTTTCAAAATTCCATTCTCCATTGTGTAATTCAAAATGAAGATGTTGCCCGTATGAATGACCTGTGTTTCCCATATGACCTACTAATTGTCCAGCTTGTACTTGATCACCAGCTTGTACAGTGCGATCTTTCATGTGTGCATAGACTGTTGTATATAATTTCCCGTTTATTTGATGGGCGATGAACACAACATTGCCATAGCTAGCTGAATAATATGATTTCACAACTTTACCTGCAGCTGCCGCCTGGATTGAGACATTACCTTGAGCCGCAATATCTATACCATAATGCATTTGTTCCCAACGTATATCAAAGGTTGAGCTAATTCTTCCTTGAGTAGGGAATTTGAAAACTGCTGGAATGGAAGTAGGTTGAGCCGTTTGAGCTTGTGATTGCATTTGATTTTGCACCACATAATGTTTTGCCACGTATCCGTATCCTGTGCCAAAACGAATTTTATACCAAGTTCCTACAGTTTCCACTACTTGTATATGTGTACCATTTTGTAATGAACCAAGTAGTGCACCACTTGTACTAGCGTTGCCACGTACATTAAGTTTAGGTGTTGCAACTGTGTATTTCGTATTAGTTTGAACTGTGATGCCTTTTACTAAAGGCTGTGAACCATTAGATACGAATGCTTTTTGTACGTAACCTGTTTTGCCATTATGTAAAATTTTATACCACTCGCCTTGTTCTTCTTGAATGGTAACGAATTTCCCATTTGGTAATACATCTAAAATTGAAGATTCTAAATTAGGTTCAGAACGAACGTTTAATGCATTGGCATTAACGATGTATTGATTATTAGATTGAAGTTTGTTTTTTAGTAGAATAGCATCTTTTTGTACGTAACCTACTTTATTATTAACAGATACTTTATACCAGCCATTAGTTGTTTCAAGTATGTTTACCTTCGTATTAAAGCGAATTGTATCAATTGATGAGCTATTTGCGTTATCTTTTGTATGTAAGGCTACTTGATCGACTTTGACATATCCAGTTTTCACATTAGATAATTGTTCAGCGTTGGCTGTTTGTACATTTGTTTCTCCCATAGAAGGAAGTAAAGAGGCAATTGCGACAGTAGTTGCTGTTAAAGCAGTAGCTTTCATATTCATATAATAGAGACCTCCTCTAGTTGTATAGTTGTAATTTTATTATAGTATAAAGATATAATATAGTGGGTGTATTCACATAAATGTAATATGAAATCAATATAAAAATAAATTTTTTGAGGATAATGATTCCTTTTTATCCAATTAATTAGGATAATAATTTCTAAGATAGAATATAAGTATTATATAGTTTTGTTATTTTGTTGACAATTGGGAAAATTAAAACAGTTGATGATGTCTTATTACGATGTTATACTGACAGTGTTAATTTCATAGTTTGCTAGGAGAGCTGGTGTTGCCAGCTGAGAGTAGGCCGTAAGCCTTTGATCCTTTTCATTACCTGATCTAGATTATGCTAGCGTAGGGAAGCAATTCGGACACTAATAATGAGTCCCCGTTTCTTTGCGTATAGAAACGGGGCTTTTTTGTTTGAAAATTTCATATTGAAACCACTAGGGGTGCTTGTTGTGCTGAGAGAGGAATAATCCTTAACCCTTACAGACCTGATCTAGGTAATACTAGCGAAGGGAAGTGGAACAACGAATAAATTATAATTTTATTTGCTGTAACCACTTCTTATTTAGAAGTGGTTTTTTATTTAGATATATAAATTGAAAGGGGATAGAGAAATGAAATTTTGCGATAGATTATTAGAAACTGTACAACCAGTTTGGGAGATGAGTCATAATCACCCGTTTGTAGTAGGTATGGGAGATGGCACGTTAGAAAAAGATAAGTTTCAGTATTATATTATTCAAGATTATTTATATTTGTTAGATTATGCAAAGCTATATGCGATTGGTGTTGTAAAAGCAACGAATCCACAAGTAATGGGGAAATTTGCTGAACAAATTGATGGCATATTAAATGGAGAAATGACGATCCATAAACAATATGCAAAAAGACTTGGTATTTCTATAGAGGAGATAGAATCTGCAAAACCATCTGCTAAAAATTTAGCCTATACAAATTACATGATGTCTGTATCTCAAAATGGCACACTTGCGGAATTAATAGCAGCACTTCTTCCATGTATGTGGAGTTACTGGGAAATTGGAAAGCGTTTAAACGATATTCCTGGAGCAAGAGATCATGAGTTCTTTGGTGAGTGGATTCAAGGATATAGTTCAGAAGAATACGGTAGCCTTTGTATTTGGTTAATAGATTTATTAAATGAAATGGCAGTTGGAAAGTCTGACAAAGAGTTAGATCGATTAGAGGAGATATTTCTATATTCCAGTCGATTTGAATATTTATTCTGGGATATGTCCTATCGTAAGGAGATGTGGGGATTTGAGGAGCAAGAACATACTACAGTTTCATAATGTTTCTTTTCATTATGATGAGAAAACAATCATCAATGAATTAAATGCTTCTATACAAGATAAAGAGTTTGTAAGTATTATCGGACCGAGTGGATGCGGGAAAAGTACTTTATTTCGCCTTATTACAGGTTTAGAAGAGGTGAGTACTGGACAGATAGAGCTGACAGAAACAAAGAGCCATCCTGTAGGCTATATGCCCCAAAAAGATATGCTCCTGCCATGGAGAACGATTATTGAGAATGCTGCCCTGCCGCTAGAGTGCCAAGGTGTACAGAAGAAAGAAGCGCAAATAAAGGCAAAGGAACTGTTACATAAATTTGGTTTACAAGGGTATGAGACAAAATATCCGAAAGATTTATCTGGTGGTATGAGGCAACGCGTATCTTTCATTCGAACTTTATTAACAGGCGGGGAGATATTGTTGTTAGATGAACCGTTTAGCGCGTTGGACGCTTTAACGAAGGCATCTTTGCAAGAATGGCTGTTTGAACAATGGAAAGAGTGGGAAAAAACAATTTTATTTATCACTCATGATGTGGAAGAAGCGTTGTTTCTTTCTAATCGAATTTTAGTAGTAGAACAGCAACCGATAACTACTTTAACCGAGAGGGTTGTACCACTTGATTGTAATCGAACAAGAAAAGATTTATATAAGCCTGAAGTGTTAGCGCTTAAAGATGAGCTTCTTAGTATGTTACAAAGGCAGGTACTCGTATGATGAACCGGTTGAAGGAGCTATTACCTGCCCTTACACTTACTAGTATTTTACTTGCCTTTTGGGAAGTAGGCGCAAGAATCGTAGACGAAATGTACATTTTACCGTCACCGTCTGCAATTGTGATGAAGATATGGAAACTAAAAGATATATTATTTACGGTTCATTTGCCGGCAACCTTATCCGTCGTTTTAATAGGGGTGGCTATTTCTATCGTACTTGGGGTAGGGCTAGCGATGTTAATGAATGCGAGTAATTGGATGGAGAGAGCATTTTATCCACTATTAGTTGCCTCACAAACGATTCCGATTACAGCGCTTGCTCCGCTCTTCGTTTTATGGTTTGGATATACGATTTGGAGTAAGGTTGTTGTTACTGTTTTAATTACGTTTTTCCCAATTGCGGTCAATACGTATGATGGACTACGCAGTACGAAAAAAGAATGGGAGGAGCTATTAGTTACGTATGGGGCAACGAAAAAAGATGTTTTTCTTAAATTAAAATTGCCGTCTGCTCTTCCTTATTTTTTCTCAGCTTTAAAAATTGCAGTTCCGCTTAGTGTAATTGGGGCAGCAATTGGTGAATGGCTCGGTGCACAAGCTGGGCTAGGGTATTTCAGTAAAAGAATGATGACGCAGTTAGACGGCGCAGGTGTATTTGCACCCATTGTATTGTTATCATTATTAGCTATTTTCTTCGTCATACTTATTTCGATTTTAGAAAAGAAATTTATTAGTTGGAGGAAGCATGCATGAAATTTTTAAAACGCATCTTTGTGTTGACATTATTAGTTGCAATGATTACTGGATGTTCTAGTAATTCAGCGTCAGATAAGGGGAAAAAGGAAAAAGAAATAACGGTCATGCTTGATTGGTACCCAAATGCGGTACATAGCTTTATTTATGCAGCAATTGAAAAAGGCTATTTTAAAGAAGAAGGAGTAAAGGTGAATATAAAATTCCCTTCTAATCCGACTGATCCATTAACTTTAGCAGCTGCAGGAAAAGTAACGGTTGGCTTATATTATCAGCCAGATGTTGTCATGGCAAAAGCAAATGAACAAATTCCAGTGAAATCAATTGGAGCTGTCGTACGTTCACCATTAAATCATGTTGTATCGCTGAAATCAGCAGGCATTCAATCGCCAAAAGATTTAGAGGGGAAAACAGTTGGCTATTCTGGAACACCTTTAAGTGAGATGTATTTAAAAACGATGGTAAAAGAAGCTGGTGGTAATCCAGATACAGTGAAAGTAGTCGATGTTGGCTTTGATTTAGTACCGGCATTAATTACGAAAAAAGTGGATGCGGTAACAGGGGCATACATTAACCATGAAGTACCTGTTATGCGTCATGAAGGTCATGAACCAGCGTACTTTAACCCAGCAGATTACGGTGTACCGAATTACCATGAGCTTGTATTTGTAACAGGTGATAAAACGTTGAAAAAAGATAAAGAAGCGTTACAAGCCTTCTTACGTGGTACGAAAAAAGGCTATGATTTCATGAAGAAAAATCCAGATGAAGCATTAAATATTTTATTAAACCATCAAGAAAAAGAAAACTTCCCGCTTGTACCAGAAGTTGAAAAAGAGAGCATGAAAATTTTATTAGAGAAGATGGAAACGAAAGATGAGCCATTCTTATCGGATTCAAAAGAGTCATGGGAGAAACAAAATAAATGGCTGAAAGATAAAGGAATGACGAAAAAAATCGTTCCGGCCGATGAGTTATTCGAAAATATTTTAAAGTAGGCGAATGAATATGAAAAATGAGCTTCATGTAATCTCAAATGGTCACATGTCATTCGAAGAGTTAGTGAATGTAGCGATGCAAATTGAAAGTGAGGTTGACTATTTGCATATTCGTGAGCGTGAGAAAAGTACGAAGGATTTGTATGAAGGTGTGGAAAGTCTTTTGAAGAAAGGCTTTCCGGCATCAAAAATAGTGATAAATGATCGAATTGATATCGCTATTTTATTAAACATTCCACGCGTGCAGCTCGGATATCGAAGCGCAAATGTAAGGTCAGTGAAAGAAAAGTTTTCTTATTTGCATGTCGGCTATTCTGTACATTCTTTAGAAGAGGCGATCGATGCATTTAAGAATGGAGCGGATTCACTCGTCTATGGTCATGTATTTCCGACAGATTGTAAAAAAGGTGTACCAGCGAGAGGGCTTGAAGAGCTTTCAGACATTGCAAAGTGTTTATCCATACCGATTACAGCAATTGGAGGAATCACCACGGAAAACACTAGGGATGTTCTTGCTAACGGTGTCAGTGGTATTGCTGTTATGTCTGGGATTATAAGTAGTAGTAACCCGTATAGCAAAGCGAAATCTTATAAGGAATCAATAAGAAAGTGGGCGGAAAAACATGTGTAAGAAGTATGATGTAGCAATAATTGGCGGTGGTGTAATTGGTAGTTCAGTTGCACACTTTCTAGCAGAAAGAGGGCATAAAGTAGCGATTATAGAGAAGCAAAGAATCGCATCTGAAGCTTCGAAAGCAGCTGCTGGTTTACTCGGGGTTCAGGCAGAATGGGATGCATATGACCCGTTATTTGAACTTGCTAGAGAAAGCCGTGCTATATTTCCACAACTTGCAGCAGTTTTACGTGAAAAAACAGGCATCGATATTGGGTATGAAGAGAAAGGCATTTATCGCATTGCCCAAAATGAAGATGAGAAGGTAAGAATTCTTCACATTATGGATTGGCAGCAGAAAACAGGTGAAGATTCTTATTTTCTAACGGGAGACCTTTTACGAGAGAAAGAGCCGTTTCTATCGGAGTCAATTATAGGTGCTGTATATTATCCAAAAGACGGTCATGTTATTGCACCGGAGCTTACGAAAGCATTCGCACATTCCGCATCATTCTCGGGTGCTGATATATATGAACAGACAGAAGTGTTCGATATTCGTATTGAAAATAATAAAGTGACTGGGATTGTTACAAGCGAAGGTATTATCGCGTGCGAGAAGGTTGTGATTGCGGGTGGTTCATGGAGCACGAAGTTACTAGGTTATTTTCACCGCGAATGGGGTACATATCCAGTTAAAGGAGAAGTAGTAGCGGTAAGAAGTAGAAAACCACTTTTAAAGGCGCCTATTTTCCAAGAAAGATTTTACATTGCCCCAAAGCGTGGTGGACGTTACGTAATTGGAGCAACGATGAAGCCTCATACGTTTAATAAAACAGTGCAACCAGAAAGTATTACTTCTATATTAGAGCGTGCTTATACAATATTGCCAGCTTTAAAAGAAGCAGAGTGGGAAAGCACATGGGCAGGATTAAGGCCACAATCAAATCACGAAGCTCCTTATATGGGAGAGCATGAAGAAATAAAAGGTTTATATGCTTGTACTGGACATTATCGAAATGGCATTTTATTAAGCCCGGTTTCTGGTCAGTATATAGCTGATTTAATAGAAGGAAAGCAGGAGAATCATTTGCTAGATTCATTGCTTTCTAAACCGGTTTAGAAAGGGGATGGAAGTTTGAATTTAAAAATTAATGGTAATCAAATGAAAGTGCCAGAGAGTGTAAAAACAGTAGCTGAGCTACTTACACATTTAGAATTAGATAACAGAATTGTAGTAGTAGAGCGTAATAAAGATATTTTACAAAAAGATGATCATGCAGATACATCTGTTTTTGATGGAGACCAAATTGAGATTGTAACTTTCGTAGGAGGCGGTTGATTATGTTAAACATTGGACCATTTTCATTTCATTCTAGACTTTTATTAGGAACAGGAAAATTCCCTGATTTTGATGTACAGCAAAAGGCAATCGATGTATCTGAGGCTGAGGTTTTAACGTTCGCAGTACGTCGTATGGATATATTTGATGCAAAGCAGCCTAATTTATTAGAGAAACTTGATGTGAAAAAATATAAGTTATTACCGAATACAGCTGGAGCAAAAAATGCTGAAGAAGCTGTTCGTATTGCAAAACTAGCAAAAGCTTCGGGGCTTTGCGATATGATTAAAGTGGAAGTTATTGGTGATGATAGAACGTTATTACCTGATCCAGTAGAAACGTTAAAGGCATCTGAAATGTTACTAGAAGAAGGATTTATCGTTCTTCCGTATACATCTGATGATGTTGTATTAGCACGTAAATTACAAGAACTAGGTGTGCATGCAATTATGCCAGGAGCATCACCAATCGGTTCAGGACTTGGTATTGTAAATCCGTTAAATTTAAGCTTCATTATTGAACAAGCGACAGTACCAGTTATCGTTGACGCTGGTATTGGTAGCCCAGCCGATGCGGCATTTGCGATGGAATTAGGAGCGGATGGTGTGTTATTAAATACTGCTGTATCGGGAGCAAAAGATCCAATAAAAATGGCACAAGCAATGAAGTTAAGTATTGAAGCAGGACGATTAGGATTTGAAGCAGGTCGTATTGCACGTAAACGTTGTGCAACAGCAAGTAGTCCTTTAGAAGGAATGAGCGTAGTTGAATAATCGATATTCTCGCCAAGAATTATTTTCTCCAATTGGAGAAGAGGGGCAACGAAAGATAAGAGAAAAGCATGTACTCATTATCGGTGCAGGTGCATTAGGTAGTGCAAATGCAGAGATGTTTGTAAGAGCAGGTGTTGGCACAGTAACGATTGTTGACCGAGATTATGTCGATTGGAGTAATTTACAAAGGCAACAATTGTACGCAGAGAGTGATGTAGAAAATAATCTTCCGAAGGCTGTAGCGGCAAAAAAACGTCTAGCAGAGATCAATCGTGAAGTAAGAGTAGAGGCTCTCGTTCAAGATGTAACAGCTGAGGAATTAGAAGAGCTTGTTACAAACGTAGATGTAATGATTGATGCAACTGATAATTTCGAAACACGTTTTATTGTGAATGATATAGCGCAAAAACATTCTATTCCATGGATTTACGGAGCATGTGTAGGGAGTTACGGCCTTTCTTACACAATTCTTCCTAGTAAAACGCCATGTTTATCTTGTTTATTACAATCGATTCCGCTTGGCGGGGCGACATGTGATACAGCGGGCATTATATCACCTGCTGTATCTCTCGTCGTTTCTCATCAAGTAACGGAAGCTCTTAAATTGTTAGTGGAAGATTATGAATCACTTCGAGATGGACTTGTGTCGTTTGATGTGTGGAAGAATGAATATTCATGTATGAATGTGCAAAAGCTTCGTAAGCATAATTGTCTTTCGTGCGGAGAGAATGCGATATACCCGTATTTAAATAAAGAAAACACATCGAAAACAGCAGTTTTATGCGGGAGAAATACAGTTCAAATTAGACCACCTCATAAAGAGGAAATGGATTTTGAACGATACAAAGAGCTGCTGAATGATCGTGTGCATGATTTAAATGTAAATCCATATTTATTATCATTTTCTGTGGAAGAAAAGAGATTAGTTGCTTTTAAAGATGGTCGTGTACTTGTACATGGAACGAAAGATATAAGCGAAGCAAAAACAATTTATCATCGCTATTTTGGATAGAAAAGGATGAGTGGGATGAAAGTAAATAAAGCTTTAACAATTGCAGGATCTGATAGTGGCGGCGGTGCCGGCATTCAAGCAGATTTAAAAACATTCCAAGAGCTTGGTGTGTATGGGATGACGGCTATTACGGCAATTACTGCTCAAAACACGCTTGGCGTTCAAGGGGTATATCCAGTTTCGTTAGAAGGTATTACGGAACAGTTGAATTCAATTGGTACGGATTTAACACCAGATGCTGTGAAACTAGGAATGTTATTTAGCAGTGAAATTATTCAAATTGTAGCAGAACATATTAATAAATTTGGCTGGAATAATATTGTACTAGATCCTGTTATGATTGCTAAGGGCGGTGCATCATTATTACAACAAGAAGCAGTACAAGCATTAAAAGAATATTTATTACCAGTAGCAACTGTTGTAACACCGAATGTTCCTGAAGCAGAAGTGTTAACTGGAATGGAGATTCATAATATTGAAGATAGTAAGGAAGCTGCGAAAGTACTGCATGAATTGGGTGCAAAATATGTGCTTATGAAGGGCGGACATGCAGAGTATCAAGGTAATGAAGTAGTTGATTTACTCTTTAATGGTGAGCAGTTTATCGAATTTAAAAGTGAAAGAATTCCTTCAAAGCAAACGCATGGAAGCGGGTGTACATTTGCTTCAGCGGTTACAGCAGGGCTTGCTAAAGGATACTCAATTGAAGAGGCAGTTCAAGAAGCAAAACAATTTATTAGTATAGCAATTGAAGAGCCGCTGCATATTGGAAGTGGTCATGGACCGACGAATCATTTTGCATATAAAGTGAATAAAACGCGTGTATAAGTAAGTGGAAAGTCAGTTTTGTAACTGGCTTTTTTTCTGTTTACTTTTTCCAAATACAGGAGTAATATATCAGCCAGAATATATTTTTTGTAATACGCTGAGTCCAATTATATGGAGCGGAGGAACCAATTTGTGCAGTGTCACTAGGGGTGAATCTTTCAGTTTTGAAAGTAGGGCTACTCTCAAAGTCCGAATCCGACAGCTAACTTCGTAAGCGTCTTGAGAGAGGACGGTGCCATGATGGATACATCACTTCATCGATCTGATTAGTATAGGGGAATATCAATCTATGTTTGAGTTCTTTTATGCTAAGGAGGATGAGGTATATGGAATTAACACTTATTTGTGTTGGGGAAGAAAGCAAGGTAAATAGTTTAAGAGATTTAGTAGCATTTCAACATGAGTTAATTATTTTTACAGCAAATGAAGAGATAGCTGCTGAAGTTAGGAATTGTGGGTTTGATTGGACTTATAGCTGTAGTAAGGCACAAGATTTTACTAGTATTTGTGAGTGTATTAAGAAGGTGATTTTACTAGGGGATGAGCTTCCAATCATTAGTTTCTTCACAGAACACATTCGCTTTTCTTTTCAAGCACCTATTACTGTTGTTACAAAGAATAAACGATATCCAACGAGGCTCTATGAAACAATTGGAGCTACATTTGTCGTGTTTACGAATTGTGATAATATTTCTTTTTTATTTTTTGAATAGGGCGGGGGAAAAAGATGAAGGTGTTGTTACTAGGAGATATAGCGAATCGTTGGGCGGTATCAGTAGAACGAGTTCAAGAATTGGTGGTGCTTGATCCCATTTTTCCGAGGCCCTATATCATATTGCCATCGAAAGATGCTTTATATTTAAAAACAGATGTTATCGAATATGAGCAGCTACATGCAGAATTGTCACAAGTTTATATTCGTGGGAGAAATTTGCGCGCGTTTTTGCGTGGAGAATAAATAGTGAAAAAAAAGAGCGAATGCTAAGTGCAACAAGCTATGCACTTCATGTCATTCGCTCTTTTTGTTTCGTATTTAAAAGATCATTTCTGTGAAAAAGAAAGAAAAGACGAGAAAACAGATGAAATAATATTAATAACACTCAATGTAAGCGTTTAAATAGATGGATATTTTCTTATTTTAAGTAATTTGACTCTTTACAAGTTAAATATAGAGGAGTATATTTACTCTCATAAATCATTCATAAAATTTCCAAAAAAAACCTAAAATCGCTGAGTTCCAGAAATGGAGCGGGGGAACCAATTTTGTGCATCGTCACTTGGGGTGAATCTTTCAGTTTTGAAAGTAGGGCTACTCTTTAGGCCCGAATCCGACAGCTAACCTCGTAAGCGTTTAGAGAGGAGGTTTACTTTGTGTTGTTCATTTCGAACACTAAGTAGAGCTTAGTGTTCTTTTTTTAATAATTTAATGGTAAATTTTTACAGTGGGGAGAGGGGTAGCTATGTTAGATGTTGTAATGATCGGGATTTTTGTTGTGTTAGTCGCATCGATGGTAAGTCTTGCAAGTTGGTCAGATAAAGTTGTGAAAGAAGGGAAGCAATCATGACGGTTGCCTTATCGGTTATTGTTGCAGCAATTACTGTGTACTTAGTGTATGCATTATTAAATCCAGAAAAGTTTTAATTAGGGGGAATCATTCATTATGATTTGGGTCGCAGTTGTTATTACAATGCTGTTGTTTATTCTTGTGGCAAAGCCAATGGGGATTTATTTAGAGAAAGCCTTTCAAGGTAGTAAAAAGTTAGATAAAGTATTCGGGCCTTTTGAAAAACTTATTTTTAAAATTACGGGTGTAAAAGAATACAATCAAACGTGGAAACAGTACGCATTGTCATTAGTTTTATTAAATGGATTTATGATTGTTGTCGTATATTTCATTTTCAGACTACAAGGAGTATTGCCATTAAATCCAGCGCATATTGAAGGGATGGAGCCTACGCTTGCTTTTAATACAGCAATTAGTTTTATGGCTGATACAAACTTACAGCATTATAGCGGTGAAAATGGTTTATCTTATTTATCACAATTAATCGGAATTACATTTTTAATGTTTGCAGCACCAGCAACGACTTTAGCACTTGTAATGGCGTTTATAAGAGGGCTTGCTGGGAAGGAACTCGGTAACTTTTTCGTTGATTTTACGAGAGCTTTAACGAGAGTATTTCTTCCTATTGCGTTTGTTGCAGCGCTAATCTTTGTCGCACTTGGTGTACCACAAACGTTAGACGGGGCAGTTACAGCACAAACAATTGATGGGGCAAAGCAAAGTATATTACGTGGGCCTGTTGCATCATTCGTGTCCATTAAGGAACTCGGAAATAACGGCGGTGGATTTTTCGGAGCAAACTCTACACATCCTTTCGAAAATCCAGGGCAAATGAGTAATATTTTACAAATGATGCTTATGATGTTATTGCCAACAGCACTTCCATTTACGTACGGACGAATGGTAGGAAATAAAAAACAAGGTCGTATCCTTTTCGTATCACTATTCATGGTGTTTTTACTAGGATTTATAACGATTACTACATCTGAATTACATGGGAATCCAGCGTTAAATGGAATGGGCATCGAACATGTACAAGGGAGTACAGAAGGAAAAGAAGTACGATTTGGAACAGTATTTTCTTCCCTATACGCAACAGTGACGACAGCTGCTGAAACAGGAGCCGTTAATACGATGCATGATACGTTAACACCAATTGGCGGGTTAGTACCACTCGTAAATATGATGTTAAACACAGTGTACGGCGGCGTTGGGGCAGGTTTTGTGAACATTATTATGTATGCGATTATCGCAGTCTTTATATCTGGATTGATGGTTGGACGGACACCAGAGTTTTTAGGTAAGAAAATTGAAGGTAAGGAAATGAAATTAATTGCGGTAACGATACTATTTCATCCACTGCTTATTTTAGGGTTTTCAGCATTAGCTCTTTCAACAAGTTTAGGAACGGATGCCATTTCTCATTCTGGTTTCCACGGTTTAACGCAAGTGGTATATGAATACACATCGTCAGCTGCGAATAACGGATCTGGATTTGAAGGGTTAGCGGATAATACACCGTTTTGGAATATTACAACTGGCTTAGTTATGTTTTTAGGGCGCTATTTCAGTTTAATTACGATGCTAGCTGTTGCAGCTTCATTGAAAGAAAAGACGGTAGTACCAGAAACAGTCGGAACGTTCCGTACGGATAATAGTTTATTTGGCGGCATTTTCATCGGAACAATTGTAATTGTCGGTGCATTAACATTCTTCCCGATGTTAGTACTCGGCCCAATTGCAGAATTTCTTACATTGAAGTAATGGAGGGTAAATGATGAGACCGGTAGTAGTAAAAGAAAAGAGAGTAAATGAGTCACAAATACATGCTGTAGAAGATGAAGTTAGACAAGCGAAAACGATGGATCGTGATATCGTGAAACATGCGATGAAACAATCCTTTGCGAAATTGAATCCGAAAGTCATGATAAAGAATCCGATTATGTTTGTTGTAGAAATTGGATTTATCATTACGTTCATTTTATCGTTTCTTCCAAGTCGTTCTAGTAGTGTACCAGGATGGTTTAATATAACAGTTTCTCTCATTCTATTATTTACAGTTTTATTTGCTAACTTTGCAGAAGCGTTAGCGGAAGGACGGGGGAAAGCTCAAGCCGATTCTTTAAAACAGTCGAAGAAAGATGTGTTTGCAAATGTTGTAAAAGAAAATGGAGACATTGTTCAAGTTTCAGCAACTGATCTAAGAAAAGATGATGTTGTTATTGTAAAACAAGGAGAAATGATTCCGAGTGATGGGGAAGTAATTAAAGGATTAGCGTCTGTTGATGAATCTGCGATTACAGGGGAATCAGCTCCTGTAATAAAAGAAGCGGGCGGCGATTTTTGTTCCGTAACAGGCGGGACGATGGTCGTCAGTGATGAGATTACAATTGTCATTACGAGTAATCCTGGTGAATCATTTATTGATAAAATGATTTCGTTAGTAGAAAGAGCTGCTCGTCAAAAAACGCCGAATGAGATTGCTTTAAATACAGTATTAACAAGTTTAACGCTTATTTTCTTAATTGTTGTTGTGACGTTGCCGATTTTTACAAACTATTTAGGGTTTCAAATTGATACAGCTGTACTTGTAGCGTTGTTAGTTTGTTTAATTCCAACGACAATTGGTGGTTTATTATCAGCAATTGGTATTGCCGGGATGGATCGCGTGACAAAGTTCAATGTGTTAGCGATGTCGGGTAAAGCAGTAGAAGCTGCGGGTGATATTAATACAATCATTTTAGATAAAACAGGTACGATTACTTTCGGGAACCGAATGGCTCATACATTGCTTCCTGTAGGAAATGAAACGATTGAGCAAGTAGGAAAATGGGCTGCGATTAGTTCAGTTTTAGATGAAACACCAGAAGGTCGATCAGTTATAGAATATGTAAAAATGAAATCTATATCATATAATCGAGAAATTGCAGAACAAGGTGAGTTTGTTCCGTTTAAAGCAGAAACGAGAATGAGTGGTGTCGATTTACAGGACGGAACGAAAGTGAGAAAAGGTGCTGTAGGTAGCGTAATTGAATGGGTTAGGTCACAAGGTGGAACGATTCCGAAAGATGTAAATCAAAAAGCAGATTCCATTTCCAAAGAGGGCGGGACACCACTTGTAGTTGCAGTGGATAATCGTATTTACGGTTTAATTTATTTAAAGGATACAGTAAAGCCAGGTATGCGTGAGCGTTTTGAGCAATTGCGCCAAATGGGGATTAAAACGGTTATGTGTACAGGTGATAACCCGTTAACAGCAGCAACGATTGCAAAAGAAGCAGGGGTAGATGAGTTTGTTGCTGAGTGTAAGCCAGAAGATAAAATTGCGGTTATTAAAGCAGAGCAAGATAAAGGGAAACTTGTAGCGATGACGGGTGATGGTACAAATGATGCGCCGGCATTAGCGCAGGCTGACGTTGGATTAGCGATGAATAGTGGTACGACAGCTGCGAAAGAAGCAGCGAATATGATTGATTTAGATTCGAACCCGACAAAAATTATTGAGGTTGTAGGGATTGGTAAGCAATTGTTAATGACGCGTGGTGCGTTAACGACGTTTAGTATTGCGAATGATATCGCAAAATATTTTGCAATCATTCCAGCAATGTTTACACTTGCGATTCCGCAAATGGAAGCATTAAACATTATGAAACTAACATCACCACTGTCAGCGATTTTATCAGCATTAATATTTAATGCAGTTATTATTCCATTACTCATTCCATTAGCGATGAAAGGTATCGCATATAAACCGATGAGTTCGAATGCACTACTTAGCCGAAACCTACTTATTTATGGACTTGGCGGGGTTATTGTACCGTTCATTGGAATTAAAGTAATTGATATAATTGTCGGCTTGTTCATATAAGGGAGAGGGGAAAAAGATGGTGAAGAAACAAAGTATACTATCACCGATTGTCCGTATTACTTTTACATTTTTAGTGTTGTGCGGCCTTGTATACCCGCTTATTGTAACTGGTATTGCACAAGCGGTAATGAAGGATAATGCGGATGGAAGTCTAATATATAATGATAAAAATGAAGTGATTGGTTCTAAATTAATCGGTCAAAATTTCACAGATCCACGTTATTTTCATGGGCGTGTTTCTAGTATTGAATATAAGGCAGAAGCATCTGGTTCAAATAACTATGCACCGTCTAATCCAGATTTAGAGAAACGAGTAGAGAAAAGTATTGAAGAGTGGAAGAAACAAAATCGGGCTGTTCCGGTAACAGAAGTGCCGATTGATCTAGTGACGAATTCAGGTTCAGGGCTAGATCCTGATATTAGTCCGCAGGCAGCTTCTGTGCAGGTGGATCGTATCTCTAAATTAACGAATATTCCGAAAGAAAAGCTAAATCAGTTGATTAAAAATCAAACAGAAGGTGCTGCACTTGGCTTATTTGGAGAGAACCGCGTAAACGTTTTAAAGTTAAATTTAGAATTGCAGAAACTACTGAAATAGTAACAGTGCTACCTCAATCTAACGGATTGAGGTAGTGTTGTTTCGAAAGAAAGGTTGTGAGTGTGTTGTATGCGGATGACTATAAACCAACGTTTCAAAGGCGAACACCAGAAGAGTATTTAGAATATATTCGTCAGCAAAACCGCGGGAAGTTAAAGCTATACGTAGGAGCGGCTCCAGGAGTAGGGAAAAGTTATAAAATGCTACTTGATGCTAGAGAGATGAAAAAGGACGGTATGGATATTGTAATTGGTTTAATTGAAACGCATGGAAGAAAAGAGACAGAAGACGCAATTGCTGATTTAGAAAAGGTTCCTTTAAAAGAAATAGATTATAAAGAGAAAGTGTTTTATGAACTCGATGTAGAAGGAATTATAAAACGTGCACCACAAGTAGTTGTTGTGGATGAACTTGCGCATAGTAATATTTCTGGATCTAAAAATAAGAAACGTTATATGGATGTACAGGAATTGCTAGACGCTGGTATATCCGTATTATCAGCGTTTAATATTCAACATTTAGAAAGCGTACATGACATTGTAGCTCAAATTACGAATGTTAAAGTGCGAGAACGTATTCCAGATTTTATTTTACAAAAAGCAAATGAAATTCAGCTCGTTGATGCAACCCCAGAAGTATTAAGGAAGAGATTAATAGACGGGAAGATATATAAGGAAGAAAAAATAGAGCAAAGCTTACAAAATTTCTTCACGCTTAATAATTTAGGGGCACTAAGAGAATTATCACTTCGGGAAGTTGCCGATGATATGGACGAGAAAATTAGCCAAACCGTTATAGAACCGATTGGTGTGAAAGAAAAAATTCTCGTTTGTGTACAATACAGTTCAACAGCAGAGAAGTTAATACGAAGAGGTTGGCGCATGGCGGATCGGTTAAATGCTGAATTGTATGTATTAAATGTTGAAAGGGAAAATATAGAGTCCCTTTCAGCAGGGAAAAAGCAAACGATTGAAGAGTGGAAGTTGCTAACGAATCAATTTGATGCGAGTTTTGTTTTAGAAGAGGCAAAAGGAAGAAAGCCAGCGGATGTTATTATTGAAGTCGCGAAAAGGCTACAAGTAACGCAAATTTTACTCGGACAATCAGCAAGAACAAGATGGGAAGAAATTCGAAAAGGTTCAATTGTAAATGAAATTATGAGGCAAACGAAGTATATTGATATTCATATTGTTGCGGATCAAAGAGTTTAGAATAGAGACCATTTGTAGGTCTCTATTTTGCTTTTTGTGTGGCAGGGAAGCGTAGCAGTTTCATCGCATATAAGATTATGAGTAGAAACATAATTGCACCTATGAAGAAAATCCAAAAGTAATTTTGATTAAATAAAAGAAATCCACCTACAAGTGGTCCTGTTCCCATACCGAGATAGCGAATAAAGTTGTACATACCGATAGCAGTTGCGCGTTCTTGTACGAATTCTTCTGTTAATAAAGTAGTGTGAGTTGGCATAGAAAGTCCCATACTAAAACCGTATAAAGATGTAACGATAATGATGAATGAGATATTGATGTTATATGTGAAAGAGAATAAAGTAACACATATAATATTGAAGAAACTAGTGATGAATAAAGCTTGCTTTGTTGTGAGGCGTTTTTGCAAAAGCTTGTAGCAATAACTTCCTAACATAATAGAAAGGGACATCGGTACAAATATAAGACCAATTTCACTTGCAGTTAAGTGAAATAAATTTGTTAAAATGCTCGGTAAAAAAATGAGGAAGCAAAAGTAAATACAAAATTGAATAAAGCCAATAAGAGTAATAGAAAATCCAGTTTTATTTTTTAAGATAAACCAGTAATTCTTTTTTGCTTGCGGTTGCTTAATTACAGTGGGTTTTGTTTCTGGAAGTAGTGAAATGTTTATAATTAATAAGAGAATGCCAAGTGTAGATAAAAACAAAAATACGTATAAATGGCCATTTATACTGCCGAGATAACCACCTATAAGAGGGCCAATTGCAGGTGCGAGAGCAAGTAACATTTGATACAGGCTCATCGCCTCTCCGCGTTCTTTTCCTTCAAATAAATCACCGATAATCGTTGCTGCAACTACAGGTATAGCCGCTATTCCTATTGCTTGAACAGCTCTAAAAAATAGAAATAAATAAACGTTCGCCGAAAAAGCACATCCGATTGAACCAATTGTACTAATGATTAAACTAGGGATAAGGATAGATTTTCTCCCTTTTGTATCAATTAAAGGTCCATATATGAGCTGCATAATTGCAAGAACGAATGTGAATAGTGAAACTGTTAAATTTACTAGATAAAGAGAAGTGTGAAAAGAAGCTTGAATCATAGGCAAGATAGGTGTGTAAATATTTTGAGCGAAGGAACCGAGTAAGGCACTCATACAGACAACGTATAAAATGAAATGTAGTTTGGATTTTTTCATTATGTTAACCTCCTTGTGATTTAGTTTCCTTGGAAACTAAATTTATTTTAACATGTTTTTCTCACTTGTAAATATGAAAAAATGATTTTAAAATGGTATATAGTTAAATTGTTTCTTTGGAAACTTAGGGGGCGAACGGATTGGATCATGCAACGAAACAAATGGAAATACTTTCGGACATTCGTACACTTTTGCATAAAAAAGAAGAACATTTGAAAGAACAAAATGAGAAATTTCTTCGTGAGACAGGTATAAGTGGTATGTCTTTATCTGAATTACATGTTATCGAGTGTATCGGAAAAAATGCTCTGATGAATGTAACTGCTATTACGACAGAAATGGGAATGACGAAGGGTGCAATCTCTAAAATTTGTACAAAGTTGTTTCAAAAGCAATTCGTTGAGAAGATGCAAATGTTAGATAATCAAAAAGAAATTTTCTTCCGCTTAACGGAAAGCGGAAATGAAATATATAAAGCTCATGATAAATTGCATAAACAAGCTGAAGAAAAGTGGCTATTACTTTTAGATGGATATACGAAAGAAGAACAAGATTTTATTCAAAGGTTTATAAAGGATGTCTCCGGTCATTTGGAAATATAATTGGAAGAAAAAACTCCTTTATTTCAAGACTTTTGAATATAATTTCTAAAAGAACTCATATATAATAGAAAAAGATACTTAACATGGTGAATAATTAAAGAGTCAATATATAAAGAGGAGAGAATAACATGCTTGAAAATACGGGGTTAGTATTAGAAGGCGGCGGTATGCGTGGTGTATATACGGGCGGGATATTAGAATACTTTATGGAACAAGATTTATATTTTCCATATGTAATTGGTGTATCAGCTGGTGCTTGTCATGCAGCGTCGTATCTTTCCAGACAAAGAAATAGAAATAAAACGGTCAATATTGATTATGCATCACACCCACAATATTTATCGTATAAAAATTTATGGAGAAAACGCCAATTGTTTGATATGGAGTTCATTTTTCATGAAATTCCAGAAAAACATGTCCCGTTTGATTTTGAAACATATTTTAATAGCCCAGAGCGTTTCCTTGTAGGAACAACAGATTGTGAAACAGGACAGTCTGTTTATTTTGAAAAAGAAGGAACGAATGATGATGCACTAAATTTATTACAAGCATCTAGTTCATTACCTTTCATTGCACCTGTAGTAAATTACCGTGGTAAGCAGTTATTAGATGGTGGGATTTCTGATCCAATTCCAGTTCGTAAAGCACAGGAAGATGGGTTTAAAAAATCAGTCGTTATTTTAACGAGAAATCATGGTTACGCGAAGAAAAAGTCAAAGTTTGGATGGGTGGCAGCGAAAGCATATAAAAAATATCCGAACCTTGTGAACACGATGTTGAATCGTTATGAAGTATATAATGAAACACTTCACTACATTGAAAAAGAAGAGCAAGCCGGGAATTTATTTGTTATTCGCCCAGAAGTGCCGCTTCAAGTAGATCGTATGGAAAAAGATACAGCAAAACTACAAAATCTATATGAGCAAGGCTATGAAGATGCAAAGAGACAGTTTGCAGATTTACAGTCGTTTTTACAAAAATAAGTATTAGACTGCGGGGAAGAGTTTCTCCGCAGTCTTTTTTGTATTGCTTGCTTATCCGTTACTTTTTAAAAATGTATGAATGTTTAAGTGTTTAAAGAGTTTGTAAAACATATGGGTGTCTTATTGAGGAGAATTTACTTGAGAGGTATTATGACGATGTAGCGCTACAAAAAAACTATTTAATTTACGAGGTGATTGTTAATGAAGGGAAAGTTTTTTTCGATTACGACTTTAGTATTATTAGCAACATCAATCTCAACAAGTGCATTTTATCCAACTTTAAGTGGCCACAAAAGCGGTAACTTACTATCTTACAGAGCTCAAACGACTACGAATCAAAACGCATCTCGCTGTTCAGTAGCGATTTCTTTTATTAATTCAAAAGGAAGTTATTCATATATTGAAAGTGCTTCGGATAAATTAGGATCACATGAATCGGGAAGAGCATTAAATGCCACTGTTAGTAATGGCGCATATAACCGCCTTTGGTGCAAAGGGGCTATATTCTGAGCATTATGCCAATGAGAATAATGACTATCAAGAAGATACACACAAAGGTACTTTTGATAGTAACGGTAACTTACGATTACAGTGGTAAAAAATATTAAATAGTTGTCTTTATAAATATTTGGATAAGGAGAAGGGGATGTGCATCATCTCCTTCTTATCTAAAAGGAGCAGAGACATGTATTTAGCTTTTAAAAATATAAAAAACAACAAACTGTTTTCAGTCATTCTTCTTATGTCATTTTTTATTTCGTTTCTTTCTATATCAGTAGCTGCGCTTTTAACAGAATCTAAACGAAATTTCATATCTGCTTTTCAAATCGGCTTTCCAGAAAAGAATCAAACGTTAACTGTTCCGATAGCGAATACAACTGAATTGGAAGCGATAATTCCTGTCATACAAGATATTTTTGTAAAAAGTGATATTTACGTAGAGCATTTAAAAGCATTAAATAGTTCAGGTGCAATAAAAATCGTAGCTGTGAATTTAAAAGATGATTATTATTGGAAGCCATATATTTCTGAAGGACAATATTTTTATCGTGAAAATGTAAACGATATGGTTGTTGGCGATCAAACGAATGTAGAGGACTTATATGAATTTGATGATACATATAAAAAAATAGGAACTATATCGAGAAAAGACAGTGACGTCGGTGTATCAGACATATACATCCCACTTCAAAATTTACCTACTATATCTAAAAAAGGTATTATCGCGAGTAAACAATTACAATTAACAGTTGTTAATCCTACATCATCTATTCATAACGAAATAAAAAAATTTATGGGTAGGAGTAAAGAAGTGCTTTCGGGAGATGTTCAAATACTGAATGAACGAGATCTTCAGGAACTACATGTGACACATATAGATCCAGCAAATAAGTATTATTATAAATTTATTCTTGTTGCAATTGTTTCTGGCATTTCTGCGGTTTTATTTTGGATTTATAAAAAAGAAAGAGAGATTTCATTAAAAAAAGCAGTAGGTGCTTCTAATATATCTATTTACTACGAACTATATATTCAAATTTTGTTTATTTCTCTAGTAGCGATGTTCTCAGTTTTTTTTACGCTAGAAATATTTTCGGGAACAATTCATACGTATTTTCAGACATACTTACTAAAACCGTTAACACTATATGTATTGATATATAATGTTGTTTTTATAATTTTTCTTACAATATTTGTTACTGTAATTCCAATCAAGCACATCATAAATATATATCCTTCAAAACATTTAAGAACGTAGGTGGTCGTCATGTTTTTTATATTTGATTCTATACGATCTATGAAAAAACGGTTGTTACCAAGTTTAATTATAGTAATTTCTTTAATTATTGCATTTTCTTCATCTATAGAATTTATTAGTAATCTGTCGGGATATCGAAAAATGATGACGGTAGCAAATCATTTATCGACTCATAAAAATTTCTATGAACTTTATGCGACGCAAGATATAACATTGTTTAGCGAAGAAAAAGCGAGAAATGATTATCAACAATTCATTCAAGGGTTATCTAATACGATACCAATAAAAAATACAACAAATTATTTGCTCCGTAACTATTCACTTAGCTTAAAAAAAGAAAATGGAACGATAAAGACTCTTATTATTGATAAAGATATTAATAAGTACTTTCATATCCGACTTTCACAAGGAAGGTATTTTGAGGAATCGGAATTTCATAAATCAGTATTTGATATTAGACCTGTTATATTAGGGGCTAATTATAAAGAGAAGGTATCTATTGGTGAGGTTATACCATCTGGAAAAATGAAGCTAAAAGTAATTGGCTTCTTAGAAAAAAATTCACCATTTACATATCCTCGGAGCGGTGAAATATCGGATAATCGTATTACATTATTAGATGACATGGCAATTTTACCAATTGGAACGGAAGAAATAGAGTTCTATAGTGTAGACCTGTTATACAATGGGTTAATTATAGAAACAAATGAGAATATAAATATAAATGAATTTCAAAAGAAAGTATTAAAGGTAACGGAAGGTAAGGGATATTCGTATTATGTTACAAATCCGAATAAATTGTTAGAAAACGAAAAGCAAGGTATTGATAATATGTCATACCCCCTTATTATTAAGCGGTACAGTCTTATTTTTTTCATTTCTATCTATCGTATTAACATCAATGGCCGCACTTTATATGGAGCGTAAAAATATTTCTATTAAATCAGCGTTAGGTGCAAGTACTTTTCAAATATGTCTTCCATTTAATATTGAGTATATGTTGTTATTCATTTTATCGATATGTATAGGAATTATGTATTTTCAATGGGAGAATAGCGGAGTAATTGAAATTCAAAAAGAGCTAGAAAATAGTACCATATCTTTTTTTGGAACGTTACAAGTCTCTATAGAATCATTGGTTGTTATAGGTGCTCTATCAATTGCAATGATCCTCGTTATATATACAATCATTTATTTCAATGTACTAAAAATAAAAAATACATATATGAAAGAGGTGTTATAGATGATTCAGCTTGCAAATGTGGCTAAGGGATACGGAAAGAGTAATTTTAGTGCTTTAAAAGATATTAATCTTACAATAGAAAAAGGCGAAATGATAGCTATTATGGGACCCTCTGGTTCGGGGAAATCTACTCTCCTTAACATTATTGGCTTAATCGATAGCCCCTCTGCTGGAAAGTATTTTTTAGATGGAATGGATACGAGTACATTAAAGGCCAACTATCATAAGTATAGAAATAAGGAAGTTGGATTTGTGTTTCAGAACTTTTCGCTACTAGATGATTATACAGTTATTGAAAATGTAATGCTCCCGCTTATATATAGAAAAATCTCTCATACGAAACGTATACAAATATCAAAAGAAATGCTGGAAATGGTAGGGCTGGAGAGACATATTAACAAGTATCCTCACGAATTATCTGGAGGAGAGCAGCAAAGGACAGCGATAGCGAGGGCATTAGCACAAGATACAAAAATTATACTTGCTGATGAACCGACTGGTGCTCTCGATCAAGAAAACGGAGAAAAAATTATGAGCATTTTAAAAGAGGTTCATAAACAAGGAAAAACGGTGCTAGTTGTTACACATGATCAAAAGGTAGCTGCATACTGCCAGAGGACAATACGTTTACTCGATGGATGTATGGTATAATATGGATAAAAGTATGTGAAGAGGTGATACATATGGAAAATGTATATAAAGGTCTTAGGCATACTGGATTTACTATGATGTTTATTTTTAGTGGTGTATTTTTACTGCGCTGGTTCATTCATGATGAAATGCTACTGGATCAGCTTATTGGATTTAGTGTAGGGATGGTAATGGTTATTTCGTCAGTGTTCATTCAAAAGTACAGTAAAGAATTACAGGTGAATGAAAAATATTAATAAGTTTTAACTTCTTTTATATTGTTCATAGTTTAGGAATAGTGGAGGCTTTCGTATGATTTTCTTATTTGTAGTATATTTTGTGATCATTATGACATTAGTAATTACGTTTCTTCTTTCAAAAAAATCATATAAGAAGCCTATTATTAAATATATACCAACGTTAATATTGTTTATTTTAGCTTTCATTTCTTCTGTTATGTTTGTATTGAATAACGGAATGGGAGAGCTGATAATAGCGGTATTTTTAGGGATTGCAGCGATAGTGAACGGTCTTTTACTTCTTGTATTGAAAGTAGTTCGTGTGATTGTTGCAAAAGGAAAATAGAGCATCGAAATTCGATGCTCTATTTTTTTATACATAAAAAAAATCCCTCTTTATGAGGAATTTTAATGTGGTAAGAAAATCAATTGATAAGCGAACAAGATTCCGAATACATACACAAGTGGGTGAACAGAACGGAATTTACCTTTTGCCACTTTCATAAGTGGGTATGAAATAAATCCAAGTGCGATACCTGTTGCGATACTTGATGTAAGTGGCATGCTTAATATTACTAAGAATGCTGGGAATGCTTCATCAAATGTGTCCCAATCGATGTGGCGAACTGATCCCATCATAAGACTACCAACGATAATTAATGATGGTGCAGTAATAGCTGATACGCCAGAAACAGCACTTACTAATGGTCCGAAGAATGCTGCTAGTGCAAATAGAACAGCTACTGTAACAGTTGTTAAACCAGTACGACCACCAGCTGCAACACCAGCAGATGATTCAATGTACGCTGTTGATGGTGTTGTTCCGAACATAGAACCGATTGTTGCTGAGAATGAGTCAGATAGAAGAGCTCGTCCAGCTTTTGGAAGCTTTCCATCTTTCATAAATCCACCTTGTTGAGCAACTCCAAGTAATGTACCTGTTGTATCAAATAATGTAACAAGGAAGAATGAAAATACAACGCCGTACAATCCGTAGTTAATTACATCAGATACAGCAGTAATTGGATTGGAAACGATGATTCCTTCTGGTAATCCAGGCATTGATGTAACGCCGTTTGAGAACGATAATTGTCCTGTGAAGTAAGCGATAATACCAGTTAATAGCATTCCGATAAATAGTGCACCATTTACATTTAAAGACATAAGGACAATTGTAATTCCAAGTCCAGCTAATGCTAGTAGTACTGGAGCAGAGTGAAGATCACCAAGTCCAACTAAGTTTGCTTCATTTTTTGTAACGATACCTGTTAAACGTAAACCGATAAAGGCGATGAAAAGACCGATACCAGCAGTAATTGCATGTTTTAAGTTTTCAGGAATTGCTTCCATTAATTTTGTACGGAAAGATGTGAATGATAACAAAATTAAAATCATACCTGCTACGAATACAGCAGAGAATGCAATTGCGAAAGTCATGCCTTCATGAGCTTTTACAACAGAGTAAGAGAAGTAAGCATTTAATCCCATACCTGGTGCGATTGCGATTGGTAAGTTTGTAAAGATTGCCATAAATAATGTTCCGACAACAGCAGCGATAATTGTTGCTGTAAATGCTTGTTCAAATGGAACACCTGCATCCCCAAGGATGACAGGGTTTACGACAATGATATATGCCATTGTTAAGAAGGTAATAATACCTGCCATAATTTCAGTTTTAATAGAAGTTTTATGTTTTGAAAGGTTAAACATATAAACATCCTTTCTGTTTACGAATAATTTTCACAACAGTTATATATAATATTCGTTTTTTAACTATTTTGCAATAGTTTTGCATAAAAAGTTTACAACAATTCATATTTTGTGTCTTAAATTCGAATATTAATCGTAAAACGATGTGTGAATTTCAGTTTTTATTGTGCGCATATTATAAGGAAAAGGAGTTGAAAGAAGATATGCCACAGCAAAAAAACTTTGTAACAATGCCAGCGCAACATCAAAATAAACAACCTGGTATTGAATCGTTAATGAATCCTCTACCACAGTTCGAAGACCCAAATTATAAAGGAAGCGAAAAGTTAAAAGGAAAAAATATATTAATTACAGGAGGAGATAGTGGGATTGGACGCGCTGTTTCCATCGCTTTTGCGAAAGAGGGAGCAAATATTGCGATTGCGTATTTAGATGAGGAGGAAGATGCAAATGAGACGAAACAATATGTTGAGAAAGAGGGGGGGAAATGTGTATTGTTGCCGGGTGATTTAAGTAATGAACAGCATTGTAAAGATATTGTAGAAGAGACCGTTCGGCAGCTAGGTAGTTTGAATGTTTTAGTAAATAATGTCGCGCAGCAATATCCGCAGCAAGGGCTAGAGTATATTACAGCAGAACAGCTAGAAAAGACTTTTCGTATTAATATTTTTTCTTATTTTCACGTTACGAAAGCAGCACTTTCTCATTTAAAGCAAGGGGATGTCATTATAAATACGGCGTCTATCGTTGCGTATGAAGGAAATGAAACTTTAATTGATTATTCCGCAACGAAAGGAGCAATCGTAGCTTTTACAAGATCGCTTTCTCAATCGTTAGTGCAAAGAGGGATTCGTGTAAATGGTGTTGCGCCGGGACCAATTTGGACACCACTTATCCCATCGAGTTTTGATGAGAAGAAAGTCTCTCAGTTTGGAAGCAATGTTCCGATGCAAAGACCTGGTCAACCATATGAACTAGCGCCAGCATATGTATACTTAGCGTCTGATGATTCATCCTATGTTACCGGACAAATGATGCATGTAAATGGAGGCGTTATTGTAAATGGATAGTTTTCATTGATAAGAGCAAAGTAAAGTTAATTCCACTAATTATATTGAGCGCTAGGGGAGGGATATAGATGAAAAAATTATATTTCGTCATACTATTATTTTTCATCCTACCGGTTAGTGCTTTTGCTGATACAGATCATTTAATATTAGTGAATCTTACGACAAACCAGTTGTCTTTTTTTGAAAATGGAAATTATACAAAAACATTCCCCGTAACAACTGGAAGAGATCGTACACCTACGCCTGAAGGTAATTTTTGTATTATAACTAAATTTAAAAATAAAGAATACCATCGAAAAAAAATAGCTGGTGGTGCACCGAATAATCCTCTCGGTACGCGTTGGTTAGGTTTGGATAAAAAGGAGTATGCGATTCATGGAACAAATCGGGAATGGACGATTGGAAGCCGAGAGTCGAATGGCTGTATTCGCATGCATGACCGGGATATACAATGGTTATATGATCGGGTGCAATTACAGACGAAAGTAATCATTTCTCGTTTTCATACGAGCCCTGAATATGAAGCGAATAAGCTTGGTTACCGCGTTGTGAGCTGGAATGGTCGTAAAATAGAAGAAGAGCAAATTGGCATGCTTACGTTAGTAGACCGTGCTGATATATATTGGCAAGAACCAAATGGGCAGTTAACGAAAGTGAAAACGGTATTGCCGAACGAAAGATATGCAGTGTACTCAAAACGAAAAGATGGAATATATTATATAGGAAACAATTTGTATATTGTGGATGAAACAGGAGAAAAAATTCGTTATGAGCAAATTCCTGCCTCGACTTTAAGTAATATATATAAACGGAAATATAATGTTCCATAATGGCTACCGTATTACAGACGGTAGCTTATTTCTACTTCGAGTTTAACTGCAACTATTGTATTTTGCTGAATATAATACAGTACAGATAGGGGGCGGTTACATTATGAAAAGTGAATTTGCTTTTAAAGTTTTCTTAGTAACGACCTGTTTATTTATCGTGTATTTGTATGCGTTTCTCGTCTTTTCTTTTTATGTTCCATATTTTGATTTAATATTATTTTTCGGATTTATTTGGGCATTTGTGAAAGCGAGAGAAGGAGAGAAGAGTATATATCGGCGCATTACCTTATGTGGGACAGTTGTTCTCGTTATTTTGTACTTTTTTATCATGCATGATTTTTGGAGAGGAATGTAAAAAAAGCATACGAGTAATCGTATGCTTTTTATGTTTAATATTTTGGCTTAAATGTATGACAACAAGTTTCTACACTCGTTGCTACAGAACTTTCTAGCGTCTCGTTTGTTAAAACCGCACCTGTATACGAATCATTTGCATTCGAACTGGCCTCTTGTGCATCTGGTTGAACAACGATTGCACTTGCTTGACAAAAGTTACCTTGTCCCCAAAATGAGCAATTGGAAACAGAACATTTCACTTCTGGCATAAAACCCCCTCCTTATACATTAGTTTGGGATTTTACGCCCATTTCATGTGTAGAAGGAGTTTCCTTTTCGCATTATTTTTTTGTTTGCTCAAGCCATTCTTTTAATTTGTCTTTCGGTTGTTCACCACTAATACGGCTTACTTCTTTGCCATCTTTAAAGTGAATGATTGTTGGAGTTCCTTTAATTTTATATTCATCCCAAGGAGCATCTAGTTTTTCAATATCCATAACTTTCATATCAACGTTCAAGTCTTTAGCCATTGGTACTACGACAGGAGATAGCTTTTGGCAATGAACGCAAGATGTTTGATAAAAGTATACTGTTTCTTCTTTTTTCTCTTTTAAATTCTTTTGAAGATCTGAAAGAGAGATTTTGTTTGTATAGTAGTCAGGGCCATTTGTTTTACTATCAGTAGCATTATCAATTTTTTGACTAGTAGCATTTTTTTCTTCCATTTGTGTGACAGCGAAAATTGCTGCAAACAAAGCGATAATAATACCACCAAATATAAGCATTTTTTTCATTGTTTCATCTCCTTATTTGTTTTTTATTACAATAAAACTACATACAGCGATTGTAATAAAGCCGATAAGTGCTAAAAACGGGATTGTAATAAAACCAAACCAGTTTATGAATTCTCCGGTGCAGGGTACACGGCCGCAAGCTGCTCCAGCAGCTGAAAATGCTGCGACTTTTTGAATTGCATAGTGATATAAAGAAATACAAGCACCAATACTTGCAATTGGTAAAGAATAACTTGCGATGCGATAATCTTTCTTTGCTACAGCGATACCAAGCCATAAAACGAATGGATACATAATAATACGTTGATACCAACAAAGTACACAAGGCTCAAATTTCATGATTTCGGAAAAGTACAGACTTCCTAGTGTAGCGACAAAAGAAGCTCCCCATGCGGTAAGTAAAGCATATTCTTGCTTTTTTTCTCGTCTCATATTTTATACCTCTCTTATAATAGTTACATACTAAATTATAGTATGAAGTAGCACAGAAAAGAAAGAAAAAATATGTTTATCAATAAAAGTTTTATAAGGAGAAACTTTTATTGATATCGATATTTAAAAAAGCGCTATTCTCTTTATGAGAATAGCGCTATATTTTACATTTGAATTTGCTCTACTTCTTCTATATGTGACTTTTGGGATGCATGGTCAATATATTGAAATAGGAGCTGCAATTGTTTATCAACTTCTGGCATTTCTTTACTGTATTGATAAGCGTGTAAAAAATGTTCAATACGCTTAGAAAATAGTTGATCGTTCGTTTGGACCATAAGAACGAGTAATTTATCCCAATTACAGCTATACGTGTAATAGAGAGCTTTGTCATAGTCGTTATATGTTTGCACTGTGTACCCTCCTTACTGAGGAGTTATATATAGTGTGTGACAAGCAAGGAGAAATACACTTGAAAGAATTTGTTAAGAAAAAAAGTGAATGAAAAGAAAAAACGAGGTGTTTCCTCGTTTTTAAGCTTTTGGCATTGGCGTAGGTGTTGGTTTTCCGTATCCTTCTTTATATTTATTGTCAATATAGTTACGAATTTCGAGCGTTGATTTTTCTTTTTGTTTCATGGAGGCAGATTCAACTGCGATTTCTAAGCAATTGACACAAGTTGTTGCGTGGGAGTCCCAAACAACTTCACCGTTCTTTTTAATTTCACGAATAAAGCAGTTTTTATTATTTTTATGTCCCACACTTTCACCACAACCACAATAACATGGAATCCAATCTAATAGCTCTGCATTTTGCCCAGCGACAGTGTAGATATCTTTCATTTGTGGATCAAGCTTGTCTAGGAAGGCAGGAAGTGTGTCGACCCCTTTTGTTTTTTCTTGAATGTCAGCTTGCTGAGTATGCGATGCGTGGTCATGCTCTTCTTTTGATTCAGATGATTTTTTTTCGTTTGTACTAGTAGCTCCGCAACCAGCAAGAATTAAACACAGTACTGCAAGTAAAGAAAATACATATTTCTTCATACGCTTGTCCCCTTTACAAATGTATTAATCAAATTGTATCAGAGATTATGGTGTATCGGTTGAAGATTTTTTCGACTGATTTTTGAAACGCCATCGTAGTGAATGAAATAGAAATAGAATTGGGATATAGGCGTATACAATATATAAACCAGCTTGAGATAGCACCGTATTTAATGTATTGATACTCTCACGGTTTGTGAAAAATAAGGAAGCTGTAAAGACCATGAAAATAAAAAATGGTAATGTGAATGTAAAGGGAATATGGAATGAACGCTTCATCGTTTGACATGATGACCAAATGGTTAAACAAAGGTTTGGCAAAATAATTAAAAACCAAACGAAAATAATAATATATTCAAAGCGTTGAATGAAAGGGACTTTAATGATTTTTAACATTGTTAAAGTAGGCCAAATCGTGTGATTTAATTGGCCCTCGCTATAATACATAAAAGATACGATGGCTAAAACTACATAAATTAAGGTACTAAAAGCAATACCTGCATGAGCCCATCTTTTTAAGGATTTTCCTTTTTCAATAAATGGATAGAAGATTAAGATTGTCTCAAAACCAAGAAACTCTAACGCAGAGTGTTTTGCAGATATAAGCATGTCAAAAGGTGAATGTGTAAAAATAGGTAAAATATTGCGGAAATGTGCATATTTCATTGGATAAATTAAAAAGAATACAACGAAAATAGGAAGAACGACTCCCCAAAAACATATTCCCGTCACAGAGCGAAATCCTCCCTTTATAATATAGTAAGTCACTAATAAAAACATAAGGGTTAGTTTCCATAACTTAATGGTAGGGAAAATCCAAACTTGTATTACTTCCATATATGTACGAAGAACAGTAAGGCAAAATAATAAGCAATAAAGAGTGAAAATTACAGAAAATATAGAACCAATCCATTTTCCAAAGCTCGTTGTATGAATGCTAATTAAATCGCCATCTTTTTCTAACATTTTTAGCATGCAAAACAGTACAATATGAGTTGCAATACCTGCTATGATTAGAGATATCCAAGCGTCATAACCAGCATTTTTTAAAATTACCCGTTGATATCCTAGAATTCCTATTCCAATTTGAAGAGAATGTAACAAAACAAATGCAAAATATGGAGAGACAGTCTTTGTTTTATTCATTGTATGCATTGCTTATTTCACCTCACTATTCCCCAATTCCAGATTGTACAATGTTAATATCTAAATTTATATCCACAGCTATATTCGGGTACATATTCCGAATTTGGTTTATATTCCATTTTCTCGTATGGCTTCTAATTTCATCGCGTATTCCTAAAGGATCAATTTTCTTTTGTTGAAATTTTTTTATTAATTCTTCACAATCTTGTTCAACGTTTCGTTCAATTTGTTTTTTTATATAATTGATATTTGTTTTTTTTCTTAAATCAATCCAATTAGGGGAGTTTTTAATTAGTCCATTTAGTTTTAAATGGATTTTTACTTTTGGTATGTCACCAGTTTGATCAATATCATACTTGCTTTCCCCAGCTAAGTTTTGTATGACAACCATACCTTTATGTTTGTTCTTCTTTATCGCTGCTTCGTAACGTCCATTTTTCGTAGGGTTAATAAGTAATTTTGCTAAAACAGAATGTCTTTTATCTGTATACATAACGACTTTATCACCTTTTAAAAAAGCAAGTCCTTTGACAGCCACGGAATGATTATCGTCCATTTTAATATAAGGAACATACGCATCACATACAGAAGAGTAGTAATTATATAAAAAAATGTTTAATGTGGTTTGTGGAATGTTCTCGTTTCGTATATTTTGTTCAAGTAAATCAGCAATGTATAACGAACCATTTTTTTTTCCATAATTTAAAAGCTCTTCAGCCGATCCATCTACAATTGCTAGTTGTACATCACGCCCGATATTTGGGTCACGTTGTAAGTTAGTAATAATTTCCCCCATTCCTTGTTCTCCTAGATCTTTTCCAAATAGAACGACACGCATTTGACCTACAACTACATTGTGGGGGGATTTTGCATTTAATCGTGAAGCGATTGTTTCAAGTGAGCGGGCAGATGTTGATTGAGTTTCTGGTTTCGATTTTACACCATGTGTATACTCTGGAAATAAGATCGTTCCTTGGAATCTTTTGTTTTTTGTGATGTCAAATCCAGCAATATGAATAATACGCTGTGTATCCACTATATACGTTTGTGTACAGCCAGTTTGTAGAACAAAAAGGGGTATAATAAGGAACAATAAGAGTTTTTTCATTCATTATCACCATCACGTTTTTGCTTCGCTTTGTTTGGATTATAACGCCATTTAGATTTTGGTCTAAGGAAAGAAGGCCTTTGTGCAGTTTGGCTAAACGGTAAACGGAAAAAACCTTCCGCTGTACCTAAACCACGAAATGGATATAAAGGTAATAAATAAGGTGATCCAAGTGATTTTAATTTAATTAAATGAGCTAAAATAAACACAAACCCGACAATAAGACCTAATCCACCAAATGCACCAGCTAAAAGAATAAGCGGGAATCGTAACAACCGAATAGTAGAAGACATTTTTACAGTCGGCGTTGTGAAAGATGCAAGAGCGGATAAAGCAACTGCAATTAATAAAATCGTACTCGTTAAAGCGGCTTCAACAGATGCTTGCCCAATTACAATCCCGCCAACAATACCAATTGTTTGTCCGACTTTCGTCGGTAAACGTGCTCCCGCTTCACGAAGCAATTCGATTGTAATCTCTAGAAAGAGTGCTTCTAGAATAGGCGGGAAAGGTACGTTCGCTCTCGAGAAAATAATAGGTCCTAGTAAATCAGCAGGAATCATTTGATAATGATATGTTAAAGCCGCTGTATAAATAGCGGAGGAAAAAAGAGAAAATATAGCTCCGAAAAAACGGATAACGCGAAAGAACGATCCAATCATCCACGGTAAATAATAATCTTCTGGTGAAATGAAAAAATCTAGTAACGTTGTCGGTCCTAATAAAGCATATGGAGAGCCATCTGTTAAAATTAAAACTTCCCCGTTAATTAATGCAAATACTGCTCGATCTAATCGTTCTGTAGGTAATAGAACAGGGAATGGTGAATTGCTATTATCACTGATAAATTGCTCAATCATAGTCGAATCAAAGGGAACATCAAAGTCAATGTCTTCTAGTCGTTGTATTGCAGTGTTGATAAATTGTTCATTTGTAACCCCTTCAATATAAGCAACTGCTACTTTCGTTTTTGACATAGATCCAACGATAACTTCTTTGAAAATGAGTTGCTCCGTTACAATATTTCGGCGCAATAAGTGTATATTTGTATCAAGGTTTTCAACGAAACCGATTTTAGGTCCAATTACGCTATACTCATTTTCTGTATCGTTATATAATCGTGTTCCTAAAACAGTACTTTCGGCACGAATTAAAGCATATTGATCGGGATTTGAATTGCTTTTTAAGCGTACTAAAATATATCCACCTAATAATTTCTCACGAATATCATCAATAGAGGGAGAGGTAATAATATCTTCAATGGAGACAATATTACATAGGTCAGAGATATTTTGAATATGTTCTGATTCCTTTTTCATAGGAGTTAAAATAAACTGTTTAATAATAAGTGCTTCCACGACAGATTTATAATAAAACAAGCATAACGTTTCATCTTCAAGTACGTTATAAGAGACAAAATCGCTAGATTCTTTCATGGTATGTATAAATTCTGGAATAGAACAAAGTGGTTTTGCCGTAGTCTTTTTGGATTTTTCAGATGAGAAACCGAACATTTTTACCCCCCCTGACATATATCATTTACTTATGTTAGTTTTTGGGAAAGGCGGGAATTTATACTTGAAAATTGAAAGTTCATAAAGAAAAGGAAGGATATTGGGGATCCCTTCCTTTTTTGGCGTATTAATTTGTTTTCTTTTCCTTAATAGACTTCACTAATTTAATCATTTCTGCTCGTATATCTTCTTTTTTTACATTTAATTTTTCTGCAATTTGTTTAATGTCCATTCCGTCTTTTTTCATTTTTAGTACATCATCAAGAGGAGTGTTACTTTTTTGAGAGATGATTGTTAATACCGTGAGCTGACGTAATCCGATATTATAATCTTTCATTTTTTGTTTTAGGCCGTCTGGTGTAGATTTTTGCATATTTGCTAATTCTTGCAGCAGTGCTTTTTTCGTCTCTTTATTCATATGATGCTTTTTTAATTTACTTGGATCTACACCGAAATGCTGGGCTGTTTTCTCCCAAGATTTATTTTGCTTATAGTAAGCTAAAACGTCTTTTATTTCTTTTTTACCGATTCTTGCAATGTGAGCAGCTTTCCAAATTTCATGTTTGTTATAGCCGAGTTTTTCGAGCGACTGCATTTCTTCTTCTGAAATAGGCTTATGATGGTGCAATGTTATTTCTTTTGGCGTGGCAGCGAAAGTAGGGAAGACGGTTGCCCCGAATAATAATGTTGCCATAGTCATACTTACTGCGATTTTTTTGTACATATAAACTCCTCCTAGATGGATAATGTGGAAAACTGTACACATATCATTTCCATAAAATGTGAAATACTTGTGAACAAGTTAAGTTTTTTTATTCACAGTATAAAATGACGTTTTTGGAAGTTTTCCAACATAAAACATTGATTAATAGTAAAAAACTAAGGTATAATCGAAATTGAAAATCAATATCAATAACAAATGTATACATATAGATGAAAATAAGGGAGAGAAAAATATGACTACATATACTTCCATCGCAAATGTGATTAAAGAAAGACGCTCTGTACGTACATTTACAGATAAAGCTGTAGATAAAGAGTTATTAATTGAACTATTAAACGACGCAACATGGGCACCGAATCATAAACACCGTGAACCATGGAATTGTAAATTATACATTGGAGAAGGCCGCAAAAAATTAGTAGATGCAGTATTAAACTCTTTCACAGAAGAAGAAAGAGCGAAACGCGGCAAAATTTTATCAGATCGTTTCTTAAGCACGCCGGCACAAATTGTTGTTTATATTAATGAAGATCCACGTCAAATTCAACGCGACGAAGATTACGCTGCAACATGTGCATTTATGCAAAACTTCCAACTGCTTGCTTGGGAACGTGGCTTAGGTTGCGTTTGGAAATCAGGCGGATTAAACTACAATCCATTATTTATAGAAGGACTTGGTTTAACAAGAGGTCAACGCATCGTTGGAATTCTTCACCTTGGCTATTTCGATAAAGCACCAGAAGGAAAAGCTCGTACGCCGATTACGGAGAAGATGGAGATTATTGAAGGTTAATAGATGAGACATTCTCGTTTTTATGAGGATGTCTTTTTATTATGCAATCAATCCTCATGAAAGCTTGTTCCTCATCATACACTTTCTTAAGGGAAAGTGTAAGGAGGGAAAATAATGAGAGCAAGTGAAGATAAAGCGCTGCAATATGCGATTGCGGAAATTACGGAAATTGCGACTGGATTTGGGCTTGATTTTTATCCGATGCGTTATGAAGTATGTCCAGCGGAAATTATTTATACATTTGGTGCATATGGGATGCCGACGAGGTTTTCGCATTGGAGTTTTGGAAAGCAATTTTTCAGAATGAAATTACAATACGATTTAGGACTTAGTAAAATTTATGAACTCGTTATTAACTCTAATCCATGTTACGCCTTTTTATTAGATACGAATTCTTTAATTCAAAATAAATTAATCGTGGCGCACGTTTTAGCGCACTGTGATTTCTTCAAAAATAATATTCGTTTCTCTAATACGAAACGCGATATGGTGGAGAGTATGGCAGCGACAGCAGATCGTGTGAAGGCGTATGAACATAAGTATGGAAGAGAAGAGGTAGAAACGTTCTTGGATGCAGTACTTGCCATTCAAGAACATATTGATCCATCGCTTATGCGTCCGAAACTTGCTTGGAGTATTGGAGATTTAGAAGAGGATGTAGAAAAGAAAAAGATATCACAGTACGATGATTTATGGAATTTAGATGATCGAAACAAAAAGAGGGAACGACCTAATATGCATAAAAAGAAGAAAATCCCACCGCAGCCAGAAAAAGATTTACTCCTCTTTATTGAAGAATATAGCCGTGAGCTAGAAGAGTGGCAGCGCGACATATTAACGATGATGCGCGAGGAAATGTTATATTTCTGGCCACAGCTTGAAACGAAGATTATGAATGAAGGCTGGGCTTCCTTCTGGCATCAACGCATACTTCGTGAAATGGACTTAACATCTTCTGAAGCGATTGAATTCGCAAAGCTTAATGCAGGTGTAGTTCAACCATCAAAAACAAGCATTAACCCATACTACCTCGGTATTAAAATGTTTGAAGATATTGAAGAACGTTACAACAACCCGACAGAAGAAATGAAGCGACGCGGTGTAAAACCAGGATCTGGTCGAGATAAAATTTTTGAAGTACGTGAAATTGAGTGGGACGTATCGTTCTTAAGAAACTACTTAAATAAAGACCTCGTAATGAGAGAAGATATGTACTTATTCCAGCGCCAAGGAAAAGAATATAAAGTAATAGATAAAGAATGGGAACATGTGCGTGATCAGCTCGTAAATATGCGTACAAATGGTGGCTTCCCGTACTTAGTAGTAGAAGACGGGGACTACTTAAAGAACGGAGAGTTGTACATTAAACATAGTTACGAAGGGATCGAGCTCGATTTAAAATACTTAGAAAAAGTATTGCCATACCTTCATCAATTATGGGGAAGAACGGTGCATATGGAGTCGATTGTGGAGAGTAAGGGCGTTGTATTTTCTTATGATGGGAAGATGGTGCATCGGAAGTATGTGTGATGAAAAGAACGGACATAGAATGCTATGTCCGTTCTTTTTTATTTGGAACAAGGTTAAATATGCTATTCTTGAAAAAGGGAGTTACATAGAGAAATGGAGCGATTCAAATGAGCAAAATAGGGGTATGCAAGGTGGATATTACGCCGCCTGTCGGTATTGATTTTGTCGGATACCATAGAGAGACAGGAATAAATAATATTGAAGAGCGTATTTACGGGACGGTCTTTGTATTTGAAAAAAATGAAATGAAAACGGTGTTTATAAGTGTTGATAATATTGGGATGTTAGTAGAAGATACGAATGTTATTCGTGAGCGAGTAGCTAGTAGGCTTCATGTGCCATTTGAGCGAATAACAGTTGTTTATACACATACACACTCTGGTCCAGAAACAGTCGGTGAGCAACCTTTAGTAAATTCGTATAAAACGAGTTTAGTAAATAATGTAGTGCAAGGTGCGGTTACTGCGGATAACAACTTGAAGCTCTGTGAAGTTGGCTGGGGTGTTACGACAGGTGATATTGGGGTCAACCGAAGAGAGAGAACATCTGATGGAAGAGCAAAGATGGGAACAAATATAGAAGGTGTTGTAGATAAACGAATTGGTATGTTAGCAATAAGACATGCTGAAACGAAGGAGCTATCTGGAATTATTGTATTTTGTACTGCGCATCCGAATGTTTTAAAAGGTGATAGCGATGTATTATCAGCGGATTATCCTGGAATGACGAGGGAGATTCTTGAGAAAATCGTAAACTGTCCTGTTATTATTATGCAAGGAGCTGCTGGTAATGTAAATGCGAAGCATCGTGGTTCAAGGGAAGCATTAAAGAAAATGGCTTACACACTTAGTGGACATGTATTAACGATGTTGCCAATAGTTACATATAGCCCAATTGTAAATTTAAGAACAGTTTCGAGTATGATGCAAATGAAGTTGAAAGATATTCCAGAAATTCATGAGATACGAAGAATGGCTCAATTAGCGGAGAAGCAGTGGGGTGTGAACACGGATGAATGGTTTACTATCGTTTTAGAGAAATATAAGCAAGGTATTCGGCAGTTACGTATTGATTTGGAAGTTCAACTGTTTCAAGTTAATGATGGTATGTTCTCTGGTATACCGATGGAACCTTTTTCAGAAACTGCGTTAGAAGTGAAAGAGAGTCTTCAAAATGAACTAGCTTTCTTTGGTGGATATACGAACGGATATATTGGTTATTTACCTACAAAGGAAGAGTATGTATATGGTGGATATGAAGTGGAATTAAGTCCTGTCGTATATGGGCCAGCTACAAATTTGTTGATGCCACCGGAGGAGAATACGGCGAGTTTGATTGTGCAGAGAGTTATGAAATCATATAATGTTTAAAATATAGACTTTCATGTATTTAATATAAAATTTAAAAGAAACAATAATTATTAATAAAACTGTAAAAAACGAATCCATTTTGAAAAAGAATAATCAAAATGGATTCGTTTTTTATATGGAGTTTTTGTTTACCAAACAGGGCGTATATTTGATGATAATTTTCCTGTATTTTTTTTAGTAACGAATGTTGTTAAATCTTCTTTAAGCATTTGCATTCGTTCTGCACCTATGTTTTCAATCCATCGCTGTTCTATTTCAGCTATTATTTCTTCTTTTGCTTTCATTACTGACAAACCACGTTCGGTTAAAATAATGATCTTACCTCTTTTATCAGTAGGATGCGTTTTACGTGTAACGTAACCACTACTCTCAAGAGAATCTACCATTTTACTTACAGCTTGTTTGGAAATCCCTAAATACTCAGCTAGTTCTATACCAGTTGCTCCATTAGGAAGAATGCGTTTGAACATAAAACCATGTGCTGGCCTAATATCTTCAAATCCTAATTCACTTAATTTTTCATGTAGTTCAGTAATTAATGTACTGAAAGATAATGATAAAAGTGAAGTAAGGTCTAGTTCGTTAAATGTTGAATGATCCATGTATATAACCTCCGTAATTATAGTCAATTAAGTTGACTACATGTGAAACCTATTGTACTATACGGAATATAGTCAATCAAATTGACTATATTCCGTATAGTACAAATAATGATTTATATAAATAGAATCAATGGAGGTTTCACATGGTTAATATCGTTAAAATTAGAGGGAGTGTATTTGCACCATATGCATCGCTGGAACCTATTAAGGATTCTGCAACAGGAAGAGTGTTTGAATATGCTGGAGATGCACGTGAGTTTACACCATACGCTGTGAACACAAAGCGTTCAAGATTAGAACAAGAAGTGAATATTGATTTTTATAAAAAAGAAATTTTCACATATGCAGATGCTTGTATCGTCACTGTGAAGATTACAAATCCAGATGGCTCAATTGAGTATCAAAAAGGAGAAACAAGTACAGAAAGCATTGTATGTACAAATATTGTATGGAGTGAAGATGAAGTTTCATTTGAAATGAGAGCAAGTGCAAGTAATCCGTTAAACACGACAGCACCTGCAGCTGACTATTTTTTGACTATACGAGTTAATGAATGTGGTACTGTGCATGTTGAAGGTGTACACGATGGTTTCCCTTGCTATGAATTTTATAAACAAATAGACTTTGGTTTATTTGAATTAATATACACACATGATTTCAGAGAAACGGATGATACCCCAGCAGCACTAGCTGGAGAAATGGAATATAGTTTTAAAACGACAATCTAATAAATATAGCGCTATTTTTCAGAAGGAAGTAGCAAACGTTAAAAGAGAAATCTATTGATTATGGGACCGAAATTGTGATCTGTTTTACTCAATGATATGCAGTATTTAAAATAAAATTATAGAGGTGTTTCTTATGACTAATATCGTTAAAATTAGAGCCAGTGTATTTATTCCAATGTCTTGGACTGAAGCTAAGAAGGATATGGAAACGGGAAAAGTAATCCAATTCGAAGGTGATTCCCGTGAATTTACACCGTATGCGGTAAACGCTATGCGCTCTAGAGTTGAGCAAGAGGTAGTAGTGGATTTTTATAAAGAAGAAGTGTTTTCATATGCGGACACGGGTATTACGACAGAGAAGGTTACAAACCCAGATGGTTCGGTGAATAAAAGAACAGGAAAAGCGAGTACTGAAAATATTGTGTGTACGGATATTGAATGGAATTCTGATGGTGTGCAATTCAAAATGAGAGCAAGTGCAAGTAATCCGTTAAATGTGTATGCTCCTCCTGTGGACTATTTATTAACTGTATGTGTGAAAAAGGATGGTAGTATCGATATTCAAGGAGAACATGATGGTTTCCCTTGCTATGAATTTTATAAGCAAGTAGATTTCGGTTCATTTGAACAAATTTATACACATGATTTTAGAGAAACTGGTGATACACCTGAAGCGTTAGGTGGAGAAATGGATTATAGTTTTACAAAGATTTTATAGGAAGTATGACAAATTACTTCATTCGTAAATGAATTCAGCCGTCAAAAATAAGTATTACTCCATACTACGCCGCCTTTAGGCATGGATTTAATCATACAGAAAGGAACCTGGAGATAGCTAGGTTCTTTTTTGTTTCGAATTTGTGAACAAAAGATATATATATTGAAAATGATTTTTGTATATTTTATTATATACCCATACGGGTATAAGTTTTCTGTTTTTGATACATTGAGTAAATAAATCATATGGAGGTTTAAAATATGTCTAGAAAAATTGTTGTAGTAGGTGGAGTTGCGGGCGGGGCATCAGTAGCTGCAAGGCTTCGTCGTTTAAGTGAAGAAGATGAAATTATTATGGTGGAGCGTGGTGAATATATTTCATTTGCGAATTGTGGATTACCATACTACATTGGCGGTGTCATTACAGAAAGACAAAAGTTATTAGTTCAAACTGTTGAAAGAATGTCAAAGCGTTTTAATTTAGATATACGTGTATTGAGTGAAGTAGTAAAGATTAATAAAGAAGAGAAAACAATTACGATAAAGAATGTAACTACAAATGAAACATATAACGAGGAATATGATATTTTAATTCTTTCACCAGGGGCAAAACCAATTGTTCCACCTATTCCAGGTATTGAAGAAGCGAAGGCGTTGTTTACGTTACGAAATGTACCTGATACAGATCGTATTAAAGCGTACATTGATGAGAAGAAACCACATCATGCGACGGTTATTGGTGGCGGATTTATTGGAGTAGAAATGGTTGAAAACTTAAGAGAACGAGGAATTGATGTTACTCTTGTAGAGATGGCAAATCAAGTAATGCCACCAATTGATTATGAAATGGCAGCATATGTGCATGAGCATATGAAAAAGCACAATGTTGAGCTTGTTTTAGAAGATGGTGTAGATGCATTAGAAGAGCACGGGACTGTTGTACGTTTAAAAAGTGGTTCAATCATAAAGACAGATATGATTATTTTAGCAATTGGTGTGCAACCAGAGAGCAGTTTAGCGAAGGATGCAGGCTTAGCACTAGGAGTTAGAGGAACGATAAAGGTAGATGAGAGTTTTCAAACGTCGGCCCCGCACATATATGCAATTGGTGATGCGATTGAAGTAAAGGATTTTGTTACAGAAACAGAAACGATGATTCCGTTAGCGTGGCCAGCTAATCGTCAAGGTCGCATGTTAGCAGATATTATTCATGGTCATACGGATTCTTTATATAAAGGTACGTTGGGAACTTCTGTAGCTAAAGTTTTTGATTTAACAGTTGCTGCGACGGGAGTAAATGAGAAAATATTAAAACGATTAAATATACCCTATGAGGTAGTACATGTACAGGCGAATTCGCATGCCGGATATTATCCGAATGCGACGCCAGTGTTAATAAAATTAATTTTTAATAAAGAAAGCGGAAAAATTTATGGGGCGCAGGCGTTAGGGCGTGACGGTGTAGATAAGCGTATTGATGTTATTGCAACGGCAATGAAGGCAAACTTAACCGTAATTGATTTGCCAGATTTAGAATTATCATATGCCCCGCCTTATTCTTCTGCAAAAGATCCGGTAAACATGGTAGGGTATGCGGCAAGTAATATAGTAGATGGTTTTGTGGACACAGTACAATGGCATGAGGTAGATCGTATTGTTGAAAATGGTGGATATCTTATTGATGTTCGAGAGCCTAATGAACTCAAACAAGGAATGATTAAAGGTTCTATTAATATCCCCTTAGATGAGTTACGTGATCGTTTGGATGAAGTACCGGCAGATAAAGAAATATATATTACCTGTCAACTTGGTATGAGAGGTTATGTCGCAGCGCGCATGTTAATGGAAAAAGGATATAAGGTAAAGAATGTAGATGGTGGCTTTAAATTGTATGGGACAGTATTACCAGAACGTGTTGCGTATTAATATTTTTTCATCTTCCACTTCAAAATTTAGTGGAAGATGAAAGCTTACGTATTAAGGTTTCACTTTTTGTTTTGTGAACATATAAGATAAACCTTAAAAATAGGGGTTTACAAAATACCCTATAGGGTATAGTATATTGTCATAGGTTATAAATAGTGACATAATGGTAATGAGGTGATTATAGAATGGAATATAATCAAGGTATGAAAAATAGATTGAAACGTATTGAAGGTCAGGTTCGTGGTGTGCTTCGTATGATGGAAGAAGGAAAAGATTGCCGAGAGGTTATTACACAGTTAACGGCATCTCGTTCTGCACTTGATCGTACAATTGGACTTGTTGTTGGAACGAATCTAGAGCAATGTTTGCGTGAGCAGTTTGAAAGCGGTAATGGTTCAAATGAAGAGTTAATTAAAGAAGCTGTTCAATTACTTGTAAAAAGCCGATAATCTGTCAAACATAATTGTTGACAGATTTTCAAAAACACTTTAACATACCCCTACAGGTATATGTATATAAATTATGGAGGAATCGACTATGAGTATAAAAGTGGATATGAATCTAGATTGTAAAGGTTTGGCTTGTCCGATGCCGATTGTAAAGACGAAGAAGGCGATGGAAGGATTAACGTCAGGGCAAGTGATTGAAGTTCAGGCAACAGATAAAGGGTCTACTGTAGATATACAAAGTTGGGCGAGTAAAGTAGGTCATCAATATATCGGGACGAAACAAGAAGGTGATGTATTGATGCATTACGTTAGAAAAGCAAATGAGCATGAAATGAATGAAATAGTGAAATATCCTCATACAATTACGAATTCGGAATTGGAAGAGATATTATTAAGTGGTGAAGAGTGTATTGTAGTAGATGTTCGTGAAGCGGCGGAATTCGTTTTTGGTCATATTCCATCGGCTGTTTCCGTGCCGTTAGGAGAATTAGACAGTGCAGCGTTAGATCAGAAGAAGCAAATTTATGTTGTTTGCCGAACTGGTAACCGTAGTGATGTAGCTTGCCACATGTTGAAAGAGAAAGGTTATGCAAATGTGAAAAATGTCATTCCAGGCATGTTAGAGTGGCAAGGTAATGTGGAAAAATAAAATTTTTTAAATAAAAATATACCTATGGGGGTAATGAGATGAACGTTAAACCGTTACAAGCAAAAGATGTTGCAGAGAAAGTTTTATTCGGAGAGTTATTTATTTTAGATGTTCGTAATGAGGCGGATTATGAAGATTGGAAAATTGAAGGAAAAGAAGTTACTTCAATGAATGTGCCGTACTTTGATTTATTAGAGGGTGTAGATCATATTGTAAGTGAACTACCTAAAGATAAAGATGTTTTAGTAGTATGCGCAAAAGAAGGGTCTTCTATATTTGTGGCAGAGCAATTAACAGAGGCTGGATTAGAAAATGTTTATTATTTATCTGGTGGTATGAAGGCTTGGAGTGAATATATAAAGCCTATAAAAGTTGGAGATTTAAAAGATGGCGGAAGTATGTATCAGTTTAACCGTCTTGGAAAAGGTTGCTTATCTTATATGGTCGTTTCAAACGGTGAAGCAGCAGTTATTGATGCAGTAAGAACAGTTGAAGCGTACGAAGAGTTTGCGAAAGAGCATGGTGTTACGATTACGAATGTAATGGATACACATTTACATGCAGACCATATTTCTGGCGGACGTAAGTTAGCGGAAAAAGTAGGTGGTACGTATTGGTTGCCGCCAAAAGATGCGGAGGAAGTTGTGTTCTCATATAAACCACTTGTTGAAGGATCTGTTATTACGGTGGGGGGTACTAAAATTGAAATTGACGCATTATACTCACCGGGGCATACGATTGGAAGTACGTCATTTATTGTAGATGATTCCTATTTATTATCAGGCGATATTTTATTTGTAGATTCAATTGGGCGTCCAGACCTTGCTGGGAAAGCTGAAGATTGGGTAAGTGATTTACGTACTACTTTGTATAGCCGATATAAAGAACTATCTCAAAACTTAGTTGTGTTACCGGCTCATTATTCAAAAATAATTGAAATGGACGAGAGTGGCATTGTTAGTGCTAAATTAAAAGATTTATTTGCGTATAATGCAGGATTAAATATTGAGGATGAGAGAGAGTTTCGTAAAGTTGTAACAGAGAATTTACCACCTCAACCGAATGCATATCAAGAAATTCGTCAAACAAATATGGGGCGATTAAATCCAAGTCAAGACGAAGAGCGTGAAATGGAGATTGGTCCAAACCGTTGTGCTGTTCATAATTAATTCGGTTTCAAATGAAATAAAAACAGGAGGTATATAAGATGAAGGTGAAAGAAGTATTAGATGTAAAAGGATTAGCATGTCCAATGCCAATTGTGAAAACAAAGAAGGCGATGGAAGCATTACAATTGGGGGAAGTGTTAGAAGTACACTTAACAGATAAAGGTGCGATTAAAGATATTCCAGCATGGTCACAAAAAGGCGGTCATGA
>NZ_JASHJA010000029.1:0-46846 GCF_030733445.1 Bacillus sp. MMSF_3353
ATTATAACTTAATCAATTAGAAAATGAATTACATATTAAAATTAAATTTTATAAAATATTAATACGCAATGACTATAGAAAATCTCCCATTTTCTATGGTTATTATTTAATTTTAAAAATAATGTTTTTATTATATAGTTTAATATTTTATAAAATTAAATTTAAAAAGAAAGTTAAATTAGACATTACTCTAATTTACAATCTAATATATATATCGATATATGGTATAATTTATTTAAAATGTAAATACTATAAATTTTAATTTACATAATAATATTATGTAAATTACGAGGTGTGAGGAGGAATTAGAATGATTAGCGCATATGAAATGACTATGACTACAAATGAAGTAAAAGATTATTTAGATATAAGTCACTTTATTTTTAATAATTTAATGAAGCAAGGAAAGCTAACACCAATCAATAAGGATACGTGGCGTTTAGATGGTAGTTTTTTATTTAGTAGAGAAGAAGTAGAAAAAGTAAAAGAAGAACGTAAAATTGAGGGGATTACTTTATACCAAGCAAGTAAAGAGTATCATATTAGTATGAATCAGCTTGAAAAATGGATAGAAGAAGGAAAGTTAGTTTATTTTTTAATGGAACATCGTAATCGACAAACGAAATTTGTGAAAGAGGAGGATGTTCGTGAACTTGTTCAGCAAGTAGAACAAGCTAATCATATATATACATTTTCGCAGAAATATAATGTAGTATTATTTCAAAAGTTTGTAAAAGGCAATACATTGGCACGTGTTATTTCTATTCCAAAACGTGGTGATATTATAGTTCTTGATGAATTTGGAACTAATATGACACTTAGTGAGGCATTAAAAGCAGGATATGAGTCCGCTTATAAACTGTCGGATAAACCTAGAAGTCATCATCAAAGGTTTGTTAAGTTTCGTTTTCCTAAATCTGCGCAATTACGAAACAATATTTTTCACATAATCGATAATATATTACAGTACGTATCTCCAAGAAATATAAAGATTTTAGAAGAAGAAACATTTTGGTATTTTGAGATTCGTCAATCATTAATTACATTACCACCAGGAATTCAAATGGAATGGATTGAGGAGTTAACGCCTTATATAATAGAAGGGAAAATTGTTCCAAGAATGAATCATAGCGTATATTTGGATAGTAATACAGTAACGAAGTCTGTCATACTTACAAGTAAGGAATACAAATACTTGAAAGAAATTACAAATGAAACAAATAGCTCTATTGAAGAATTTATAGCCATTGCTATTAGAGACAAGATTAATGGGCACTTACTTAAGTGAAATCGAATTTTTTAATGAATTAAAGCTAAATCTAGGTATTTTCTCTTTTACTTTTATTAAAACGCTTTAGTTGAAACGGAATAAATGCTAAGTTCCTATTACTAATAGTTGGGATATAAAAACTGAATATGTAGTTTTTATATATTTAATACTTCCTATAAAGTCTGTTATCAGACTTTCGGAAGTATAGAGAAAGAAAAAATTCAAGAATAGTTGTATGAATAATGTAGCGACAAATTATCTCTTTATGTATTATGTAAAAATATCTATTGTGTATGTGAAATAAATTTATATGTATGTTTTAATTATTAATGTTAAAAAATTACCCTATATTTTTTTGATATTATTTATATTTTTGTTTTAGTCCAAACTGCATTACGACCTTTTGATATTAGTTTAATTAATTTTTCTTCTTGTAAACATGCAAATGCTTTATTGATCGTGCTTGGTGAAACATCTGAAAATACCATCCGTATTGCTTCTTTTGTAAAAGGGAGTTCTTGTTTTAATATATACTCTTTAATTTTAAAGCTTTTGTTCCCTTTCAGTTGGTAACTTGTAATATGTACGTCTAGTTCTTTATATGCTTCTAGAATAATATGTAATAGACATTTTAATATAAAGGATACATTGTGCTCTTGAAAATGCCAATTTGCTGAAGATTTATATAGGGCATCATAATAATCTCTCTCGTATTTTTTTATTATTTTATCTAGTGAAATATATTTCACTAGTGAATGTTTACTTTGTAATAGTAATAAAGAGATAAGTAGACGTACCATTCTTCCATTTCCAGATTCAAAAGGAAAAATACATATAAAATTAAGTACAAAATTACAAATTAAAATTAGTGGATCAATATCTTTTTGATTTAATAAATAATTATATTCTTCACATAAATTTTTTACTGCTACTGGGATTTCTTTAATCGTTAAAGGGCGATAGCAATAAAATGAGAAATTAAGTTGCTCATGTTCTTCAAGTAAGATGTCCTGTTTTCTCCACGTTCCACTATCCGAAGTAGCATATTTAAAAAGTTGAAAATGTATTTCTAAGATTGTGCTTGGATCAATAGTAAGCCTTTCATAGTTATTATGAATGAGTGATAGCGCATCAACGTAACAAGATATTTCATCTTCAATCATTGTTTTTGGCGACAGATCATATGTAATTAATTCTTTTAACCTTTTATTTGTTATTTTTAAGTTTTTATACATTGCGACAAAATCTTTGGTATGTTGAAGTTGAGTAGATATTTGCAACTTTTCTAATGTACATGGAAATTCCTTCTCATAGACCTCCAATCTCCCTTGGTATTGCTTTATTTTTCCAATTAGGCTTGCTACATCTAAATTTACCAATAAATTTGTGAATTTTTCGCCAAAAAACGACATATTTTTCCCCTCCTATAATATAAAACTATACAATACTTAACTGGATTTAAAGTGTTTTTTTGAATAATTTTCTAAAAAAAATTAAAAATATAGTTTTTTATGTGTGAAAATTACAATAATTAGGGTCTTTTTGCCTTATTTTGTGACAAGATTTAACATCAGATTAAATAGTTTCATGTTAAAAAGCAGAGTTTTATATTGTGTAATTGCTTTTTATCAATAAGTGAGTTATTGCATATGGGGAAGGGGGAAGTCCTTACTAATGAAGACTATTGCTTTTTACTTACCACAATTTCATAAAATACCTGAAAACGATTTATGGTGGGGAAAGGGTTTTACAGAATGGACCAATGTAAAAAAAGCAAAACCACGTTTTCTGGGACACTATCAGCCTAGGGCTCCATTAAGGGATTATTATTACAATTTGTTAGATTTAGATGTACATAAGTGGCAGGTAAATTTAGCAAAACAATATGGTTTAGATGGTTTTTGCTATTATCACTATTGGTTCAAAGGGAAAAAATTACTAGAAAAACCAATAGAATTGAGAAATCAATGTAAGGAAATTGATTTCCCATATTGCTTATGTTGGGCAAATGAATCTTGGACAAGATCTTGGGATGGGAAAGACCAAGAAGTAATAATGCGACAAGAATATGGGGATGAGTCTGATTGGAAAGAACACTTTAATTATCTATTGCCATTCTTTAAAAACAAAAGCTATTTAAATATTAAAGATAAACCGATATTTGTAATTTACCGACCAGCTTCTATACCAAACCTAAATAAAATGTTGAGTCTATGGAATGAATGTGCTCAATCTGAAGGGCTTCTAGGGATACACTTTGTAGAAATGTTAACAATTTTTGAAGATAAATCAGATTTTCCTTTTGATGCTGCTATAGAGTTTGAACCTATGTACACTTTAAAAAAACTAATAGGCAATACAAATTCACTACATCAAGAAAAAAAAGATTTTCACTTAAGTTATGATTTTGTATGGAAAAGAATATTAAACCGTCAAATTAAAGAACGTGAAAACATATATAAAGGGGCTTTTGTAGATTGGGATAACTCTCCAAGGAAAAAAGAAAGCGCTTTAATTATGAAAGGGGCTAATCCCGATAAGTTTAAGAAGTATCTTTTACAACATAGTAAGGACACTGACTTTTTATTTATTAATGCTTGGAATGAGTGGGCAGAAGGCACATACCTAGAACCAGATGAAAAGTATGGATATAAATATCTTGAAGCTTTAATGGAGATAAAGAAGAGTCACTTCTAATAAATTGTAACAGCAAGAAGAAGGGGGAAACATTATGACTGGTATAAATACTATGATTTCCATTCGAAACATTAAGAAATCATATGGAGATTATACAGTTATTAAGAATTTAAGCATAGATATCCGTAAAGGTGAAATTATAGGATTACTAGGACCGAATGGAGCTGGGAAGACAACACTTATATCGATTTTATCTACTCTTACTCTGCCAGATGAAGGGTATGGTACAGTATGTAACTACGACTTGTATACTGAACGGAATAAGATTAAAAAAAATGTGAGTGTAGTACCTCAAGATTTAGCGCTATACCCGACTTTAACTGCATATGATAACTTATCTTTTTATGCCGATTTATATGGATTAAAGGGAAATAGGAAAAAAAGCCGCATAAAAGAAGCTTTACAATTCGCACAGCTTGAGGACTGGGCACATAAGAGAATTGATACATTTTCAGGTGGTATGAAAAGAAGAATTAATTTAGTGATCGGTTTGTTAAATAAGCCAAAAGTTATTTTCTTAGACGAACCAACAGTGGGAATTGATCCACAATCAAGAAACCATATTTTTAATTGTATTCGCCATCTCGTAGAAGAACTAGGAATTACTGTCATATATACAACTCATCATATGGAAGAAGCTGAGATGTTATGCCATCGTGTAGCAATTTATGATAAGGGTGAAATATTAGATATTGATACCCCAAAAAATTTAATAACAAAGTATGGGGAAAATTATTTAGAGATTGCAATATCAAATATTCCGGAAGAATTTATACATAAAACAAAAATGATTGCTGATGTGAAGTCCTGCACTTTGGTAGATAAAAAAGTCATCATTCAATGCGTAGATAGTTTTAATGTTACAAGAGAAGTTATGAAATTGATTCAAAAGTATAATTTAAAAATCGAATTATTTAATGTTAAAAATTCTAATTTAGAAAATGTATTTTTACATTTAACGGGTAAAAATTTAAGGTCTTAAATGAAAGGAGATGGTAAAAATGAAAGCTTGGTATATAGCTAAGAAGGATCTACTTATTCTTTTAAAGGATATCCCTGGTCTAATCTATTTATTTATTACACCTATTATAGTTATTGCAGTTGCTAGTTTTGCATTATCAAATGTATTTGATAGTAAGACAGAAAAATTCAAGATTCCTATAGTAGTAAATGATAATGGAGAACTTTCTAAAAGGGTTATTGAGGAATTGAAAAAAATCCCTGCCCTTGAGATAGAAGAAACTTATGAACTAAATGGTAAAAAGAGAGCATATACAGAAGAACAGGTAAAAAAGGAAGTTCAAACTAAAAAAGCGGCAATCGTCATCCCTAAGGATTTCACACAAAATGTATATTCAGGGAAAGAGGCCAAAGTCATCATCATAGAAGATGAAGTTGATCGCATTATTCCAAGTGTTGTTTCAAATGCTGTAACTCAAATTGTGTCAGAAATACAAAGAGATATGACTAAAGAGATTGTAAAACAAGCCTCTGCTCAAATGGAAGTAAATGTGAAAGTAGAGTTTAAAGAATTAGCATCAGATAATGAACATAAACCCACTCCATTTGAATCTAATGTACCAGGATATGCCGTAATGTTTGTACTTTTAGGTACTGCTGCAGCTGCAGGTGCATTAGTAGAAGAGAGAGAGAACGGAACGTTAAGAAAAATTCTTACTTTACCTATTAATACATTATCAATCATTTTTGGAAAGATGCTCTCATGCTTTATAACAGCTATTGTTCAATGTGCAGTCCTTTTTAGTGTAGGACATTTTGTATTTGGAATGTGGCTAGGCAAAAGTGTATTAGGAATTATATTGCTAGTGATATGTACTGCATTTGCAGCTTCAAGTCTAGCAATTTTATTAGCCTCTATATGTCAAACAAGATCCCAAGCAAATGGTATTTCAATTTTAATCGTGTTAACTATGTCTGCTTTAGGTGGATCTTGGTGGCCACTTTATATAGAACCTGAATGGATGCAAAACCTAGCGCATATTACCATTACAGCTTGGGCAATGGGAGGCTTTAACGACTTATTAGTATATAACAAAGAATTCTCCTCTGTTTTTATTCCATCAGCTGCATTAATTGGTATGGGAATTTTATTTTTAACAATCTCTATACAAAAATTTCGACGTTCTTATGAAAAGTAGGTGAAATAAGTGTACTTAGTAAAAAATGAGGTGAATGTTCGTTTTGGGGAATGCGATTCTATGGGAATTGCTCACCATTCTCATTATTTTCATTGGTTTGAGCTGGGTAGGTTTCAAATGCTAGATATGACTGGTATAAACCAGTATTTAAAACAGGAAAAATTGTATTTTCCAATTATTGATATAAGATGTACCTACAAAAAATCAGCTCGTTTTCAAGACGACTTAATTGTAGAAACCTATCTTAAGAATGAAAGTAAAGTTTATATAGAATTTGTTTATAAATTATTCCGCAAGAGAGGCCGAGTTTTGTTAGCGGAGGGATTTTCAAAACACGTTTTAACAAGGTCGAATGATCAATTAATCAGTAGATTACCAGAAGAAATTTTAGAAAAGCTTCAATTTGAAAATAGCGGGGGTGTCATATGATTACATTTATTTTTCCGGGACAAGGGTCTCAATCCGTAGGGATGTGTAAAGGGTATTTAGATAAATACCCAAACATATTTTTCCCATTATTTGAGGAAGCAAATGATACGCTAGGATTTGATTTAAAGCAACTATGTTTATATGGGCCAAGTGAAAAATTAATAGAAACCAGTGTTACACAACCAGCTATTCTTACGGTAAGCACAGGGATATCAAGAATTTTACATTTGCATGGTATAAGGCCATCTAAAGTAGCGGGGCATAGCTTAGGACAATTCTCCGCACTGGTAGAAGCAGGATCTTTACAATTCCAGAATGCATTATCCATTGTACGGAAGCGTGGTCAGCTGATGAGTAATGTAAAACAAGAGGGGTGTATGTTAGGAATTGTATCGAACACATATCAAACATTATTTGAAGTTGTAGAGGAATCTAAACAATATGAAATTGATATTGCTGCCTATAATTCCCCTACACAGGTTGTATTTTCTGGCGAGAGTAAGAGCATTCTTAAATTTCAAAAGGTACTAGATCAAAAAAATGGTATAAAAACTAAAATACTCTCAACTAGTCATGCATTTCACTCACGTTTAATGGGAGAAATGGTTCTTGAGTTTAAGGAGTATTTAAATTTATTTTCGTTAAAAAATGCTCAAATACCAATTGTTTTAAACTGTTCAGGAAAACCAACTACAGATAGAATCAATATTTTACAAGATATAGAAAGACAATGCGTAGATCCAGTTATGTGGCAAGACACTATCTACACTTTATTGAATAATGGTACGAAACACTTTATAGAAGTAGGTCCCGGGAATACTTTAACCAAGTTATGTCGCTCCTTTAAGCAGAACATATCTGTATCCTCTACAGAAACACCGATGTATTTAAAAAGAAGCCTTACTACAATAGAGAAAGAATTTAAGGGGGAACGGGTCTATGTTTAATGGAAACGAAGTGGCATTAGTTATCGGAGGATCACGAGGCATTGGTAAATCAATAACAATGGACCTAGCCAATCAGGGCTTAACTGTTTACTTTACGTTTCAAAGTAATCAAAAATCAGCAAATGAAATAGCAAATACTATAGGAGAAAAAGGTGGAAAAGTGTTTCCTATGCATGTAGATATTACAAATGAAGCCTCTATTCATAAATTGTTTCAACACATACGCTCAAAGGAAAAAAGAATAGATATTTTAGTAAATAATGCAGGAGTTATAAATGATGGATTTGCTGCAATGATGAGCGAGGAAAAATGGGATCATGTGGTTGATTTAAATTTAAAAGGAACATTTCTTTGTTGCCGACAAGCATTAAGAATAATGATGAGACAGAAAAGAGGTTCTATTGTAAATATTACGTCGACAAGTGGAATAACAGGTGCAAGAGGTCAATGTAATTACTCTGCTTCAAAGGGTGGGGTTATTTCCTTAACCAAGACTTTAGCATTAGAAGGTGGGGAATACGGTATTAGGGTTAATGCTGTTGCACCTGGTTTTATAAAAACAGATATGACAAAAGGAATGGATCAACAGGCATTAAAAAGGATGTTAGAACTAGTACCGCTTGGCAGAATTGGGGATCCTAAAGAGGTAGCATATCTAACAACATTTTTATCCTCTAACTATGCAAGTTATATCACCGGGAAAGTTTTTACAGTGGATGGTGGATTAGTTAATGGCTAAACAATAGATGATTTAATGACGAATTTTGAGTTAAACAAGGAAAAGGGGAAAACAGATGTTTACGTATGTAGAAACAAAAATTATTGCTGAAAAAAGAAAACAATTAACTACTAGAATTAAAGAAATTATTACTGAGAGATTAGATTTAGAAATCGAACCACATTTCATTACTGATGATCAGCCATTATTCGGAAGAGGCTTAGGAGTTGACTCCTTGGATGCGTTAGAGCTATTTCTGGCAATTGAAGAGGAATTTGGCGTTGCAGTATATGACGAGAATATGGCAGTACTGGGTTCTATTAATAAAATTGCCGATTTTATTGAAGAAAATAGGGAGGATGATGTGCAGTGAGACCGGTATTAAATGCAGATCAAATCCGAAATATCTTACCGCATAAATGGCCATTCCTTTTCTTAGATAAAGTTATTCAACTTGAGCCAGGAAAGAGTGGAATTGGTATTAAAAATGTAACTGTAAGTGAACCTTTTTTTGAAGGGCACTTTCCAAATGAATCAATAATGCCTGGAGTGTTAATTATTGAAGCTTTGGCACAAATGACGGCTGTTGTTTATGTTACAGGAGAACTAGCAAAAATAGATTCACATGGTGCATGTTCACCTAAAATAGATCCAAGTTCATATGTGGGTTATTTAGTTTCTGTACGTAATATGAAATTTTTAAAACCTGTAGTACCAGGAGACCAGCTAGAATTACATGTCCAAATTGGAAGATCACTTGGGATAATCTCACAAGTGGAAATCACGGCTTATGTAGATAAAAAGAAAGTTGCTACTGGTAGTATCCAAGTTTCTAAAAGAGTTGAGGAAATATGATCCATGGTATGGATGTTCAAGTTCGTGAGTGTACAGAGGCAGATAGTGAGAAGTTAGCTCACTTTTATAATAAATATCAGTATGGTCCCATTAAATATGGGTATCCCTTAAATACGCAAGACATCAAGCAATTATTTCGAGAGCGGAAGATACAGTTATATTTAATTGCTGAATATGAAAATGAAATTATAGCTAGCTTATTATTTTCTAGTTTATCAGGTCAAAGAGCAGCAACTCCAGATGGAACCTGGGCAGGATTCTTTTTAATCCATCCAGAATTTCGTTCGGGAAATATACCAGATAAATTATTTGCCTATGCAATTAAAAATCTTATTCAACAAGATATTAAGTATATTGATACAGAAGTGAATCCGGAAGATAAAGTAGCCATGGCACTTTATAAAAGAGTAGGGTTATATCAAACAAGTAGGTCGTATATAGACTATGATGGCTACTTAAATTTAAGAAGCTATTTACCTTATGTTATTAATTATCTGTTAGATGCATTTAAACCAATTATTTCAAAAAGTGACCAAGATATATGGCTATCTAGGGGTTGGAAAACGGTTAGGGGATTGAAATCCCTACGTTCTATTCAGAGTAACGCCATAACAAGAAATGGAATTGAAGTTGTAAAGTATGCTATTAATCTTGGAGCAAAAGATGTGAATTGTTGGGTTGATATAAAAAGTGAAAAAATTACTGAGGTAGAAACAGAACAAGTAAGATTCACTAGTTATATTTTAGAAGGAAACAATTTAATTGTTGGAGAGAAGATTCATATCTGTTATGTATATGAAAATCATTTTTCAAATCCTATTGAAGCTAGTATTACATCCAAGATAGGGGACGATTACTTAATTGATTTAAAGAAAACTTTTTATCCAAATAAAAAGTACGAGTGGGAAGAAGTTATAACAGTTACTAAGGAAATTGAGGGAGAACTTGTTACTAAGTTAAAAGCAAAAGAACTAGAACTAACTGTTCATTTTGGAGTAACCATAGCAAAACCGTTAGAAATAAATGTTGCTAATTATCCTAAGTTAATTAATGGAAAAGAATCTGCATGTATCGTTAATATAAAAAATAATTCTTTAGATAGATTAATTTACAAACTACTTATTCAACAAGGAAACTCGAAAATACTAGATTTCAAACTGCTAGAAAAACACCAAATCTGTATCATAGAACCGGGTGAAATAAAGAATCATCCTATTTTATTGAATCCTAAAAAAATTGGTATCACTAATATGACACTTTCGGCTGTTAGTCATCAAAATAAAAATATTGGGGAATTAAAGACAATAATTCCGATTCATGCGTATGGGAAAAATCATGTTTATGAAACAAAAGAATACTTAGTTCTAGAAAATATGTATATAACTGTACAAATAAGTAAAAGTACTGGTTGTTTATATATATATGACCTTAGAAAGCAGCAATTATTGGCAAAAGAAGCATGGCCAGATCTAGATTATCCATTTTTAAATGCAGTAAAAGAACCGAAAGTAAATGAGCTGTCATGGGAAATAAAATCTGATTCATGTTTTGAAATTATTCATGAGGCCACAAAATTAAAGAGAAGCATTTGTTTTTTGTCAGATAAGATAGTTCAAATAAATGATTTCGCACAGGAAGGAAAATATATAAAGATATATCCTTGGTGCATGTTATATGATGCGAAGATGACGGTACCATTAAAGAGTGGGTTAGTTTCTAAACCTATGGTATATGGTGAGTATCCATATGCACTACATGACTATGAATTTGTAAATCAATTCGATCTACCTAGTCATCCAAACATGTATGAGCGAAATTATACATTGTTTGAATCACAAAATATTAATATTGGATTTATATGGAAAGGAAATATAGAGCGTATCCTATTTGGATTAAGGTGGATGCCAGCGGTAATATTTAAACGGAGTGAAAAAGAAAAATGTATAACAAAAACTCACTATTATACTTTATGTTCTCATGATAGCAAAGATGAAGTGGAAGAAATCTATAACGATATTACTAATCATACATCCAAATTTATATCTAATAAGATTCCGTACTCAATTGAGACTGACCAATTTCATATTATAAATGAAAACGGGGAATTTCATATTCATGGAAGTCTAAAAAACTTATTTTCTTCCATATTAAAGGGGAAATTAACATTGTTTTTCCCTCAGACATCTTACGAACAACAATTGTTTATACAAGACATAGAATCTATAAGCAATTTTAATTTTGAATTTAGTGGAAAGGTCAATTGGTCAAAAGCACATTATGCCGTACTCACGTATCAAGATGAATTAAATAGAAATGCGATAACTAAAAAAATATATCTATTCCTTAAAGGAAGAAATAAATTAACATATAGCGAAAAAAAACAAGAATATCTAGTTCAAAATAATGTACTAAATTTAAAGATTAAAGTAAACCAAAGTAGTAAAATAACAGAATTTATGTATAAAGATAAAGAGATTTTAAAAGAAAACTCAGTATTAAGTTCTTATAATTTTTTACCCGGTGTAATGATACCAACAGCTAATTCTTATACTCCAGATTGTAGGAAAGATTTGAGCATTAATTCAATATATCTCAATAAAAGTAATCAATCAGTAGTAGCGACGGAAAATACATATAAGGAATTTATTAATCGGATTTTCTGTCAATCTGATGAGTGGAAAGTTGAATATACAACTGTATATGATCTACCTGTCTTACAAATACAATTGAAAAGTCTACAGAAAGATAAAATGAAAACTAGTGTCTTTCACTTATTCTGGGAGAAAAAAGGAAAAACAAAAATTAAAAAGATGTATTATTGGCAGAATGGAGAGCAAAACACGTTAATACCAAATGGCAAACAAAGAAAGATTTATTTAGATAATAAGGTAATTCTCGAATTATCTAATGGGTTATTTGTATCTATTTTAGCATTATCACATAGTACAAAATGTTTTATATACGAATGGCCCAAAAAAGGGATACAAATCGGAATATATGATAATCAGAATGAATTTAATGATGGAGATATTCGCTTTAATATTGCAGTTGGAGAAACTTTACTTGATAGTGAATACTTTTCGCAAATTTTAGTAGAGGGGAATAAGACATGAAAGTATTGTTTATTGCACCTAGTCATTTTAGCATTGGTGAGTTGCATAATGCCTTATGTCTAGCTAAACAAATTCAAAAAGATGGGGAAGTTTATTTTTTAACAAGCGAAAAATTCTCATGGTATGCCAGTAAAACTGTAGCCAATGTTACATCACTAACAAAGGGGCTAAGACAAAAAGAGGTTATAAAACAAATCACTAATTCATTTCAACCTGATGCTATTGTTTTAGCTGATTACCATAATTTATTTTTAGAGTCTCCAATTATTGATCTTGATTATCTATTAAACCTACACATACCTTGTTTCTCTATTGATTCTTTGGCTTGGGGTAGTGAGGATAGATTATTAGAAAATAAACTTTTTAAAAACGCAAACTACAATAGCTTAAAGAAAAGGTCATTGATAAAACTACCTAAAATTCCGTCTCAATTTAAGTTAATTAGAACGTGCCCAGTAAATAGTTATAAAGAAGATAATGAGAAGATTATTTCCGTCAAGTTGTATAAAGAGGCTTTACAAGTAGATGAAGAAAGAAAAATGAAAATACGAGTACAACTTGGTTGTAGAGAGCAAGATAAATTAATTATGATTGCGAAATCATCATGGGCCAACCTATTAGTAAAAATGAGGCTCATGGAGAAGAAACAGTACAATGATGCAAGGTTTAGCTATGAATATATATTACAAGAGCTATTAAGTCTATATCTTCAGGACTTTCCAAGCGATACATGTATTAAATTAATTGGGGTTTCAGATGAGACTAAATTTGTTTCTATGAAAAATGGAGGGAAAATAGAATTTGTTTCACTACCATTTCTTCATTTGGAAGAATACGAGCAACTATTATTATCGTGTGATTTATTTATCACTGATAATATAACATCTTGTTCAATGGGAAAAGCAGTATTTGGAAAAATACCTGTGATTAGCCTTGTAAATCATATGGGATATGAAGAATTAAAAGCTCAAGGATACAGCCTTAATCCTACATTAAAAAGCATTATAGAAAAATGGAATTATATAATACCTAATGGACTTTATCCATTTCTTGTATTCCCAAATGGTTGGCATAAAGAACTAGCTCCATTGATAGAGAAAAATGATTATTTTAATTGTGTGCATACTTGTGAAATTTTTGATTTAAGGAACACCAGTAAAACAATATTCAATATGCTATATAGCAAAACTGAGATTGATAAATTAAAGAAAATGCAACAACTATATATAGATAATGTCTGTAATTTACCGACAATAAATGATGTGATAAAGAGAGAATTGGGGGCACTTAATCATGAGTAATCAAATTAATATACAAAAAGAAAAAAATGAATCATATGATGCAGTACGTAGCGGAATAGGTGTAATAGATTTATCGGAAACAGGAAGAATTGTTGTAAAAGGGGAGGACCATGTAGAGTTCCTAGATCGTTTAGTTACGAAAGATATTATGTTTATGGAAGAAGAAACTACACTCTTTACCTTATTGTTAAAAGAAGATGGGACTGTAATCGATATAATCAATCTATTTAAAAATGAGGATTCTATTACAGTTATTACTACACCGCATAAAAAGGACACTGTACTAGCTTGGTTAGAAAATCAAAAGACGAATGGCATTGAGATTATAGATATAAGTCAAACACATTCTCTCCTTGGATTTGAAGGCCCTTATGCATGGAGATTAGCTCAACAATTTTTAGATTTCGAAATATCATCACTACCATTTCAATCATTTGTGTTAAATCAATTATTTGGAAAGGAAATTCTATTGGCAAGAACAGGTGTAACAGCAGAGTATGGTTATCAATTATTGTTTGAAAAATACTTGGAACCAATAGTGGTTGAAACCATAAATTCTTTTAAAGATGACGATATTAACTTGAAAAAAGTGGATTGGGAAACATTAGAGACGTTAATGTTAGAAATTCGACATCCATATTTTGAATTTAAACATTTAGAAGAACTAAATATTTTCGAAGCTAGTTTAGAATGGTTTATTGATTTTTATAAAAATGAATTTTATGGAAGAGAATCCTTAGAACAGCAATCGGAAGCTGGAGTAAATAAAAGAATTGTGGGATTTACGACAGGAATAGAGAGCAAAATTACAGTTAATGATGAAATTTTTATAGAGGAACAATTAATTGGTAAAGTTATTGAACTTAAAGAAAGTCCTGTATTAAACATGAGACTCGGAATTGCTCTATTAGAGGAACCATTTGCTGTTTCAGGAATTGGATTTTATGTAAAAAATAAAGAAAATGAGTTGTATGAGGCACATACCCAATCCTCACCATATATTCTACCTAAATCATGGTCAATCAAAATACTGTAAAGGTGATGGCATATGAACATGAATAATCAGCGAATCGTCGTGACTGGCATGGGAATTATTTGTTCAAACGGAAATAGTGTAAAAGAATTTTGGGATAATATTAAATCTGGGAAATCTGGTATTAAAGTAATCCAAAATATCGATATGGCTGAAATGGTAACAGATTATGGTGGAGAGATTGAAAACCTTCAGGTAGATGATTACTTCTTTAAGGATGAAATAAAGGATATGGATCGCTGTGGAAAATTAGGTGTCATGGCGGCAAGAGAAGCGGTAGAAAACGCAAAATTAAAAATAGAAAACTTTAATCCATACCGAATTGGAATATCATTAGGCACATCTTTAGGAGGCATGTTGAGCGGGGAAGAATTTCATAATCAGTGGATTAAAGATGGAATTGAAAAAGCAGATGAAACGTTACTTTTTAAGTATCCAATCCATACTCCCTGTGACAATATTACTCGAGACTTAAAAATAAAAGGGCCAAAAATGATTATTTCGAATGCATGTGCCGCTGGTACAAATTCAATTGGATTTGCACTGGATACAATTCGAAATAACAAAGCAGATATCATGATAACCGGTGGTGTAGATCCCTTATCTAAATTGTCAATGAGTGGTTTTAATAGTTTACAAGCACTTGCACCAACGCCACCATCGCCTTATAGCAAGAGTAATGGCGTGGTAATCGGAGAAGGTGCAGCCATTCTTGTTTTGGAATCATTAGATCATGCGGTTGAAAGAGGTGCAAATATCCTTGCTGAAGTAGTGGATTATGATTTATCTTCAGATGCATATCATCAGACGGCCCCAGATCCGGGCGGGGAAGGTGCTTTGAGATCCATGCGAGGTGCTTTAAAGAAAGCCAATATAGATGCTAAGGAAGTAAGCTATATCAATGGACATGGTACAGGTACACCAGCAAATGATGTATCAGAGCCAAAAGCAATTCGTACATTAATTACTGAAAATAAGACACCAGTTTCTTCAACTAAATCAATGATAGGACATATGTTAGGAGCCGCAGGGGCGGCGGAAGCAGTAACAAGTATTCTTGCTATTCAACATGGATATTTACCTCCAACTATAAACTTTGAAGTTGAAAGTCAAAAGTTTAATCTAGATTTTGTACCTAACATAGGTAGGGTAAGTGATTTGAGTTATGTACTATCAAATTCATTTGCTTTTGGTGGAAACAATGCAAGTATCTTATTCTGTAAGTACAATGAGAACCTTGAGTTATCAGCGGCAAAGGAAAAGCTAATTAAAGAAAAAAAAGTCGTAATTACTGGTGTAGGGGGACTTGCTGGGAATTCTTCAAACCTTCAAGAAATTAAAGATTGTATGTTTAAGGGAAAAAGTGGTACCTCAAAGATTAAACAGTGGAACGACAATCCTAAGTGCATACAAGCCGGGAAAATACCAGAACAAAACTATCGAAGGCTAATACATCCTAATTTATTAAGGAAGATGGATTCAATTAGCAAACATGCAGTATTGTCAGTGAAAATGGCGATAGAAAACGGGAACTTAAAGATAGATAAAAATAATAGGGACAAGATAGGAATTATTTTTGCAACTGGTACAGGACCAGTTGGAACGGTAGAATCATTTAACCGAATTATTATCCAAGAGGGTGTTAAGGCCGCCAATGCTAAATTATTTCCAAACACAGTTATGAACGCAGCAGCTGGACATATTTCATTAAACTTTAAAATAAAAGGTCCTACTTCAACTATTTCATGTGGAGGGGTTTCTGGTATTAGTGCACTATACTATGCTTACGCCATGATTCAATCCAGTGATTATGACACGTTCATTGTGGTAACAGCGGATGAAGTAAATAATCCAATAATAGAGGGACACTCAAAAATAAAAAGGTACTTAACAACTGAGAATATAAGACCTTTTGATTGTAATAGTAGCGGTACCATACTTGGTGAAGGGACCGTTGCCTTTATTGTAGAAAGTGAGGAAGCGGCGTTAAACAGAAGTGGTAATATTTTAGCTGAAATCAAGGGATTTGGGTTAACATCTGATGATAGTAAAATAGGGGACTTAAGCCATCTAGGAAAGGCATGGGAGGAATCTATGCGTTTAGCAATGCAAGAGGCGATGATTTCTCCAGAAGGGATAGAATATATTTGTGCAGCCGCCAATGGTCATACATATTTTGACCGTATTGAAGAGAGGGTTATAGAACGGACATTTGGGAATAGTGTTCCTGTTAGTGCTACAAAATCTATCTTTGGGGAAACCCATGCAACTGCAGGTCTTCTTTCTCTAATTAGTGTAATATGTGCATTCGATGGTGAAATTCCAGCTACGCAAAATGTAAAGAGTCATAGAGGAAGAATTGATCTTGTCACAGAAAACGCTCGAAAGACTCCCGTTAGCAATGCCTTAATTAGTACATATTCTTACGGTGGTAATTATAATTCTGTTGTAATAGGAAAATATTTTAATTAATTATTTATGTAGGAGGCCAATTTTATTAAGTAAGTATTGGTCTTCTGCATAATAAGCTATATGGTTTTTAAAGCTTAAGCTCTTAATTGAGCATATCAGAAATACTATGAAGGAGCGCAATGCCATGAAAGGTATCATTCTTGCAGGTGGGAGCGGTACTAGATTGTACCCCCTTACCCAAATTGTATCAAAGCAATTATTACCTATCTATGATAAACCCATGATTTATTATCCTTTATCAGTACTAATGTTGGCTGGTATAAGAGAGATACTAATTATTTCAACGCCACAAGATATTAATAAATTTGAGCAAATGTTAGGTGATGGTTCAAAATATGGAATTACTCTTTCATATACTGTTCAGCCTTATCCAGAAGGTATAGCACAAGCATTTATTATCGCAGAAGAATTTATTGGAAATGATAATGTAGCTTTAATTCTTGGCGATAATATCTTTTATGGTCATGGACTAACAGAATTACTAGAAAAGGCTGTTAAGAAGACAAAGGGGGCTACAGTTTTTGGTTATTATGTCAATGATCCAGAGCGCTTTGGAGTAGTAGAGTTTGATTCTAAAAAGCATGTGATTAATATCATGGAAAAGCCAAAGGAACCAAAATCAAACTATGCAGTAACCGGCCTGTATTTTTATGATAAACGTGTGATAGAAATAGCAAAAACCATTAAACCATCTAATCGTGGAGAATTAGAGATAACAGATATAAACAAAGAATATCTTGAAATGGGAGAATTAGAAGTTGAATTATTAGGAAGAGGCTATGCATGGCTGGATACAGGTACACACGAATCATTATTAGAAGCAGCACAATTTATAGAAACAATTGAGAAAAGACAGAGTTTAAAAGTAGCTTGTTTAGAAGAAATTGCATTTAAAAAGAAATATATAACCAAGCAACAACTATTAAAAATGGCAAATTCGGTAAAGGAAAATCAATACAGCCGATATTTACTAAGGGTTGCCCATCAATAGCATTTAAATGAATGGAGAGAGAAGAATGCGTAAAATTCATACAGCATTAGATGGTGTTTTTATTATAGAGCTTGATAAATGCAGTGACAAACGTGGTTACTTCATAGAAACATGTAATAAGAAAAAATTTGAACTTTTAGATTTACAGGGAGACTTTGTACAAGATAATCAATCATTATCTGTTCACACAGGCACGATACGTGGGCTGCATTATCAGTTGAATCCTAAAGCCCAAATGAAGGTAGTGAGCTGCATTTCTGGTTCTATTTACGATGTAGTGGTAGATATCCGAAAGGGCTCTCCAACGTATGGGCAATGGTTCGGAACAATTTTAAGTGAGTATAATAACCGTCTACTTACCGTTCCTAAAGGGTTTGCACATGGTTTTTGTACTACAGAACCTAATACTATTGTCCAGTATAAAGTAGATGAGTATTATTCACCTAACCATGAAGGCGGAATTCTATGGAATGATGAAATGATAGGGATTTTTTGGCCAACTAATCAACCAATTTTATCAGAAAAAGATAGAAAACTACCTAGTTTAAAAGATACTAATATCAACTTTGTTTATGGAGATGATTTTAATTGAAATTATTAATAACGGGTGGGGCAGGATTTATTGGTAGTAATTTTATTCGGTATATGTTAAAGAAATATCCTCAATACCAAATTGTAAATGTAGATTTATTAACATATGCAGGGAATTTATCTAATTTAAAGGAAATATCACTAAATCAAAATTATAAATTCATCAAAGGGGATATTTCAAATGAAATATTCATAGATAAGCTATTTAAAAAAGAGAAATTTGATTATGTATTAAATTTCGCAGCAGAATCTCACGTTGATAGAAGTATTAAAACTCCCCATATCTTTGTCCAAACTAACATATTAGGTACACAAGCCTTATTACACTCAGCATATAAAACAAAAGTGAAAAAGTTTGTACAAATTTCTACAGATGAAGTATATGGGACATTATCTCAAACGGGTGCGTTTACAGAGCATACAATAATAGCTCCTAATAGTCCTTATAGTGCAAGTAAAGCTAGTGCAGACTTAATGGTACGAGCGTATCATGAGACATTCGGTTTACCTATCAATATAACTCGTTGTTCCAATAATTATGGTCCCTATCAGTTCACGGAAAAATTAATACCATTAACAATAACTCATGCGTTAAATAATAAAGATATTCCTCTATACGGTGATGGATTACATATAAGAGATTGGCTTCATGTACAGGATCACTGTGTAGCAATTGATTTAGTTCTTCATGGTGGAGCAGATGGACACATTTATAATATCGGAGGATATAATGAATATACAAATCTAGATATTGTACAAAAAATACTCAAATTCCTAAATAAAGATCAATCGCAAATTACATTTATCTCAGATCGCTTAGGACATGATCGACATTATGCCATGGATGCTACTAAGTTGAAAGAAGAATTAGGTTGGACACCACACTATCTATTTGATGATGGACTCACTCAAACAATTAAGTGGTATATAGATAACCGTACGTGGTGGGAATGAATTTTATTAGCTGAAAATTACATAAGTTAAACGAGGAATTTTAAAATGAAGATACTGATAACGGGAGTAGATGGGCAACTAGGACAAACTTTAATACAGGTACTCAGCAGAACACATCATGAGCTATATGGTGTGAATCGAACCACGTTAGATATTACAAATAAAATAAGAGTTAGCTCTTATCTTGATAGGTTAAAGCCAGATGTAATTGTACACTGTGCAGCATTTACAAATGTAGATGGGGCAGAGAAAAATAAAGGGCTGGCATATGAAGTAAATGTATTAGGTACCAAATATATCGCTCAAGCTGCAAGCAGAATAAAATGTAAATTTGTATATATTAGTACGGATTATGTGTTTGATGGCGAAAAGCAGACACCATACAATCTTGAGGATTGTCCTAATCCATTAAACATATATGGAGAAACGAAATTAGCTGGAGAGTATTTAGTAACAAAATACACGAATAATCATTTTATTATTAGAACATCGTGGATATTTGGAAATGGCGATGATCACTTTATCGCTAAGATAAGAAAACTAGCAAGTTTATATGGTGAAGTCTGTGTAGTATCAGATCAGTTTGGTTCACCAACTTATGCATTAGATTTAGCAAATTTTATTGAAGAAATAATAGATACAGATCAATATGGATTATATCATGTGACAAATGAAGGAATATGTTCATGGTATGAGTTTGCAGTTGAATTTTTTAAAGACTTCAATAGAGACATCAATATCATTCCTTTAACGACGGAAGAATTCCCGCAAACAGCCAATAGACCTAAATATTCAGTGTTAAGCAAAGATTGCATTATGCTGAATGGATTAAAACCGTTAAGACATTGGAAAGAAGCATTAAAAGAGTATAATAAACAATTAAATAGTAGATAATCGTTTTAATTGTTTATGAAATTAGCCAATAAATGTGGCTTTATTTATTTTAGTAAGTTGCATTTTAATTATGTAGAACTTTGTCGTTTACAAAGTATTAACTGCAAAATAAAAAACCACTACTTTAGTAGTGGTTTTTTATTTTGCAACTATACATTAAATCATAACAAAGGCCATTATACATTCGCTGAAAGATTAACAGTACGTTTACTATTTTAGCATAGTTGCATTCATATAAATGTTCCAATCTAGTGAACTTTCAAGCTTGAATAGATTTAGATAATACCTATTAGGGGTCACCATACATCGCCACCAAGCTAGTATTTTGAAGTACCCCCAAAACGAAAATTTTATATCTTTGCAGATATTTATGAGAATTATTCACGTTTTTCTGTTTCGGGAATCAGCAGTTTCCTTAACTTGATAAGCATGCGTCAGGATTCCTTATAAAGAAAAATAGTAACCCATCAAATTCTTGAAATTCCACATCTAAGTTTTGAACTTTATATTTAAATTGAAACCCAAGTTTTTCTAATATGTGGATAGAGGCCGAATTTTCTGGAAATACAGTAGTAACAATGTTTTCAATCCGAAAAACTGAGAAAGCATATTTTAAAAGAGCTTTCGTAGCTTCTGTAGCAAATCCCTTTCCCCACTTATCATGTGATAATGCATAATATACTTCTGTTAATGATGGAGCAAAATCTAACGGTCCTAATCCACAATAACCAATTACTTTTTGAGAAGTTTTTTCTATTATGGCAAGATTGAATTTTACAATGCTATCTACTGTATTTTTTTTATTCGAATCAATGCTCCACTGAATAATATTTTTCATTTCTTCCAGAGAATAAATTGGATCTGAAATATATCGATGTACCTCAGGATTCTTTTGTATTTCATATAAATAGTCTAAATCATCGATTTGATAGGGTCTAATTAATAATCTCTCAGTTTCAATACAAGCATTAGTAAACATAACATACCTCCCTTATCTTAATTTTTAAGCAAATTTATATTCAAACTCCTTTCCATATTTATTATTGCGGTATTACAAAGTGCTTAGTCGAAAAATTGTAAATACACCTCGTTTTGCAAAACCTTTCATAATCAATCCTAAGGTAGATAAGCTTAGGCTAGCTACTTCAAATATTATCCGATAATGTAAATAGTTATCGTGTTAATTATTTCTCATCTCTTTAATCATTTCCGTACTCCTAAACTCAATTATATCACCGTAAACACATGCTATAACTAGATCTTACGAGCTTAATGTTTTTTAAATTATGTAAAATTTAATTTGAAATCTTAAGCTGATGGCTGTGTGGGGCTGTCCCCCTAATCAGCCCAAGAGTCATACATAAAAATTTTATACGTCGTGCAAGACATTAAATCCAATCTGCCGGGCCGTGACTTTGAAATATAGAAACAAATAAGGGATATTAGTATCCCTTATTTGTTAATTAATAAATTCAAAAAGTTTTGAGCCGTTTGTTCCTCCGGGCAAGTTTTATTTATAAAATTGATTGATAGAATTGATAACACTAGTATCAAAAATGTGAGATCTTTCTGCTCCATAGTAGCTAATAGGATAATACCCCACAAATGTTTTAAAAGCATCTACATATTGTTGATAGCGTTGTTGAAAAATAACCGCACTTAAATTATTGGCAGAGTCGCCCCAATTAACCTTACCATCAACTTCCATTTGAACTCCAATACGGGTTTTAATACCACTTAATTTAATTGCTGCAGGCTTTCCATCACGGAAAGTTACTTGCTGTTGATCTATGCTGTGTTTTACGCCTTGTAAATTCGCAAGAGGTGCTTTATTGTCAGTTCCTGTTCCATTGAAATAGTAGTTAGGTTGTAACAGAACCTCATCAAAAATATTTGTCCTATTTGTTATATAACCTACACGTTTAATTGTATCAGCTGCAATGCCTTCAGCATTAGAATAGATTGGTACCCATATGAAATTATAAGGTTTTGATAAGGAGTTTTTAACATACTGTGATAAATCTGAAGCTAATTTAACTGACGAATTGTTCGTGAGATTATTATAGTCAAATGATGAGCCTGGGTTGTTATACATATACTCGCAGTTATAATAAAATCCTTTTACGGATTTCCCAAGTTCTTTGTCTACCTGGTTAATAAAGCTTTGAAGCTTCGGATATAGGGTCTTAAAAGGAGCACTTGCATGATTCAGACCTGGTAACCCAACAATAACAGGTTTAGGGTTTTTAGAATTATTAATAGTGTTCACAGCATCTTTTATATATGATAAGGCCTTAGAATAAGAATTATTAGACCCATCAGTATATATTTCCCAGTGCGGGGTAGGTAAGATGACAAATTCATCAACATTTGTAAATTTTTCAATATCTTGAGTGGTGAATTGAGAATATTTTTTCCCGTTTTTTGTCTCACCTACATAAAGGAATACACGTTTTGAATTCGAAGCTGCTTGTACATCTGTAGAACCCAAAAAGGTGAAACTAGTAATGCTTAATACAAGCATCATAATTAACGATAAAATCTTTTTAATTGGTTTCATAGAAACCCCTCCTTTAATTTTGATAATATGTTTTAATATTGAAATTCAAGATTATTGCATCAGAGAAAAAAATAACTTTGTAATAATTTGTAAAACAAAAAATGTTTTTGTCAATTTGTAAAAAGTAGGAGTATTGATATTGCAATATTAAGAGTTGGTTTTATTGCTATACAGTCCCCATCACCATCAAGCTAAAATTTTATGGTATCCCCAGAATGAGATTTTTTGCTAATTTGTAATAAAAAAGCTTATTTTTTTGTTTTGGGGTATTTCTTAATTTTTAGGTTGATGGGCATGCCGCTGTACCCCAATAAAACCTTGTATTATTTTTCTTAAGCAGTGATTCTACATAAATTTCAAACTATATATTTTTCATTTATATACCTCCTAATACATATCTAATCTTTAGTTCATACTTATATATTAGACTATTATTCTTTCATCTCACTTTCATATATCTTACAATAACCTTAAATATCTTTTTGTAGATATTGGATATTTTGCAAGGAAGGTGGTAAGGGATATGAAAAAAACTATATTAATAGTTGATGACGACACAGATATTATCGAACTATTAAAACTTTTTTTAGAAATAGAAGGTTTTCTTGTTTTAGAGGCTTCGGATGGTGAAGCAGCTTTAAAATATGTGAAGGAAAATCATATTGATTTAGCTATTGTTGATATTATGATGCCTAAAATGGACGGCTATCAATTAATTAAAAAGGTTCGTGAAACGTTGAAATTCCCAATTCTTATATTATCAGCCAAAACACAAGAAATAGATAAAATTATGGGATTAGGACTTGGAGCGGATGATTTTATTGTTAAGCCTTTTAGCCCTTTAGAAATTATAGCAAGGGTTCAAGCACATCTTAGAAGATCTTATGAATTTAATAAGAATACTTTAGAAAGTACGGTTAATCAGATACATATTGGTAATTTAATATTAGATCATCATTCTTGCATGCTCTATAAATATAATAAGTCAATTACTCTCAGTGCCATAGAATATAAACTGTTGACACTTTTTATGGAAGATCCCGGGAGAATATTTACCAAAAAACAAATTTTTGAAAGAGTATGGTCTGATCATTATTATTCAGATGACAATGCTATTATGGTGCATATTAGTAGACTACGCGAAAAATTGGAGGACTCCCCCAGAAATCCAGTATATATAAAAACTATACGAGGACTAGGATATCGCTTTGCTAGAAGGGATGAACTTTATGAAGGATAAGGTTCTATATATTCTAATTAAAAATTACGTTATATTTGCATTGATAATTGGATGCACCGTGATAATTTTATTTTTACTTTTGAACTATCAATTGGAAAAGCAATTGGGAACACTACAAAACTTAAAAGCAAGTGAGGTAGTACGTGAAGACTTTAAAGCTATAAACTCCAAAACAATAGAATCCTTTGGAGGCTGGGTAGAAATTCTTGATGAGAATCTGCGAATTATCTACACTAAAGGGGGAAAAAATGATGATGTTTCATTCTATTCATCAAAAGAATTTACTGCTTTATTTTTTGATGATTCTAAGCTTCCTTATTATTCTTCTGTATCATCATTTTTAACGAAAAAAGGGGATACATATTATTGTCTTGTCAAAATTCCTAAACAAAAATTACAGTATAAGTATGCTTTTTCTGATGAAAATGAGGAGTATTTATATATTTTTTTTAAGATATTAGTTCTTATTGCAGTTTTATTTTTCATTCTGTTTTTTATCAATGTATATATGTTTAGTAGGCGAATTGCTATGAAAATAACAAAGCCTTTGGGTCAATTAGTAAAGGGATTTGAGCAAATTGCTAGTGGGAAATATGATAAAAGATTGAACTATAAAGCAAATTTTGAATTAATGCAAATACAGGATTCTTTTAATCTCATGTCGGAAAGACTTGATAAAATAGAAAAAGAAAAGAAGAAATTAGAAGAAAACAAACAGAGAATGCTTGTAGATTTATCTCATGATTTAAGGACGCCGATTACAACAGTTCAAGGATATATTGAGGCGTTACAACTAGGGATAATTACAGAAGAAAGTAAAAAAGAAAAAACATTAAATATTATATACAACAAAATTCGAATCATTGCATTATTAACTGAAGACATTTTTGAGCTGTCTAAATTAGAACGTTCCGATTATCCTTTTGAAGTAACTCCTACAGATATGTCTGAATTTATTCGTGAATTAATAGTAGAATATTATGACCTATTTCAAAATAAACAATTCATATTTCAATATCAAATTCCTTCAAAAAATGTAGTTATTCCAGTTAACAAAAAACTATTATATCGCGCTGTATCTAACCTAATATCTAATACTTTAGAATATAACAAGGTAGGTACAACTGTTTTTGTAGCGTTAATTGAAGATAAAAATAAAGTATATATAGACATTATAGATAATGGTATTGGGATTCCCAAAGATATGGTGAAAAGTATTTTTGATGCATTTGTTCGAGTAGATAGTTCTCGAACAAATGATGGGGGTTCTGGCCTTGGACTGACCATTGCAAAACACATAGTAGAAAAACATGGGGGAGATATATGTTTAGATAGCAAAAAAGGAAAAACGCATTTTCGTATTTCTTTGCCTAAACCAAATGAAGTATGAGATTGCACAAGAATTTGTTGTAAAACTTGGCGGTAGATTTACTCATTAATTTTACCCGAGACATAAAAGCAACATGAAGTAATAATATATGTTTATTCCTGTATTGATTTTATGAATACATTTAGACACTTACACAAAAGGCATCCAAATAGGATGCTTTTTATGTTATATAAAAATTGCATAATAAACGATGAAATGAAAAAGATACTTAAGGTTAGTGTAAGATAAATGAAAGTGAGATGAAAGAATAATAGTTTAATATATAAGTATGAGTTACTGTTAGGAGGGATAAAAAAGTATACCTTTACGAATGAAAAAAATTCTTATATTTTAGGGATTTCAAGACAAACAATATCTTTACTTATTCATACCTCAAATATTTTAAACAAACATTTGATTAGTAAAGTTAAACCATGGAATCCAAATTTAATGATTATTTATTTTAAAAATTAACACATTTCTAACAAACAATCTCCATTAATTTAAATATATATTATACGGTGAGATTGTTATACAAAAAAATATTAAAGGGGATAAAGAACATGTTAAAAAATGCTGGTCTAGGGTTACTTTCTACAGCAATTGTATTAACTTCCGGTTTAGGATTATCCAGTACAGCCTCAGCTGATATCACTAAAGTTTCTTTTTTAGTAGAATCTAAAGGGGAAATTACACGAAGTATAGATTTAATTGGGTACAAAGATAAAGAACCTAACAACACTTTGGAAAATGCAAGTATATTCGGTTTAAATGGTGTAGTTTATGGTAACCTTAATTTAACAGATAAAGAAGGTGTTGATATATTTGAATTTACACCAAATAAAACAAATTTGGCTTACTTTAAATTAACTGGTTTTTATAATGATAATAATTTTGATTTATATTTATTAGATAGCAGTGGGAATGAATTAGCCCGATCTCAAACTAATGTAACAGAAAATATTTATTACAAAGTACAAGCAGGAAAAACCTATTATCTTAAAATACAAGCATCCGCTCGTCATAATCCAGATGGTGACTTTGATTATACTTTAAAATCCTTTGCAGAAGGTAATTATTAAAAATGACCAATAAATCATATTAAAACTCCCTAGCGGTTGTTAGGGAGTTCTAAAGGTTCTGTTGCAAATTAACTCTATAGTTTTCAAAATATTTGCTTCAAAACAAAAAAGCCGCTTACTTTAGTAATGGCTTTTTTGTAGGTAATGAATCTCAAACACTAAATTGAAACACTATTTGTTACGCATTCACTGAAAGATTGACCGCTTACATTTACTATTTTAGCATATTTGAATGCAATTAAATGTTCCAAACTAGTGAACTTTCAAACTTGAATCAATTTAAAATATAGTATAAGTTTGTGTAGTAAAGGCGCAAAAGTAGGGAAAGGTATGTCCGTGAAACCCCCTGATATAAAGTACATTTTACACACTTACTTTATATTAGTTTACATAATCTTTATTATCGGTAGTCGTTAGAAATGAAATTTTTTCGTCTCAAATTCAAAAGTACTGTTATGTTATTGAGACGAAAAATAAAACAGTAATTATCCCAAATAGATATTACATATTATATGAGTTAATACAGTAAGTTTGGCCTAATGATATTTCGTTTAACACGAGAGTTATCTATGCATCAGACTAGGATCTACACTTCTAGTAATCTATTAAAAAAGTCTCATATCTCAAAACAAAAAGTATTCTTGATTTTTGAGATATGAGATGAAATTTTGGTATTTGTACAAGTATTTCACATTGTATTTCGTATGTATGCCAAATTAAATTGATATAAAGTGTAGTTTAAGTATCGTCACCTGAGCTTGCACCTTCGTATCTAATACTTTTCGATATTCTTTTAAGGTCATTACACCAAGATACATGCTACTTCCCTTCTGAATACTGATTAGGAAGTATTTTACCAAGACTAGATTTATGTTATCGAATGAGGCTTTGATTTTGCAGCTCGTTCATACTTCGTTCTTTGTTGTAGTTGTCAGAAACGTTCGGGTTTAAGGAGTCTAAGTATGTTTGCAAACCTACACGTTCTTGTAAAATATAATACCACTCATCTTGATCCATCTCTCTCTCCTCTTCCTAGCTGATAGCTATACCTCTCTCATTTACACAGTTATACAAGGTTTTTCTTCTAGTGGAATGTAATCGGCCTCTTTTAGCTCATTAAAAGAGCGTAATTGTACGCTGTATATCGTATCTCCCGCTGCTTTCATTCCAGAGAAAAAATAAATTTCTCCTTCTATTTCATAGGCAGGACGTATGATTAGTCCTTTTTGACTTTCATATTGGACATGGCCAATTTCAACGATTCCTTCATTTAAAATGGCATCTCGAGCATTTGTATAGTCATTTCGAAAATCGGTATGAATCGCTTTATAAGACATTGTATCCCTCCAGTGTTTGATGAGTTGCTTTTAGCTATGTTCATCCAGGTGCCTGGCATGTATTTTGAATGACATGTACGTTTAAATTCGATGTAGGAAAACATAATTCCTAGTTTGTTCTTGTTCTTTTATGGAAAAGTAACATTTGTCATGTTGTGTTTATAGAGTCCAAAAAGAGTAGCACCCTTTTCAGGTACTACTCTATCTTTACGCAATTGTATATATGGCTTAATATCCAAGTATGCCGACAATTTGAGCTGCTTTGTTGTTACGAATGGAATAATAAATTTCTAAGCCTTTACGTTCAGCTTTTAGTACTTTACCCTTCATTTTCGATAAATGTTGTGAAACAGATGATTGGGGTATCTCTAAAATTTTTGTTAGCTGCGAAACATTAAAAGTATTATGTTTGCTTAGCTCGTTTACAATACGTAAACGAATTGGATGCGCCATTATTTTTAAAATTTCAACATCTTCTTCAGTAATATTAGTTTTTTTTGATTCCAGTACGGTGCTTGTCATAGTTATTCTCCTTTATTACTTTCTTATGAGAAGTTATTTACCCTAGTATTCTGTATCAAAATTTTATATTTTATATATCTCAATAGATAAAAATTAATGTAACATTAATAAATTCTATAGTTATTATATAACGGATTTTCTATTCGAGTGTGAAGTTCATCTGGAGTTTGCGTGATTTTTATATATCCTAATGTACAACTGAGCGAATGTATATCTGAGGTCTGATATTGCATAATCGTAAATAATAAAAATATAAAGTTCTCATATTTACTAAAGGTAAGTAATCCTTCTACTTTATCTTTCTACAATACAATTACGTTCTTACAGGGGGGCACCACACATCTATCAACTTAAGAATGGAAACAAAGTGTACTTTCATTTTGTGGGGTAAAGCATTCCTAAAATAGAAGCATACTCTTAATAATATGCATACCAAATAAACCCTATCGTTTTATTAAAGGTCAAGGCAATAGTAATGAAATCCTATATTTATGCGATTGAATATAATGTCACACATTTTATAAGGTAAAAAGGAAAGGATAGATGAACAGGAGAGTATACCTGTTTACATCTATCCTTTTTTACAACAATATGACCACATTTACTACTACAACAAGGATTATTATCACAACAATTTTTCATATAGTTATTGAACTATTTTTTGAATAACTAAATTAACCTCTTCGTTAACTTTAATTACGAATAAATGGTCCCCTTCACCTTCAATTGGATCAACTACATCTTCATTAAAAGATTCAGCATGTTGTCTACCATATCTATTAAACTAGCGGTTTTTATTTTCTCTGATTCCTTTCCATACCTAAGGTACCCAAAAGTCCACTGGATTCCCGAGGCTACCATCCACATTTGTGTCTCTGAAAAGACATTTTGTGCCACTAGACGTAACTGTAGATTCCTGAACAAGCTAAATCATGAAAATACATACAAAGATAGATTATCATCCATTCCATTACTATTTTGCTTCGTTCGAATAGAAAAACTCGGAAGAACGCCACTTGTTCGATATCTCCTCAATGTGATAAGGTGTCGTTCTGCAGCATCCACCTATTAAACGTGCACCTGCTTGGTACCATTCTTCAGATTGAATATCCAACGCGTTACATTGTTCATGATCATGCCATGTTTTTGTTTCTGGATTATAAGTTTCACCAGAGTTTGGATAAACAATAATCGGTTTTTTGGTGTTTGCCCTCAACTCTTGGATTGCACCAGTCACAACGGTTACTGGCGCACAATTGATACCTATCGCTACAATTTGTTCACTTTTCTCAAAAGCTCGTACACACTCCACGAGTTTGATACCTTCACTAATCTCTTTCTCATTTTTTAGCGAAAAGGAAAGCCACGCATATGTTTCTGGAAACTCACGCAATAATGTATCTAATACTCTTGCTTCTTGCAGGGAAGGGATCGTTTCAAATGCCAATAGATCTGCACCTGCTTCGATTAACGCAGACATTCTCGAACGGTGAAAGTCTGCTAATGTTTTATCTGTCACACCATAGTTGCCTACATACTCTGAACCATCTGCAAGATATGCCCCGTACGGCCCAACTGATGCAACAACCAATGGTTTAGGCCTATTCGTTTGCGTATTTTCCTTCCAAAAATCATCTCTTGCCCTTCTTGCAAGTAACACCGTTTTCTTAATTAATTCCAAAGCTTCCTGTTCTTTTATTCCACGCGCGGAAAACCCATTAATAGTAGCTTGATAGCTTGCTGTTATGGCGCAGTCCGCTCCAGCACGAAAATAGTCTGAATGAACCTGATAAATGAGTTCCGGATTTTCTAATAACACACGTGCCGACCAAAGGGGATCGTCCAAATTACATCCATGCGCCTCCAATTCTGTAGCTAATGCTCCGTCAAGAAGCATAATGGAATGTTGGGATAAAATAGCATCAATTGGGTTGATTTTGTTCGACATAATCTACGCCCCTCTTTTTTAGATTTTTTGTTAGATAATAACTTCCATAGCAAAACAAAATAAACGGTATGCCACAATATAAGGCAATTCTCTGTGTTGGATCGAATGCAATTCCAATACACGATGCCAGACAAAGGATAAAAGAAGCAATTGGTACTAATGGATATAGTGGTGTGCGATAAATCAAGTCCTTTTCAGAATTTCCTTCTTTCAAAAATTGTCTGCGAAATAGGAACTGGGAAGCACTAATACTCATCCAAACTACAACTACTGCTAGACCGGAAATGGAAACAAGTACGATATAGACAGTATCTGGTGCCACAATACTTGAGAGCAAAGCCAAAGCTCCACCCACCATGCTGAAAATGACGGCGTTGATTGGAACACCTTGCTTCGTCATTTTTCCAAAAATCGGAGATATCGTATTCTTATTAGCAAGCGACCAAAGCATTCTAGAAGAGGCATAAAGGCCTGAGTTTGCCGCAGATAAAATGGCTGTTAAGATAACGAAATTCATTATGTCAGCTGAATATGGCACCCCAATTCGTTCTAGAACTGCAACAAAAGGGCTCTCTAATATCCCTGCATCGGAAATAGGCAATAACGCAGATAAAACAACAATCGTTCCTACAAAAAAGATGATCAATCTCCACAGAGTAGTTCGAATGGCCTTCGGTATCATTTTTTCCGGGTTCGCTGTTTCTCCAGCTGCAATGCCTATTAACTCTGTTCCCGAAAAAGCAAAATTAACCGCAAGCATGGTCATTATAACGGCCGTAGCACCATGAGGAAATAAACCTCCACTTGTAAAATTAGAAAAGAATGGTGCTGGTTTTGAATGAGTCATCGGAAGAAACCCTAGCATTGCGGCTACTCCTAAAACAATAAAAATCACAATAGCTATAACCTTTATCAATGAAAACCAAAATTCAGATTCGGCGAAAAATTTAACAGTCAGGACATTTAATAAAAAGATCAAAATGGCAAAAAGAGCACTCCATACCCAAACACTAATCGATGGAAACCATCGCTTCATAAGTAATCCAGCGGCTGTAAATTCAGAACCTAAAGCAACAGTCCAAGTTAACCAATACAACCAGGCTACTGTATACCCTGTACCCGGTCCAATGTATTTAACTGCATAACTATGAAATGCGCCCGTTTCAGGCATATGTACGGAAAGCTCTCCTAAACATAGCATAACTAGATAAACCACTAGCGCACCAATCAGATAGGATAGTATTGTTCCAAACGGGCCAGCTTGTTGAATAGTGTAACCCGAGCTTAAGAATAAGCCAGTTCCAATCACCCCACCAAGTGATAGCATGACTAAATGACGTGCTTGCATTTTCCTTTGAAATTCTTGCCCATTTTTGTTCTCCATTTCTACTCTCCTTTAGTTACTATCCAGAAAAAACAAAAACGCACTCTAAAATAGAGGGCGCTACTGACAAATAAAAACGGAAGCTCTCATCTATCAGGATTTTCACCCGCTGGAATTAGCACAGTGTCTACTTAAGCAGACCTGTTGCTGAGGTTTCATAAGGCCAGTCCCTCCACCTCTCTGGATAAGAAATATTTTTTTATAACCTTATCAATCCATTCAATAACTGTCAAGATAATTCTGTTTTTTTAAAATTATCTATTATAGAAATACAAAAAATAGAGTATTACTATAACTGCAACCCACTCCTTCTTGGGTATTATTTAAAAATCGAACAGACAAAACCTCATTTATTTATGATACGGTTCACAAGCACTTCCTCAAATTTTGAGGCACTTCTAAATATCTTCTTACTTCTTTGGCTATGGGGGTCACCATACATATCCAGCAACTTAAGGATGTGTGACGAGACCCCATATCAAGCAATATTTAGCGAATTTTCACCACAAATTATCTTTGTCTTCCTATTGGGGAGACGGTACCACTTCTTTGAAAGAGAAAAAACAGAAAATCTTGAGGTCTTATGTAGGCTGATGAGGCTCTAGAACATGAAAAAGTTCATTCGATTGTGTTTGATGAGTTACCTCCTCATTCGATTGTGATGCAGTTAACTGCAATAGTGTTATCAAATGCAGCGCTGTTGATTGTTGGAGGCGAAGGTGGTCTCGAAGGTTACGTAAAAGGAGTAGGGGTTGGTTAGCGCCTTCACCTATCCTACCCGAATAAGGCGGGAAATGGTTTAGTCCTTTGTTACAGAAGGCGGCTTTTTTATGACATCCGCATCATCACCTGTAACGTAAACTTGTGCTGTTTCTTTTTTTAGCTTTTCCTTTATTTGTTTTATTTCTTCTATTTGACGTTTTGTAACCAATACTTTATTTACTTGCACGGGGTGTTTGTTTATTTCAATTTCTTCTTCTTTCAGAGGAATTCGAAGTTCCTCCTCATTTCCTGCTTCTATTACTAATACTTCACGCTTAATAGGAACAGTGAACGTTTTCTGTTCTTCGACGACTTCTTTATGAACCTTTACCTCCCCTATTTGTACTCGTTTTTTTTTTATTTCCAGTTGCTCTTCTCGTAATTGGAACGTTTTTTCTTTAATTTCATTTGTTTTTTTAGTCGGTTTGTCGATGTTCCTTCTCGAATTCATTGTATAACTAATGCCGCCTACGAGTGCTCCTATAACGAGTCCTGTTACGATTGTAAAACCTGTTACCCAACCGATTATGCTACCGATTATCACACCAATAGTAATATACTTTCCCATAGGACCTCCTGAAGTTCTTTTTTATATATGAGGATGGAAAGAAACCTACTTAACTAGAAGTTAAGTAGGTAGGCACAATTAGTCCTCTTTGATAATATCTGTATTACCATGCGATTCAACATCTGCAACTTCTTTACGAAGTACGTCGCGTACTTGTTCTATTTCTTGAACCGAACGTTTATGAGCAGAGACTTCACCAGTGACGACCGTATGCTTTTCTACATCAATTTTTTCAGCAGTTACTGGAATGTGAATCGTTTCTTCTTCTGTAATTGGTTCATCTGTTGGTTCGTGATCAACGGCTCTTTGTTCAATAACGACTTGATCATGTAAAACAGGGACATTCACTGATTGTTCTTCCTCAACAATGTCCTTATGAAGCGTCACATCACCAGTCTCCACACGGTGTTTGTCGATCTCCAATTCTTCAGCACGAAGATCAAGATGTACGTCTTCTGCTGCAAATTCTGTATCGGCAGAGCGATCTACTTCACGTACCTTTTTTCGAGTTTCCTTTTGAGTTCCTTCTTCGTTAAATAAATCAAAAAAGCCCATGATGAAAACCTCCTAAGGGATGTGTTTGGATCTTACAAGTACTAATGTTACCTGTGTGAGTGAAAATATGCGCTTGATTTGGTGCTTGTTTCTAAAAAGGCTTTACTTAGCCATTTGGTATTTACATCCAATTTTTTTTGTTAGGGCTATTTTAAAAAAATCAGAGTCGTTAGCCTTCATGCCTTCATCCTCGATTAACGTGCCCTATCGTACTATAAGGGGTCACCATACATGCCCATCAACTTAAGAAAAATAAACGCCCTAAAACGAAAAAAATGAGCTGACTTCTCAAAGTAACTACCTATAGGGGTACCGTCACATCGCTATCAAGCTAAGGTTTTATTAAACCATCAGAACGAAATTTTTAGGCTTTCCTGTAATGAAAAAGCTTATTTATCGTTTTGGGGGTGACTTGTTTTCTTAGGTTGATGGCAATGTGGACCCCTTACACTATAAAATTAATTACTATTTTCATATCTTTCATTAAATGTGATTTGTAGCATACATCTACCACAATTCAATCCATAAATTTTACCTTTTTGCAAGATTATGGTTCAAATAATAAAGAATACAAAAATGGATACTAAATGTTACAAGTAATATAAAAAATTATAAAATCAATACACTTCACACAAATTAACCAGATCCTTAAAATTAGGAACTGGTTAATTTGTGTTTAAATAATAAATTTTATAATCTTTATATAATAATTATAAAATTTCTATATACTTGAAACAATACATATAGAGTTACCTACCAAATCGTATCCTCCGAAGTAATTAGGTATTATAAAGTGGTCTCCTTTTTTAAAGAAATAGTGCTCACCTTCTTTAATTAACTCACCTTCCCCCTTTATTACACTAACAAGAAGGAAGGCCTTTTGTTGTTCCAAGCTAGTTGATCCATCTAACTCCCATTTTGCCACTGAAAAATATGGACATTTGATAAAGTTAGTTATACTCAAATCATCTACTTTTTCATGTTTAACCTTTAACTGATTCGATATAAATGGGGCTTCTATTACATCAATGCTTCTTTCAAAATGCAGCTCACGTAAATTCCCTTCTGAATCTCTTCTATCATAATCATACAATCTATAGGTCGTATCAGAGTTTTGCTGTGTTTCTAATACTAAAATCCCTTTACCAATTGCATGAACAGTTCCACTCGGCACATAGAAGAAATCTCCAGGTTTCACCTTCACACGATGTAACAGTTGGTTCCACTCTTTCTGTTCAATCATAGACATGAATTCTTCTTTTGTTTTCGCATGATGCCCATATATAATTTCTGCGTCTTTTGTGGAATCGATTACATACCAGCATTCTGTTTTTCCTAGTTCTCCATTTTCATGTACTCTGGCATACTCATCGTTGGGATGCACTTGAACAGATAGGTCCTGATTGGCATCTAAAATTTTGGTAAGAAGAGGGAAACGGTCTCCCTCAATATTACCAAACAAATCTCGATGTTCTTCCCACAATTCCCTTAAAGATAACCCTTTATATTTTCCATTCTTAACAATACTTTGTCCATGTTGATGCGCTGCAAAAGCCCAACACTCTCCAGTTTGATTTGATGGAATTTCATATCCAAAAGAAGTTAAATGTGTCCCACCCCAAATTCTTTCTTTAAAAACAGGTGCAAAAAATAATGGTTCAGTCATGATTTGAATCCTCCATTCTATGCAATTTCATCTAGTAGTTTGTATGCTTCTGCTTTTGTTTGAACAGATAATAACCGCTCTCTATAACTATCATCCATTAGTTTTCGAGAAAGCATTTGAAGGATTTTTAAATGTTCATTTCCTTCATTTCCTTTTGGTACCGCAATCATAAATATTAACTTTGCTTCCGTTCCATCAAGGCTGTTCCAATCTATACCCGATTGTTTAATTCCAAATACCACACTCGGTTTCCTAACGGTAGCTGATTTCCCATGTGGAATCGCAATATTTATACCAATACCTGTAGTACTTTCTTGCTCACGGTTCATAATAGCTTGTTTAAATTCTGTCACTGAGTGTAATGCACCTACATGTTTTAATTTTTGAATCATTTCATCAATGATGTCATCTCTTGTTTCCCCTTTTAAGTCCGTTTCAATTAATTCTAAACTTGTAATATCTGTTAATTTTTCAATTTCTACCCTATCTACTTGTTGGCCTCTTGCTTTAGTTTCTTGTTCCAGTTGTTCTAATTTTATTGTTGCTGAAACTTCTTTTATTTGTTCACTTTCTTGTTTTTCTAACTTTAAAACGTCTTTTTTCAATACATTTACTACAACAGCTGTGACGACAGAACCTACAATTACAGCTACAAAAAACATAAATACATTATCTACTGCCCCTAACACTGCAACAATTGGACCACCATGTGCTACTCTGTCTCCTACATGACCGATCATCGCAATCACAGCACCCGTCATCGAACCAGCCATTATACTTGGAATAACCCGAAGTGGATCTTGTGCTGCAAAGGGAATCGCACCTTCCGTAATACCAAATAGCCCCATTGTAAATGATGCTTTACCCATTTCTCTCTCTGAATCTTGAAATTTCCCCTTACCTATGAAAGTAGCCAGTCCCATTCCAATTGGTGGTATACAAATTGCTGCAGCAATTGGACCCATAATTTCATAGTTTCCTTCTCCAATCATTGCTGAACCAAATAAGAATGCTACTTTATTGACCGGACCACCCATATCAAATGAAATCATTGCCCCTAAAATTAATGCTAAGAGAATTGAACTTGACCCTTGCATACCTGCTAACCAAGCTGTTAATGATACGAAAACTTGTGCGACAGGGGCACCAATAATAAATACAAATGCTAAACCTACAATAAGAGAAGTAAATACCGGAATAATAATAATCGGCATAATTGGTTGAATCGCTTTTGGAACTTTTAATTTTTTGATTCCTAACGCTATGTAACCAGCTAAGAAACCAGCGATAATACCACCAAGAAAACCAGCACCACTTTCACTTCCGTAAAAGCTTCCTGTTGCTGCAATATATCCACCAATCATACCAGGAACAAGTCCAGGTTTATCCGCTATACTATATGCAATATATCCAGCTAGTATTGGAACCATGAACGTAAATGATGCACCACCAATTTGTTCAATAGTTTTCCAGAAAGAACCCTCCGGAATCACTAAACCCCCAGGTGTTTTTTCTCCCCCAAGTGTTAACGCAATTGCAATTAATAATCCCCCGACTACGATAAATGGGACCATAAAAGATACACCATTCATTAAATGACGATATATCGGATTTTGCTTTCTTTCCTGTTGGTTACTTTCTACTATTTTTGACTGTGAATGATAAAGAGGTACATTCCCGCTGATTATTTTCTGAATTAATTCTCCTGGTTTACGAATACCATCTTGTACCCCAACAACCAACAATTTTTTCCCTACAAATCTATCTTTATTTACGACTCTATCCGCAGCTATAATAATGCCGTCAGCTTCGCGAATATCTTGTTCAGTTAACTCATTTTCTACCCCTATTCCACCTTGGGTTTCAATTTTCATTTGAACTCCTAATTTATCCGCTGTTTTTTGCAAATTTTCAGCTGCCATATAGGTATGGGCAATCCCATTCGGACATGATGTAACCGCTAACAATTTCATTCTTAATCCTCCTTACACTTCTTACTAAGCGCCTACACTTACTATAAATCAATATTACGACGTCAAAAGTTTCATTTTTTACCGTAACTTCCGGAAAATAAATCTTTTGCCTATGCAAATAACAGTTATTTAGGCCTCCACTTTTCGGTTAATTATGTAAAAAGGACAAAAATTTCATGACATTTGTTTCTTTCGTAAGCTTTTGAATAAAGGATGGTTGCTCACTTATAAAGGATAGTTCCTGAAACAATTGTTTCGTTACCTCTTGTCCATCACTTTTAACTGCTAGCATAAATACAAGTGATACCTTTTCTGCTCCCCAATCAATTGGTTCCTTTAATGTAGCAATTGCAATTACTGATTCTTGAATAAATTTTGGATTGCCATGGGGAATTGCGATTCCTGCCCCAATCGTTGTTGCTGACATTTTTTCTCTTATGATTGCATTTTCTGCATACTCTTTATCTACATACCCCTTACTATGCAAAGCATACGCTAACTTTTCAATTAGCTCATATGGGTGCTGTATATCCTGTTGTAAAAACACTAAAAATGGAGATGTATAATTGAACATAACAAAGTCTTTTTGTTCTTTATAACTTGGCTCATCATAATTTTGTATAAAGTCCCCTAGCTTCTTTTCTTCTGGCCCCTCTAATAATGGGGATACTACTATATGGGGAATGTCTAATCTTGAAAGACTAGTAGTTGAAATAACGAGATCCACATCACGATGTTTCATTATATAACTTTGTAAATCTGCTTTTGAAATACAGTCCATCACATGGATATGACGAAATTTACGCTCAATTTTTGTACGTAACAACTGCGACATGCCAATGCCCATATGGCAAACAATAATTACATTTTTAGATTTTTCCTGGTAATTTAACCGTTCAACAGATGCTTCAAAGTGTAGAGTAAGATAAGCCGCTTCTTCTTCTGGAATATATATTTTTTGAGATTCATTTATCTCTTCTAATACTTGTATCAATACATTAAACACATAGGGATACATTCTCTTTATATCGTGTAACATCGGATTAGAGACAGAAAGATCATAGCTTAAGCGATTCAATGCGGTATATAGATGAATCGTTAACCCTTCAATTAAAATTTTGTCTTTACTGAAATCAATTTCATATAACTGCGATATACGTTTAACTAATTGCTGTATAACTATAGAAAGAATTGGATTACTTTCAGTAAGTGTGCTATCCTGCATTGGTTTATCTTGATAACGGATTTTCCCACCTAAAATATGAGCTGTTAAATACGTAACTTCTTCTTCTGTAAAATGAACTGAAAAAACACATTCCAACTGTTTTAAAAATTCCAATGTCCATATATATTCTTTTGTTTCTTTCAGTATTTTAATTTCCTTTTCAGCATTTAAAATAGGTTGTTTAAGTTTCATTCTCCGTACCATGAGCAATGTATGCACTAATAAACTTTCAAATGTATCATCTGTAAAAAAAACTGCATTTCGCTTTTGTAACGCTTTCAATTCGTTCGTAACAAATTCAACCTCATGATATTGAAATTGTTCTTTAATAAATTGATTCGTAAGATCTGAATTACGAATCAAATCTGATAACCTAGCCAATGCTCTCCTTTTTTTCTTTTCATTTCCATCAATAATAAGTCCAACTCGCTGTTTTGAAACAATGGTTAAATCAAAATGATGCAACCATTTTTCAATTCTATCTAGATCTTTTTTTATAGTAGTCCGACTTACAAAATGTTGAGATGCCATATCCTGTGCAGTAACTGCCTTTACATTCATTAATAAGTTGTAAGCAATTTGTAGAATTCTTTCTTCATCTGATTCATACTTTGTACGATTATTAATACAATAAAGTTTATTAAACAAGTCCACCTTTTCATATTCCTCAATCTCTAAGTACACACCTAATCCTGGTTTCCTAACAAGAATCGCACTTGAATAATTCGCAAGGTGCTCCTCAATTATTTTAAAGTCATTACGAATTGTTTTTTCAGAGCAATTCACCTGATCCGCAAGGTCTTGTACTAAAAAATAGTCGTTAGATTCAGATAATAGCAGAAATAAAATTTCTTTTTGTCTTGTATTCATAAATTTCACCTATCTCTTATTTACTTCTATGTTATATGCATTACTTTACAAGATATTTTTTCTCTCTTTATAACTGACACTTCCAATTATATGTATTCATTTTAAAATTCCAACCATCTTACGATACATATTATTATTTAGATTTAATTGCATAACACTACATTACTCTTACTAATAAACATCAAGATTCTCAAGAAGTTAAGTCTGTCGGGAAGTGAGTTGCTTTATCAAAAAGATAAAATTCACCTCGTTCCCATGTTAGATAAACATCTTTATTTAACATCTGGAAATGATGTTCCAGATGTATTTGAAATTCACAATACCAAGGCGGGCCAAATTATATGTTACAACTTACGCTTTCCAGAAATTACACGCTATCCATCGTTTCAAGGTGCAAAAATCATCTTATATGTTGCACCGTGGACAACAACAAACTTGAACCATTGGAGAACACTATTAAAAGCAAGAGCCATAGAGAACTGCATCTATGTTATTGCATGTAACAGTGTAGGAGATGTGAATAATGAAAATCATATTGACAACACATACACTGGATACTCAATGGCCATCGATCCAAATGGAAACATTGTAAAAGAAGCGGACGACCATGAGCCAATCAGAACAGTAGAAATTGATTTAGCAAAAATAGAAGAACAACAACAAAACATCCCAATATTTAAAAATCTTTGACCGGATGTTTTTAAGTATACGAAGTAGAACCGTATCCCCCCTCTTCACCAAACGAGTGCAGTAGTTGAAGATCGGGCTATCTTAAAGGCGGATTTTTTATTCGTCTCTTAAGACTAAAAGATATATTCCAGCACAAGTACAATAGAAACAGGAAACCCCTACAATCGTATATACAGCCTCTAATACTCATTTTTGAAAAAATGCTTATGCAAAAATCCTAACTTTGTTTACAACAAGAGCAAACACAAATGGCGGTTGTTATTAATGAATATGGAGAAGATTAATTTAATTGAAAAGAAACGACGATGATCTTAACTTGTACAGATGATCTCACTTCTTTTGGTGAAAACAACTATGAAATAATGTAAAAGTAGTTCTACTCAATTTGAATAGAACTACTTTTTATTGGAAATTAAGTATTTTACAACATGTGGCTAGTTCCTAATTTCCTGTCCTTCTAAATGTCTCACATTCTGTAGAAAGACAAGAATTTAGGAACCTTGTTATACAGGAATTGTTTCAATTATTTATTTTAAATACATTAAAGGATAATTAATATTTACATAAACACACCTTTATCATGTTTAGTAATTACCAAAGGATTTATTTCTTTATAGGTATGTAGAATGATTCTTTTTATTATTGGTAGATTGTAAAAAATAATCTGTCCAAAATTAAATGAAATTCAATCTTCAATTATTTTTAATTAAGGATTAACAGTAGACATTTAATAGGATTCATCGTTCTGTTTTTAAGAGCCATCATATTCTTCACGGAACCTATTTTCATATTGAAACTTCTTTAAAATAAGTTGGATCATGTATGATGATTTTTTTTCCTAGAACGGTGATAATGCCTTCATTCTTTAATTGCTTTAACACTCCACTAACTGTTTCGCGACACGTCCCAGATATTTTAGAGATTTCGGTTGTTGTAAGTGGGCATGAAATTATAATTTCTTCTCCCTCTTGTTCTCCTAAAAAATTCATTAAATGGTGTAGCGCCTGAATAACACGATCTTGTGCATTTGGAATTGAAATATTTTGTACGCGGCTTTCATTCACTTTCAATATAGAAGATAACTGTTGAACAATATACATAAGCTGTTTTCGACTTGATCGAATCATATTCTCAAAAATTACAGTGGGAATATAGTATACATCTACATCTGTCATTGCAACAGCTGTATAATCGTATGCTTTGTCTGTAAACATATCACCATAAGGAAAAATAGAAAATCGCTTGATATATTCCTCATATAATAAATTCCCACTTTGATTGACTCGTTCTAATTTTACAAATCCATCTAATACAAGGTAAATTCTTTCTCTGGAATCACCTTCTAAAAATAAAAATTGACCTTTTTTATAGGTTCGCCAATAGATAAGTTCTGCTAGGCTCTTCAATTTTTTATCCGTTAAATGAGCAAATAATTCAAACTGCTTCAAGTCTTCAACTACGTTTCGCTTTTTCATAAAACGCCCTCTTTCTGTATACCGGAGTAAAAATTCAAGAAAGCCTCTTCAAAATTTATTTTATCATAATTAGTTTCGAGATCGTTTTACGTTCATGAATACTTTATGAATGTTACTTACTAAAAAGTATACTGTACATAAAAAAAATGAAGCAAATCACTTCATTCTTTTTATTGGTTTAAAAGCCTCTTATATGTAAACACATGCATCATGCTTAGAAATAATAGTGCCAGTATTTTCTTCTAACGCTTCATGCACTTTTTCTAGTGAGGTAATAATTGTTTTTCGTTTTGGATCTGTATTAGCAAAGTTAATCGCTGCTTGAATTTTCGGAAGCATACTTCCTGCGGCAAATTGATTATCCCGTATATGTTGTTCTAATTCATCAACTGTAACAGCCTCTAATTTCTTTTGATCTGTTTTATTAAAGTTTACATAAACATGATCAACTGCAGTTAAGATAACAAGAGTATCGGCATCTACTAATTCAGCTAGTTTTTGAGCAGCAAAATCTTTATCAATAACAGCTTCAGTTCCTTTTAACCCCTCTTCAGTTTCAATAACTGGGATTCCTCCGCCTCCAACAGCAATCACTATATCTCCATCCTCCACTAAGGAATTAATGATCTTATGTTCATGAATACTTACAGGTTTTGGGGATGGTACAACTCGTCTCCATCCTCTTCCTGCGTCTTCTTTAAATACCGCTTTGGTTTCTTCCATTAACTTTCTTGCTTCCTCTTCAGTATAAAAAGGACCAATTGGTTTTGTTGGATTTTCGAATGCTTCATCCTTTTCATCTACAATAACGCGTGTTATAACTGTGGCAACATCTTTTTTTATTTTACGTTTTTTCAGAGCCTTCTCAATCGCATTTTCCATCCAATATCCAATCATACCTTGGCTCATTGCACCACAGGTATCTAACGGCATTGCTGGTGTTTTTTCCGTTTCCGCTACTTTTTGTTGTAATAAGATGTTACCAACCTGTGGGCCGTTTCCATGTGCAATGACGATATCTACATCATTTTCCATAATCTTAGTAAGTTGTTCTGCTGTTCTTTCCAACGCTTCTTGTTGCGCTTGTGCAGTAGCGTCCCCAGATTGTATAGCATTTCCACCTAATGCAACTACTATTTTTTTTCTTTTCATCTTTCAACCCTCCAATTGATTTCATATTTACAAGATCTTATACAAAAATGCATCCCGTCTATTTAAAAAGTAATATTACCTGTAATCAGTCCATAAATTGCAAAAAATGCTAAAGCTCCAATGGCCACAGATGAAGCAAGTTCAACACGCGTAAATATTTGTTTTGGATTCGTTTGCTTTTGAACATTGTAAAAAATGAAAATCCCAGGAGCATATAATGTCATTGTCAGTAATAAATAATCTAAGCCTGCTGCATAAATTAACCAAATTCCATACATACTCGCCACTAAACCAATTATAATATTCTTTGTTCGATCATTTTCTTTAGATTGTAGACTAAACTTAAATTGATAAAATGCCGAAAAGGCATACGGAATTAAAATAGCAGAGGAAGCGAGAGAAAACGCAAAATGATAGGCTTGATCGGAAACTATAAATGTTAATAAAAAAATTTGAATTAACCCATTTGTTATCCATAATGAATTTACAGGAGCTTTGTTCTTATTTTCTTTCGCAAACCACTTTGGAAATACGCCATCTTTAGCAGCTAAATACGGAATTTCAGATGCAAGTAGAGTCCATCCTAGCCAAGCACCTAATACAGAAATAACTAATCCTAAGTTAATAAAAATCGCGCCCCATTTTCCGACAACACTTTCAAATAAATAAGCCATGGCTGGATTTTTCAAATTAGCAACATCGGCTTGTTGCATAAGCCCTAGAGATAATAGTGTAAGTAGGATGTAAATAATAAGAGTCCCAATTAATCCGATGACAGTCGCTTTTCCTACATCACTTCGGTTTTTAGCACGACTTGATAGGACAACAGCTCCTTCTACACCAATAAATACCCAGAGGGTTACAAGCATTGTGCTCTTAACTTGACTACCTACATCTCCCCATGAAAAAGAACCCGCTTGTCCCCAAAATCCATCTAAGAAAATATCAATATGAAAGGCGAAAATTCCTACCACAATAAATACAAAAACGGGTACTAATTTTGCAATTGTTGTTACTAAATTTACAAGGGCCGCTGATTGTATACCACGTAAAATTAACATGTGAACACACCATAGTAATACACTCGCGCCAATAATTGATGCTACATTTTGCCCCCCTTCAAAAACGGGGAAAAAATATCCAAGTGAAGAAAATAACAATGTACCGTAAGCTACATTTCCAAGCCAAGCGGACAACCAATATCCCCATGCACTATTAAACCCCATAAAGTTACCAAACCCCGCTTTTGCATAACTAAAAATGCCACCATCTAAATCTGCCCTTTTTACGGTTAAATTTTGAAATGATAATCCAAGGGCGATCATTCCTATACCCGTTATAACCCATCCAATAATAATTGCACCGGCACCAGCACCTTTTGCCATATCGCTTGCTAAGTTAAATGCTCCGCCGCCTATCATAGAGCCAACAACAAGAGCTGTTAAAGTAAATAAGCCTAATTTCTTTTCTTCACCCATTACACTCACCTCTCTTTAATCACAATAAAAATAAATAGCAGTAGTGAATGATAGTGTCTAAAGGTAGGGAAAGAAGGAAGTTTAACCTCCTTCTTTACTCCATATTTCCTAAAGTAGCTGCCATAACCGCTTTAATTGTATGCATTCTATTTTCTGCTTGATCAAATACTTTTGAATACTTGCTGCGAAATACTTCGTCACTTACTTCCATTTCTTTTATTCCATATTTTTCATAGATTTCTTCTCCATATAACGTTTCTACATTATGGAATGCAGGTAAACAATGTAAGAACATAACATTTTCATTTCCAGTCGCTTTAATCATGTGCATATTTACTTGATATGGTTTCAATAATGTAATGCGTTCAGCAAATTTGTCTTCTTCCCCCATGGATACCCATACATCTGTATAAATTACATCCGCCCCTGCAACAGCCTCTTCGACATTGCTTGTTACCTTTACTTGATTATTATATTTTTTGGCCATATCAATCACTTCTTGTGCTGGCCATAATGATTCCGGTGTACAAATACGAACTTCCATTCCAACAATTGCTCCACCAACTAGTAAACTATTAGCGACATTATTTCGTCCATCTCCAACATAGACGAGCTTAACGCCTTTTAAATGTCCTATATGTTCTTTTATAGTTAATAAATCTGCAAGTGTTTGTGTTGGATGCCACATATCTGTTAAACCATTCCATACCGGTACACCTGAGTTTTCAGCTAAAATTTCTACTGTTGCATGATCAAAACCACGGAACTCAATTCCATCAAACATTCGCCCTAGAACTTTTGCTGTATCTTCAACAGATTCTTTTTTTCCAAGCTGAATATCACCTTTCCCTAAATATTCAGGGTTGGCGCCTAAATCTGTACAAGCTACTGTAAATGCACATCGCGTACGAGTTGAAGTTTTTTCAAATAAAAGTGCTACATTTTTGCCTTCTAAATAACGATGTGGAATACCATTTTTCTTTTTCTCTTTTAATTCTGCTGCTAAGTCTAGAAAATATAATAAATCTTCTTCTGTAAAATCTTTTTCAGCAAGAAAGCTTTTTCCTTTTAAGTTCGGTCTAGTCATTAACATGATTCATCACTACTTTCTCCATTATTTATACTAAATATCTTTTCGAACAATCGGCATACTCATGCAGCGTGGACCCCCACGACCACGAGATAATTCCGAACTGAGTACCTCAATAACTTCTATACCATGCTCACGTAATAAAGCATTGGATACATAATTGCGATCATATGTAACAACTACTCCTGGTGCAATTGCCAATGTATTAGACCCATCATTCCATTGTTCACGAGCAGAAGCGATTACATCTCCTCCTCCACAAGGGATAAGTACCAATTCACTTAATCCTAATACTTCTTTTAAAGTATCCATTAAAGACGTATGATGTGTAATTTTAAGAGTTTCTTCATCCGATCCTTTTTCTAAAATATAAATGTTCATATTTCCTTTTGGTCCTTGGATAGCTGGATGAATTGTAAATTTATCGTAATCGACCATTGTAAATACTGTATCTAAATGCATAAACGCTCGACATTTTGGAAGTTCTATGGCCACTACTTTCTTAATTTTATTTTGACGACTAAATAAATTTTTAGCTAAGCGCTCAATTGCTTTAGCTGAAGTACGAGCAGATACGCCAATTGCAATTGTTTCCGCATTCAAGATTAGTTCATCGCCGCCTTCAATTGGAAACTTGTAATCACGATCTAACCAAACTGGCACATTATGATTTGCAAAGCGTGGATGATGTTTAATGATATATTCCATAAACAATGATTCCCGTCTACGTGCTGGTTCTCTCATTTTATTAATCGTTAAGCCGTCCCCTATAGTAGCTGCCGGATCACGAGTAAAGTATAAATTTGGCATTGGATCTAAATAAAATGGATAATGGTCTTCCATTAATTCATATAAATGTGCTTTCTTACTCGTTTCAATTTCGTTTTTCCGCACACCACCCATAATTTTTTGAATCAATTCTTCATTTGAAAAGGAAAGTAAATATTCTTTTAAAGTTTGATGTGCAACATTTACGTCAGCATGTCCTTCTTTTAAAATACGATCAACAAATTCTTCTCGAAGCTTTTTACCAACTAACGCCTCCGCTGCTAGTTTTTCTAAATAAAGAACTTCAACACCCCGATTGCGTAATGTTTGTGCAAAATAATCATGTTCTTTTTGAATAATTGGTAAAAATGGAATATCATCAAATAATAACTGCTGTAAATAATCCGGCGTTAAGTTTTCTACTTCCTTACCAGGTCGCTTTAGTAAAACCGTTTGTAATTCTCCAATCTCTGAAGTAACATGTATCGGATGTTTCATTTGTTGTACCTCCTTTTAAATTTTTTTGATGTCTTTCAAGTACATAATAAACGGTACAAACCTTCCTAATTATGAAAACGCTAACATTTTTAAGTGAAATATTTCACAAAATATTTTTTAAAATAATTTAATCTTGTATTTTTATGAACTCTTTTATCACAATGATCGCTAAAATTCTATACATTACGTATATATGATGTATAATGACCT